>JBGSYX010000432.1:0-60270 GCA_041750735.1 Cyclobacteriaceae bacterium
GGCTTTCAAAAATACTGATAGACTTTTCATCAGCAACCCTTCAGGTATTCTTCGGACTGCTACTATTATCACTTTATCATCCCTTCTTCATCTTCTTCGGGCTGGCCTTATTACTGATTGTTTATTTAATTTTCAGGCTCACCGGGCCAAAGGGTCTCACTACATCGCTGAAAGAATCTAAGTATAAATTCGCAGTTGTCCATTGGCTGGAAGAGGTGGGGCGAAATATGGAAACGTTCAAGCTCGCGGGAAATACGAAGATGCACATAACCAAAACCGATGAACTGGTCTCAGGGTATATCGATGCGCGAAAGAAACATTTCCGTGTGCTTGTAGTGCAATACATCAACATGGTGAGCTTTAAACTCGTGGTTGCCGCCGGGTTATTGATCATGGGTAGTCTGCTGGTGATCGACCAGCAAATAAACCTGGGCCAGTTTGTCGCGGCTGAAATCGTGATACTTCTCATCATCAATTCCGTGGAGAAGCTCATCCTGAGTATGGAAACCATCTATGATGTACTTACCGCACTCGAAAAAATGGGTGCTGTCACCGACCTGCCATTAGAAAATAATGACGGATTGTCGTTTGAAGAGGTTGATAAAAATGGCGGTATGTCTGTGGATCTCAAGAATTTGTCCTTCCGGTATGCAGACAGCAAAGAAGACGTGATCAGGAACTTCTCAGTAAAAATCCAGAGTGGAGAAAGAATTTGCCTCTCTGGTTATAGCGGATCCGGTAAGTCCACCATGCTGCAAATCATGGCCGGCTTGTATCAGGACTTTACAGGCATTCTCAGTTATAACGATATCCCAGTGGGAAACCTCAACCTGCAAAGCCTGCGGACATATATTGGCGACAGCATCAATGAACAAAAACTATTTCTTGGTACGTTGTACGAAAACATATCGCTCGGCAGACCGGGCATCACAATGAAAAGGGTGGTTGAGGTCGCCGAAAAAGTATTCCTGTTGGATTTTGTCCAAAATCTCAGAGATGGATTTGAAACACAAATAGACCCCGAAGGCAAAAATCTTCCTGGCAGCGTGGTAACCAAGATAATGCTCGCAAGAAGCCTTGCATGTCCTACGAGGTTGCTACTGGTAACAGATCAGCTCAACCGCCTCGATCCAAAAGAGCGCACCAGCATCATGGATTATCTGATAGATAGCCGGAATCCATGGACCCTGATTGTAATTTCTAACCAGGCTGAGATCGCCGAAAAATGCGACCGGATAATAATCATGGGAAAAGGTGAACTTGTGGCGGATAGTCCCTTCAATAAGCTGAAAGACCGCAATATGTTTTACACATCCAATTGATTTTAAGATGCTCAATATATCCAATAGCAATGACCGTATTCTGGTAGATACTTCCAAATACGAGTCCTTTAAAAAGTTGGCCGGCAATTCGACAGGCAGAGTATTTGCCAGGGTGATACTTGGCCTGTTGATGTTGATCTTTATCAGCATGTTCCTTCCATGGACACAAAACATCAGGGCCAAAGGTTATGTTACCTCATTAAGACCGGATCAAAGACCTCAGGAAATCCATACCGTCATTGCAGGTAGAATAGAAAGCTGGCATGTTCAGGAAGGTGATTATGTGAAAAAAGGCGACACCATCCTGTTTATTTCAGAAATAAAGGATGAGTATTTTGATCCAAACCTACTCGACCGGACCAACCAGCAAATCGAAGCGAAGGATCTGACAAGAAAATCGTATGATGAGAAGGTAAAAGCAATGGAAAGTCAGATCGTGGCAATAACCCAGATGCAAAAATTTAAAGCGGAACAAGCCTATAACAAACTGGCTATTGCCCAACTTAAGGTTACTTCTGACAGCATAGAATACGAAGCCTCGAAAACCAATTTTCACATCTCCGAACTCCAATTGGAGCGTATGCAGCAATTGTACAACGAGGGATTGAAATCGCTCACTGACCTGGAAAGTCGTACCCTAAAGCAGCAGGAAAGCCAGGCAAAATTGATCGGGTACGAAAGCAAACTCCTCAGCAGTCGCAACGAACTGATCAACGCGCGGATCGAATTATCAGCCATCGAAAGTGAATTCCGCGACAAACTCGCCAAGGCAAACTCTGAAAAATTTTCAGCACTTTCCAGTGTTTACGGAGCAGATGCCGAGCTTACCAAACTGCAAAACCAGTATTCTAATTATTCAGTGCGTAGCGGTCTATACTACATCACTGCGCCACAAAATGGATACGTGACACAAGCTATACAAACAGGTATTGGTGAAATGATAAAGGAAGGTGCATCAGTGGTGAGCATCATGCCTGCCGAATATGATCTGGCTGTAGAAATGTATATAAAACCCATGGATCTACCTCTTTTGCAAGTCGGTCAGGCTGTTCGCTTCATGTTCGACGGTTGGCCAGCTATAGTCTTTTCCGGTTGGCCCAATGTTGCATATGGCACTTTTGGTGGTAAAGTCGTGGCAATCGACAATTTCACCAGCGAAGAAGGAAAATACCGCATATTGGTAGCGCCAGATGAAATGGATATTCCGTGGCCAACCGCAATACGACCCGGATCGGGGGCAAATGGATTCGCACTGCTCAACGATGTCCCGATCTGGTATGAGATATGGCGGCAGATCAACGGCTTCCCTCCAGATTACTATTCCAATTCAGACCAAATTGTTAAGGAACAGTCAGACAAATGAGAATCTCAATTCTAGCATTGGTATTTATTATTGCGCTGGCAGGTACAGCAAGAGCCCAGTCCGACTCTTTGACGGTGAGTTTTGATAGCTTCATTTCTCTCGTAAAACGGAACCATCCGGTAAGTAGGCAAGCGGATATCACCATGCAGTCGGGAGAGCAAATGCTCAAAAGCGCCAGGGGTAATTTTGATCCATTGGTAAAGTCGCAGTTGGACAATAAAGAATATGACGGAAAAGAATACTTCATGTTGAATACCAATGAGCTGAAAATCCCAACTATTGTCGGCCTGGAATTGAAGGCAGGTTATGAAACCAACCGTGGCACCTACCTGAATCCGGAAAACGTAGTTCCGGACAACGGGCTTGCGTATGCCGGATTCACCATGCCACTGGGCAATGGCCTGTTTTTCGACGAAAGGCGACATGCGCTTCGGCAGGCACAGGTTTATGAGAAAGCAACCGTTCTGGAGCGAACCCTCATGTTAAATCAACTCGTCTATAACGCCACCTCCGCGTATTGGGAATGGTACGTCTCCTGGCATGTAAATAAAATTTTCGCGGAGTCGGTCACACTAGCCGAAATACGGCTCGATGGTGTCCGATCCAGCTTTCTTCTCGGAGATATTCCGGCTATCGACACGTTGGAAGCGCACATTTTGACGCAAACCCGGCTCTTGAGCTTGAATGAATCTCAAATCGATCTTCAAAATGCATCACTTATGCTGAGCAATTATTTATGGTCTGATGAGTTGGAACCACTCTTACTGGATTCGATGGCAATTCCCAAAGACCCTATCAGCTCTAAAACAGTATCCATTTCTGAAACTGCACTTCAGTCGGCTATGAGCAGGATAGACAGCATCCATCCTGAGTTATTGTTGTACCAGAACAAACTTCAGTCGCTTGACTACGAACGGCGCATGAAATCGGAAAAAATCAAGCCAAAACTCAACGTAAGGTATAATTTAATTAATGAACCGGTAAGTGGAAATCCGGTTGATAATTTCACCATTAACGATTACAAGTGGGGATTTGAATTCGGCATGCCTTTACTTTTGCGCAAGGAGCGCGGTGAGCTTCAACTAACGAAGTTGAAAATAAATGAAGCAAACCTGGCAATCGACCAAAAGCGGCTGGAAATACAGAATAAAATCCAGGCCTATTCCATGGAGATGATGGTACTTAGGGATCAGATTGAGCTATACGAGACTACAGTGACTAACTATGCGGCGCTTTTAAATGGAGAACGGCGAAGATTTGAGGAAGGCGAAAGCTCTCTATTTCTGGTGAACAGTCGTGAAAACAGCTTTATTACCGCTGAAACCAAACTTGTGGAACTTTACGGCAAATTCCAAAAGGCACAGGCAAGTCTGATCTTTGCAATTGGTGGCAATGAAGCATTACTTTAGCAACAAATTGAACGAATTCTAATTAAACATACCATGATTCAACGTGACACTCCGGTTGGCCACACAGATTCATTTTCCAAGATCGGCCTGGTAAATGCCCTTGAGCAGATAAAACTAAAGCTCGGAAAGCCGTACACAGATTTGGAATTCCTACTCCATGCATTGCGCGAAATACTCTTGGAAAATGGTGAGAAGGAAATAGCTGAAAAAATTCCATGGATTAACCAGCCGGACCCCTTCGTTGTCGATGATTTTACAGAAAAGCACGTCCAACTTTACTCGTTAATCTTTCATCTTATTAATATGATAGAAATAAATGGCGAGGTACAACGACGAAGGAAAAAAGAAGAGGAAGGAAATGTTGATTCTATAGCAGGCTTGTGGGTCGATAATTTGTCACGCCTCAAAAAACAAGGCCTCACCGACATGCAAATTGCGCGGCTCCTACCAGAAATCAGAGTAGAGCCTGTACTTACAGCACATCCTACCGAAGCAAAACGCGCCACCATCCTGGAGCTTCATCGTGAGCTATACCTCCTCATAGTTCAGCGCGAAAACCGGATGTACACCCATATAGAGCAGGAAGAAATCAGAAACGAAATAAAGCTCGCCTTGTACCGAATATGGAAAACCGGCGAAATATTCATGGAAAAGCCAGATGTGAGCTCCGAATTGCGCAATGTGCTGCACTATCTCACAAATGTGTTTCCAGAGGTTCTACCTATCGTGGACAGAAGGCTGCGGCAAGCATGGCAAAATCTTGGCTTTGATCCGAAATTGATCCAATCAGCGGCACATAAGCCCAAAATGTCATTTGGCAACTGGGTTGGCGGTGATCGCGATGGTCATCCGTTTGTTACCGATATTGTGACCCGTGAAACGCTGGAAACTCTTCGTCTTCACGCATTTATTGTCATCAACAGAAAACTGGTGGCATTGGTGAAGCAGTTGAGCTTTGCTTGCACATACAAAGAGTGCCATTGGAAAATGCGTGAACGAATCGATGGCATTCTTGTCGAATTAGGCCCTGGGGGTCAGGAAGCATTTCATAGAAATGATGGGGAAGTCTTTAGGCAATTTCTTAATCTGATTATTTCCAAACTGCCCATAGACAGCCATCGTGGGCATGCCACCGCCCTCCACGAGTTCGCTGGATGCTACCGGTTTGCAGATGAACTCATGATGGATCTGGAATTATTGCACTTTTCATTGACAGAATATGGAGCATGCTCTATTGCGCATCAGGATATTACTGATACCATCAGGCTCGTGGAGACATTCGGATTCCATCTTGCTAAGCTGGATGTACGGCAAAACAGCCAGTTTCATGAAAAAGCATTGGCACAACTAATGGAATCCTGCTCACTCGATACTAACAAATATCTGTATGGCGATTCGCAGGAAAAACTCAAATTCATTAACAAGGAACTCAAATCCGTAAGACCCTTCTCGCACCCGAGCATGGAATTGCCGGAAAATGCCCAGGCAGTTCTTTCATGCTACAAAGTACTTGTGCACCATATAGAAAACTACGGTTCTGCGGGTTTAGGGTCGCTCATTGTAAGCATGACGAGAAACGTGTCTGATTTACTTACAGTGTATATACTCGCAAGAGAATCGGGTTTATTGGTGAAATCGCCGAAAGGGCCTACTTGTGTTCTGCCGGTTGTTCCACTTTTCGAAACCATCGATGACCTAGATCGCTCAGCTCAGATTCTCGACGAATTCCTGAGTCATCCGATCACGAAACGCAGCCTGGTATGGCAGGCGAAACAAAACAATGAAAAGGCAGTGGTACAGCAGGTAATGGTTGGATACAGCGACAGCAATAAGGATGGCGGAATACTCGCCAGCCAGTGGAATTTATATAAAGCCCAGGCCAGGCTCATAGAGGTTGGGGAGAAACATGGCGTTACAATCAGGTTTTTCCATGGCAAGGGCGGATCCATCAGCCGCGGCGCGGGCCCTGTTCATTATTTTCTGAGGTCGCTACCACACAATTCTGTTTCAGGTGACATCAGGATTACCGAACAGGGTGAAACCATTTCACAAAAATATGCCAACAAGGTGAATGCAGCCTATAATTTGGAATTACTTCTGGCATCCGCTGTCTATCGCACGGTTTCCGATAAGTATCAGGAGAAAAAACCGTTCGAACACTTTAGCATGATGGAGCGGTTGGCGGAAGAAAGCAAGAAACAGTATCTGAACTTAGTTAATGGTGCAGGCTTTATCGAATTTTTCAAAAACAGTACTCCTATCGACGTCATCGAATCGAGCAAGATCGGCTCACGACCATCGAGACGCACAGGTGGCGCTTCCATTCATGACCTCAGGGCCATACCATGGGTTTTCAGTTGGAACCAATCAAGATTCAACATGACCTCCTGGTATGGCGTCGGTAGTACCCTGGAAAAATTGCGGAAAGAAAAACCTGCCGAATTTGCCAAATTCAAGAAAGCGATGACGCATGATGATTTTATACGATATGTCTTCACCAATGTAGATACAAGTCTGGCGGCAACCGATGAAAACATTATGCGTGAATACGCCAGCCTTGTCCCTGATGAAGTGCTGCGCAAAAAATATATGGATTTGTTCATCAATGAACTGGATACAACACGCTCCATTCTTGAGGAAATTCTGGGTGAATCCATCGAATCACGACGCGTGCAGCACTACTATTCCAACCTATTGCGTGCTTCGATCCTCAACCATCTGCATATGAAACAGGTGACGCTTTTGCGACAATGGAGGTCAGAAAAGGCTGATTCGTCATCAGGCAAAAGCGCTGGTATATTAGTAAATTTGCTTATTACGATCAATGCCATTGCAGGTGCCCTGAGGAATACTGGTTGATGTATATAAAATCCCCGGACGGCCTGCCCTGAACTTGATTCAGGGTTCCGGGGTCTTCTTGAATTTTGTGACCATCATTGCAAACTAGCGAGAGGTCCCGGCACAAGGCCGGGAATACTGCTCTTTACTATTTTATTGAAAACGACATCTTATTTAGAGCGTTTTACCTATATGTTCCCTCTGCCGGCGACCGAGGATATATGCAAGCTAAACCTTCATTTTTACTGAATACTGAGCAATATCCAAGAACGTCAGGGCATTTTCCAAACGGTATGGAAGCGACAGGCGGATGGCTCGTGGAAATATGTATGGGATTAGCGAATTCATATAGCCTCGGTGATGAACATGGGCGCGATTTTTTCGAAGTTTTTTTTTGGAATTATACCTACTTTCTCTAATGTTAAATTAAATTTGCGCGCACATATTCCCTTGGCTTTTTGGAGCTATTTTTAAAAGAGTATGTAATTGGTTGGTCGTCCCGTAAGTGTTTATCAGAAAGTATTTTTCTGGATTGACTCATCAATGAATTCTGATAAATGAAACAAGGGGTTTTGCTTTAATCTAATGCAGACTGGTGATTTTTAACATTTACACAACACTGGATTTGCTTTGGAAACATTTTCCACGAGTAAACTTGCACTTCGGTGCAGGTAGACGAACGGTCAATTGAAACTTTGCATCTTAAAGGTTATCGCATGGCAGTATTATTACAACAGCGTTCACCCTACACCCAACCTATACGAGTTGCCAAATTTCGGGGCTTTCCAATGCCCTCTACCACCGAATATCCTTATGCTTACCGGTACCATCCGGGCTATTCCTTAATAATTATGTATCATTTAAAATCACTATCATGAAGAGAATTTTATCGATTTTCATTTCTGTTCTTTTAGCTGCTTTCGCAGTTAATGCGCAGGTAACGACCAGTAGCATTAACGGCACGGTCAAAGACGCCTCAGGGGGTCCCCTACCCGGCGCCACCGTGTTGGCTGTTCACGAACCGTCAGGCACTGAGTACGGCAACATTACGAATGCAGAGGGCAGGTTTTTCCTCCCTAATGTTCGTACCGGTGGGCCATACAACGTGTCTATTTCATTCGTTGGGTATCAGGAACAGAAATACAGCCAAATCATCCTGAAACTCGGTGAACCGTTCAGCATCAACGCCACACTTCAGGAATCGCAAACTGAGTTGGCAGAGATCGTTGTATCGAGTAGTAAAACAATCGACGTGGATAAAGTTGGAGCGGCCACTAACCTCAACAGCCGTGTATTTGAGACTTTGCCGACGATTTCCAGAAGTATTACTGACTTCACCAGGTTAACACCCCAGGCCAATGGAAACAGCTTCGCTGGTCGCGACGGACGCTATAACAATATCCAGGTGGACGGCGCTAACCTGAACAATAACTTTGGATTAAGCAACGATCCGCTTCCTGGCGGTGGCAATTCACCGATATCCCTGGATGCTTATGAAGAAATCTCTATTAATATCGCCCCATTTGATGTTCGCCAGTCAGGCTTTACAGGCGCCGGTATCAACGCCGTAACCAAAAGCGGAACCAATACATTCCAGGGAACTGCCTATACATTCTGGAGAAATCAAAGTTTTCTGGGCACCAACGTTGGTGACAATGATATCAGCAACCAAATCGTGGATTCCAAAAATAATATTTACGGCTTCAGTGTCGGTGGACCGATCATTAAAAACAAGTTGTTTTTCTTTGTGAATGCTGAAATGGAAAAGGGAAACAGGCCCGGCATTACCTGGTCACCCACAGGAGGTTCGGGAATTGGCAATGTTTCTGCAACATCTGTGGATTCGCTGCAAAAATTCTCCAATCACCTTATGTCTCAATATGGTTATGAAACAGGGGCTTATGACAATTTCCCGAATTTCGAGAATGAAAACAGGAAACTTCTGGTTAAACTGGATTATAATATCAATAAAGACCATAAGCTAACCTTTAAGTACAGTGATTTCTACAGCACGAACGATCAGCCGCTCAACGGTTCGAGCGTGCCAAATGGTGGTGGTTTTGCAGTAACCGGTCGTACAGGTACATTGAGCCGCCTCCCATTTAACAGGTTCTCTAATACCTCCATGTCGTTTGCCAATTCCAATTATGGTTTTGAAGACAAGGTGAAGACGGGTACACTGGAATTGAATAGCAATTTCAAAGGTAAAATGTCAAACCAGTTGCTGGCTACAATTACCAAAGTCAATACTGTCCGCACGTTTAATGGTGGACTTTTCCCGACTATCGATATTTTCTCCGGTACAGGCGACAACTACATGAGCGCTGGTATGGATCCATTCACCAACAATAACCAGGTTGTAAATGATATTTATACCTTCACTGATAACTTCAGCTACTATCTGAACAAGCACACAATCACTGCTGGTATATCATACGAATATCAGCGCGTAGGCAATATGTTTATGGCAGCTTCCAACAGTCATTACATCTATAATTCACTCGATGATTTTGTTAATGACAGAGCCCCTGTTTATTACGCCTATACCTATTCGCTGGTAGACGGACAGGACGCTGTGTTCTCCGCCAATTTGAAAATCGGCCAATTAGGAATCTATGCGCAGGATGAATTCAATCCGACCGATAACCTAAAATTGACGGTAGGTATCAGGGCAGATAAACCGATGTATTATGAAGATCCACTGGAAAATCCTGCAGCTTCTGCGCTCACATTCTACGATGCGGATGGAAACACTACGAATTACAGCACAGGAGTATGGCCAGAAAGTAAAATACTTTGGTCACCACGTGTAGGATTCAAATGGGATGCTACTGAAGACAAGACCTTGGTAGTACGCGGTGGTACCGGACTTTTTACCGGTAGGATTCCATTCGTGTGGCTAACCAACATGCCAACAAACTCAGGGATGTACCAATTTGGTGCGCGATTAAGAAACGCAAATACAGGCGAGCTAGCAAAACTGAATACCATTACTTTCAATCCCGACGCAGATACATATCGTGAACTTGTAGATGCGGGGCAACCTGGAACCAGCGCTCCTGGTAACCTGGTCTTTATGGGTGATAACTTCCGTTTCCCACAGGTGTGGAGGAGTAATTTAGCTGTGGATAAGAAATTGGGTAACGGTTTCACTGTGTCACTCGAAGCCCTTTATACCCAAGACAGGAATGCCGTGCGTATGTTCAACGCCAACTTCAAGCCGGAAACCGATGGCGTTGTAGTTGAAGGAAACCAGGAACGGCCACGCTATACCTCATCTGCTGCACGTAACGAAAATTCAAGTATCACAACGGCCATTGTCATGGATAATGTTCAAAAAGGATATTCAACCGCCTTGACTGCTCAGGTGAGCAAGCAATTTGATAGAGGACTTTATGGCTCATTAGCCTATACATACACCGATGCCAAAGAAGTTACTGCCAATCCAGGTTCGCAGGCATCTTCAGTATGGAATGCCAATCCAAACGTAGGAACTTCAAACGCTGTGGAATTGGCAAATTCTCAATATGCAACTCCACACAGGGTGGTTGGAAATATTTCATACAGAATCGACTATCTTGAACATTTCGGTTCCACAATATCCCTGTTTTACCAGGGATCGAAGTCAGGCAATTTCAGCTATGTAACAAACGGCGACCTGAATGGCGATAGCAATGGCTCTACAGATCTTATGTATATTGCCAGAAGTAAAGCGGAGATGAACTTTGAGCAATATACTGCAACCATCAGCGGTAACACGGTAACGTTCACAGTCGAAGACCAACAGGATGCATACGAAGAATTCATAAACAATTCTTCCTATCTCAAGGAGCACCGTGGCGAGTATGCAGAAAGAAATGCAGCCTTATTGCCATGGTATAATAATTGGGATTTGCGCTTCTTGCAGGATTTCTATATCGAGACTGGCAAAAACAACACAAGGCATACCCTACAATTCTCTGTTGACATCCTTAACGTTGGAAACATGATCAACAAGAACTGGGGAATTCAGAAAATTCGCGTAACGAACAATCCGCTTGTGTATAGAAGCGTGAACGCCACGACCAACGAACCACTCTATCGTTGGCAAAACATCAATGGCGACCTCGTTACCGACTCATACGAGGATTTAGTGAGCCCATCCAGCACCTGGAGCATGCAGCTTGGATTGAGGTATATATTCTAGACAATTTAAAACAAAGAAATATTCAGCTGTTTCGGGAAACCGGGACAGCTTTTTTATTGAAAATGCTTCCTGCCAACCAACGCGGTCGAAACATGAAAATCATGGGATTTTCATGAATTCTGATGGCAATTCCCTAACTTAAAACCACTAAATATCCATGACATGCTAATCAATTTTCGACAAGTCACCATCATCCTGCTTCTTGCGTTTTACTCATTTAGTGCAATTGGCCAGAAGAAGATATTATTAATCACCGGAGGCCATGATTTCGAAGAAGTAGCATTTTATGCCATGTTCAAATCGTTCGATGAAATCTCCTTTGATACCATTTCGCAACCAGCGGCAAACGCACTGCTCACCAATGAGACAGCCATGAAAAAATACGACTGCCTCGTTTACTATGACATGGTTCAGGACATGACCGACGAACAAAAAGAAGCCTGGATCCAATTGTTGAAAAAGGGAAAGGGCATGGTTTTTTTGCATCATTCGCTGGTATCGTACCAGGCCTGGCCGGAATTTCGGAAGATAATCGGTGGTAAATACCTGTTGGAGCCGGAAGGTAGTAACTCCAAATCGACTTACCGCCATGATGTCGATTTTACTATCCATGTAGTGGACAAGGCGCATCCAGTTTGTGCAGGTGTCGCTGATTTCGAAATCCATGACGAAGTGTATGGCAGCTACTTAGTGAACACTAGCGTGACGCCACTTTTAAAAACCGATCATCCGGAGAGCACACCGCTGGTTGGCTGGTGTCAGCAATACGAAAAATCCAGGATCGTGTATCTGCAACTCGGACACGACCATTTTGCCTATGAAAATGAAAACTACAGGCGACTGGTGGTGAATGCAATCCGGTGGGTGGCGAAAAGTAATTAATCGGCTTACCACTTGTGGAATAATTTGGACCTTCCCTTTTATGTTTGCATACGATGATTGATATATTGGATGAATAGATGGCTTCGATTCTTAAAATAATTGTCTTCTACTTTTCAGGAACGGGAAATGCCAAACGAATCGCTCATTGGATTCAGGAGGCATCTCTAGAGTCCGGAATCGAATGCCACCTCCATGATATTGCAAAATACACTCCATCGGAATTCCAGGTCACCGATTCAGAAAACACTTTGTTTTACATTATTTCTCCGATACATGGGTTCAACTACCCCAAAATAACGCTGGACTTTATACGGCATTTCCCCAAAGGAAATAACAGGGTAGTCCTGATGAACACAAGAGCGGGAATGAAAATAGGCAACTGGATCACACCCGGCCTGACAGGCATTGCGTTTTTTGTCAGCGCCTTTTGGTTACACCGGAAAGGTTATAAAGTAATTGGGCAAATCCCATATGATATGCCTTCAAACTGGATTTCGTTGCATCCTTCGCTCAATGATCCTACCATTAAATTTATCCATAAAACCATTTATTCGAGAGTGAACCGGCACTTTGAAAGTATTGTTGCCGGTAAAAAAGTATTTATTTCCCATCGCGATATCCTCCAGGATATTCTAATTTCCCCTATTGCGCTGCTCTATTATTTCGCGGGTCGGTTTATTATCGCAAAAACATTCTATGCTTCTCCTGCCTGTGACGATTGCGGAATATGCATAAAACAATGCCCGGTGGCGGCAATAAAGCACATTGACAATAGACCATTCTGGACAGTGCATTGTGAAAGCTGCATGAAGTGTATGAATATCTGCCCCCAAAAAGCCATTGAAACTTCACATGGGCTTTTAGTTTTTACAGGCATCCTTTACGCAGTAATTATAGGATTGATTTATAATTTGATTCCTCTATTGTCTGAGCATCCTTTCATGAGATTTTTACTTGGCAACTTTATTTTCTTTATTCTTCTACTACTGCTTTATAAAGCCCAGCACCTTTTTTTAAAGAATAAATATCTGGCGAAAATAATCGTCTTTACCTCATTGACCTCCTATAAGTTCTGGGGCAGATACAAATCGATTTCTGACAAAGCATGGAAACGTGATTTTGGAGGATGAGAATAGGCATTCAAGCTGCATAGGAATTAAATTCACCCATCTGTTCTGAGCGTACATAACAAAAAACTGGTTCGAGCGTCTCGCTCGGACCTTTTTTGTTCTACGAACCGTAAACCAGCTTAGTATTGAAGTCGCGGATGGTCTTCTTGACTATCCCTCGAAATAATAATTTTTCGCCAAGGCCTTATACTGCCTTACCTGGTTTTCAGCCCAATCCGAACCAAGACCCATTTCATCTTCCATGTTTTCTGCCACCTGAGTGCTCATAGCAATACTTTCGCGGGCATCAAGAAATAGCGCACGGGTTCGCCGGGCGAGGAAGTCCTCCACGGTTCTCGCCATTTCATTATGGATTGCCCAGATTAGCTGTGCTTTGCTTATTTGCAAGCTTTCACTGAGCAATCCACTATATTTTTTATCTTTCAAAGCCAATGCTTTCAGTGCTTCTAAATCCGTTCCATACACCGAATCCGCATCGCTCAATGACATTTCCCTTGAATATCCATGAATCATCATATTTTCAGTAATCGACTTGCGTTCCGGAAGTCCTGCCAGAAGAATCGCTTTATCCACCGCATCCTCGCCCATTTTCCGGTAGGTGGTCCATTTGCCACCGGTGAGGGTTATCAGCCCGGACAGAGAAATCAATACCTTGTGGTGGCGCGAGATTTCCTTAGTAGATTTTTCATCATCCTGGGCTGCCGCCAAGGGACGAAGTCCGGCGAAAACACTCTTCACATCTTTTCGTGAAGGATAATGTTCGAGGTATAACCCGGCTGTCGATAAAATAAAATCTACTTCCTGCTCCAGGGCCACCGGCTCAAGGTCGGCATTCTCAACAAGCGTATCAGTGGTGCCGACAATCACATGATCGTGCCAGGGAACCGCAAAAAGCACCCTGCCATCGCTCGTATGTGGAATCATGATGGCATGATGGCTCTGAAGAAATTTCCTGTCGAGCACCAGGTGTACACCCTGGCTTGGACGAATCATGTCTTTGGCGGCAGGATCATCCATTTGCATCACCTTATCAGTCCATACGCCGGTGGCGTTGATAACCGCTCTGGATTTCAAACAGTATTCTGTACCTGTTTCATTATCAGTGGCTAATACGCCATTTACCAATCCATCATTGTCCTTGGACAATCCCTTTACTTCCATATAATTAATCACCGTACCGCCATGGTCCACACAAGTCATAGCCAGACTTATAGCCATTCGTGCATCATCAAATTGTCCGTCGTGGTAAATGACGCCGCCCTTAAGTTCATTTTTAACCAGTGTAGGTATGGCTGCTATGGTTTCTTCGAACGATAACCCTTTCGAAGGACCGAGTCCTAATTTACCGGCCATCATGTCGTACATTTTGAGCCCGATGGTATAAAAAGGCCCTCCCCACCATTCATAATTCGGAATAATGAAAGAAAGATTCCGCACCAGGTGCGGGGCGTTTTGCAACATCAACCCTCGTTCGCGAAGTGCTTCAAGTACCAGGGAAATATCGCCTTGTTGGAGATATCTCACTCCACCATGAACCAGTTTTGTACTTCGACTCGATGTGCCTTTGGCAAAATCATGTTGTTCCAACAGGAGGGTTTTAAATCCGCGGGATGCCGCGTCAACGGCCGTTCCCAGGCCGCTGGCACCACCTCCGATCACGATAATATCCCATTCCGACGCCTCATTGAGTCGCTGGATCATTACTTCTCTATTCATTTGTTTGGTAGTTTAGTTTTCAATCCAATGTTTCGTACGGCCAACAGCTTTGTGCCAATATCGAAGTAGTTCTTCATACTTTTGATTGTGATTTGGCATGAATGATTTGTCCACCCGCCAGCGCTTCCTGATGTCATCTATGTCAGCCCAGAAGCCTTCTGCCAGTCCGGCAAAAAGCGCAGCTCCAAGCGCAGTCGTCTCAGTGACAGCAGGTCTTACAACGGTGCAGTTCAGCAAATCGGCCTGAAGTTGCATCAGTAAATTATTTACCGAAGCGCCACCATCCACATGCATCTGTTTCACTGATGCACCGGTTGCCCTGGACATTTCTTCCACTGCATCCTTTACCTGAAGGGCTATAGCCTCGAGCGCTGCCCTGGCTATATGCGAAGGCAGTGTAGCCCGTGTAATGCCAAAAATGGTACCTCTGGCAAACTGATCCCAGTGCGGCGCACCTAGTCCGGCAAAGGCCGGCACGATCACGATACCGCCACTGTCATCCACCTGACGTGCGAGCGATTCAATTTCTGATGAGGATTGAATAATTTTCAGATTGTCGCGAAGCCATTGAATGAGGGCGCCTCCAACGAAAATACTTCCCTCAACTGCATACTGAACAGAATCGCTGATTTTCCATGCCACTGTTGCCAGAAGATTTTCAGTGTTAAGTGCAGGTTTGTCGCCAGTATTCATCATCACAAAACTACCTGTACCATAAGTGTTTTTTACCATCCCCTTTTCAAGACATAGCTGGCCAAATAACGAACACTGCTGGTCTCCTGCCATCCCTGATATAGCAATACTTTCACCGAGGATGCTCCTATCTGTTGTACCATACTTAGCTGAAGAATCGACTACATCAGGGAGTAGAGATTTCGGAATATCAAAAAGCTCAAGCAGATCATTGTCCCATTTAAGCGTATTGATATTAAAAAGCATTGTCCGGCTTGCATTTGATACATCGGTGATATGCAATTTGCCATTGGTGAGATTCCATACTAGCCAGGTTTCTACCGTCCCGAAAGCCAATTCATTACGGCCTGCCCGCTCCCTAATGCCGTTGATATTATCTAATATCCAGCGAACTTTGGTTGCCGAGAAATATGCGTCAATAACCAGACCTGTCTTTTTCCGGATGGATTCAGCATGGGTTTTTTTAAGTGACTCGCAATATGATGCCGTTCGCCTGTCCTGCCATACAATGGCATTGGAAACAGGAACACCGGTTGCCCTGTCCCAGATGATCGTCGTTTCCCGTTGGTTGGTAATTCCGATTGCGGCGACATCATTTGGTTGGATACTGTTTTTCTTTAAAACATCCTGAAGAACACCGAGTTGGGTGGTCCATATTTCATTGGCATTGTGCTCGACCCATCCCGGCTGCGGATATATTTGCGTGAATTCAGTCTGGGATATCCCGGCGATTTTCAGGTCTTTATCGAATATTACAGCGCGATTCGAAGTGGTACCTGCATCCAGAGCAATTATGTATTTCTTCATAGTGAGTAATCAGGTTTCATCAATTAATATTAGGATAAAAAAAGCGTATGTGAAAGTCCATAAAAGCTCAATTCAATGCTGTATTAAGGGTTGGGCGTAAATTCAAGGCCTTTCCTCTACATGGGGTTTGAAATTATCGACAAATTAGGTTTGTAATAATATTGTTGGTAACTTTGCCGTGTTAAGCAATGTTACTATCCTTAGCTTAGGGAATTTAAGTGTACTGTATTTCTATTTGTTGTTTCCTGTTTTGATCAGTTCGTGTGAAATCATTCACATGGAAAATCCTGAATCACATTCGGCACTTCTGGTAAAATCCTCGTCCTTCTTGATTATCCCCCTGCATTTGGCTGTAACAATATTTTGCAAAACGTGTTTGATATATGAATTCATTAATCTTTTAATAACGCAGAATGGCAAGATCGCAAAACAGCTTTATAAAAAAAGTTAAAGAAGAAAAGCGAAAAAAGAAGCAGGATGAGAAATTTAAAAAGAAAATAGACCGAAAAAACAAACCGACTGGTGATTTTAAGGACATGTTGGCATACGTCGATGAAAATGGCAACATTACTTCTACACCACCTGAGGACAATCAATAATTATTTTATTTTAATACACAAAACAAAAAAGTACAATGAAAACAGGAACAGTAAAATTTTTTAATCGCGAAAAAGGATTTGGATTTATCAAGGCTGATGATTCAAACGAAGATATTTTCGTTCACAAAAGTGGTGTGAATGGATACATTCAGGAAAACGACCATGTTGAATTCAACGTGGAAAAAGGTCCAAGAGGCTTGAATGCCGTAGATGTAAAGGTAGTACGTTAAGTATTTCTGGTGTTTGAATACACCAAAAAGGCCGGGGATTACTCCCCGGCCTTTTTTATTTTCTGAATGATAACCAATTAATTCTTACCGTATAGCGGGCCAAAATTGGCGCATGCCCTGAAATCTGAACCTTCAGTGTCCATACCCAGCATATTCCATGCACTTGGTCTGAATATCTGTTCCTCTTCCACATTGTGCATATTGACCGGGATTCTCAGCATAGCACACAGCGTGATGAGATCAGCGCCATAATGCCCATAACTGAATGCGCCATGGTTGGCACCCCAGTTTGCCATGACAGAATAAACATCCATGAATGGTCCTTTGCCATTGGTACGCGGCACAAACCATGTTGTCGGCCAGGTAGGATTGGTTCGCTCATCAAGAAGCTCATGAACCTTTTGCGGCAACTCCACTGTCCAGCCTTCGGCGATTTGTATTACAGGACCAACGCCCTTCACAAGGTTGATACGGCACATCGTCACAGGCATTCCGCCTTTCGTCTTGAATTGTGAAGAAAATCCTCCACCTCTGAAATATTCATACATCGCTGGCGGCCAAGTGGTAGCTTTCAGGCACTGTTCCTTTTCGGCTTCGCTGATTTCATAATATGGTTTCATGACAGGTTTTCCTGCCATGGATTGCTCGCCATTTCCATCGAGTGCTGAAGATCCGGAATTGATGAGGTGGATAAATCCATCCTTCGCCACGCCAGTGGGTTTCCAGCCACTTACTCTTTCTACTGCCGCCGGGCTCCAGAATGTACGTACATCGGAGAACACTTGTGCGCAATTGTTTAGCAGGTGGCCAAAAAGCATACTAACGCCATTCAGGCTGTCATTTTCGGTTGCCACCATAAAGGGCTGTCGCAAGCCATTCCAGTCAAATGAACTGTTAAGAATTGCTTCAGAGAAATCGCCATTTGGAAGGTAATCCGTCCATTGCCGTTGGCCCTGGAATCCTGATGCAATCGCATTGTGCCCGAGAGCTTCTTCTCCAAATCCAATTTTGGCAAGCACGGGGTTGCCGATCATCAGATCCCTAATGATAATGGTCATTTTCGCAACATATTCCCACTCTTTGTCTTTTTCTTTGCCTGACCTTTGTTGCTTTATTGGATTATAATCCTTGCCTTCCCTGCAATTTTCCTTTATCCATACCAGGGCTTTTTTGTATTCCTCATGGTCGTAAATGGATTTTTCAATCCGTCTGGAAACCTCCGACATATCCACGTTCTCACAACGAATGCCGAGATAATCTTCAAAAAAATCGGTATTGATGATTGAACCTGCTATACCCATCGACACGGAACCGATGGATAAATATGACTTATTTCTCATGGTTGCTACAGCCAGGCCGGCTTTCACGAACCGTAATATTTTACCTTTAACATCTTCCGGTATCGTCTGGTCTCCTGCGTCCTGAACATCGCGTCCATAAATGCTGAATGCCGGAATACCCTTTTGATTGTGCCCTGCTAAAGTCGCCGCCAGATAAACTGCACCAGGGCGTTCTGTACCATTAAAGCCCCAAATGGCTTTTGGCCGCGTCGGATGGATATCCATTGTCTCACTTCCATAGCACCAGCAAGGTGTCACGGTTAAAGAGAGACCTACTCCTTCCCGCTCGAATTTATCTTCGCAACTGGCTGCTTCGGCCGCACGTCCAATAGTAGTGTCGGCGATCACGCATTCAACCTTGCTGCCATCAGGATGGCGGAGCATTTCACTGATGAGCCTGGCGACATTTTTAGCCATATCCATAGTGATGGTTTCGAGTGATTCCCGAATACCACCAATTCGCGCATCAATGGCTGGTCGTATTCCTACTTTTGGGGAAGAACCCCTCAATCTGTTTCCGTGTATTGTTGTCTTGTTCATTTTTATGTTGGGTTAGAAAAAATCGTTTATGGCAATTTAAAGATATACAATATTAGCCCCCTGACAGACTATTTCAATTGCTTTTTTTACCTAAAATCCATGTATCAGAATTGAAATGAAAACAATAAAAAAAGACTGCGGAATATTCAGCAGTCTCTTCTCATTGAATTTTTTAATGTATTATGACATGAAATGAAAATGACTTCCAAATCGCTCAAAAGCGGCTTTTTCGAGTGATTCACGATGGTCGGGATGTGCAACAGATATGATGCGACGTGCCCTCTCCTGTAGAGTTTTTCCATAAAGGTTCACTTTACCAAACTCTGTTACAAACCAGTGCATATTGGCCCTGGTCGTTACTACACCAGCACCCTGCATGAGAGTCGGGCTGATTTTTGAAATCCCTTTTCCGGTAACAGAGGGCATGGCAATAATCGGCTTTCCGCCCTCCGAGTGACCTGCCCCACGTATAAAGTCGATCTGCCCGCCGACACCTGAATAAAATGTTGTACCGATAGAGTCAGCGCAAACCTGGCCGGTGAGATCAATGGACAGGGCTGAATTAATCGCTGTTACTTTATGATTTTTGCGGATCACATGGATGCCGTTTGTATGAGCTACGTCCATCATGGCAACCATTGGGTTGTCATCGATAAAATCGTACACCTTTTGGGATCCCATAAGGAAGGATGCAACGATTTTTCCTTTATCAATCTGTTTATCCCTTCCATTTACGACGCCACTTTCTACTAAAGGTAAAAGTCCGTCTGAAAACATTTCGGTGTGAACTCCCAGGTTCTTATGATTCGTCAACTCGGCAAGAACCGCATTTGGAATACCTCCGATACCCATCTGAAGACATGCGCCGTCTTCCACGAGACTTGCTACATTGCGCCCGATAGCACGTTCGATTTCAGAGAGTGGTTCGTTGTGATGAGTGTACAGTGGAATATCATGTTCAACAAAATAATCAATCTGCCGCGAATGAATCATGGCATCTCCCCATGCTCTAGGCACGTGCTTGTTAACCTGGGCGATGACTACATCAGCCTCCTGAACAGCCGCCAGTGTTGCATCTACAGATGTCCCAAGTGACACAAATCCGTGTTTATCCGGTGGCGATACCATAATCATGGCTACATTCACATGAAGATATCCTTCTCTAATGAGCTTTTGCGTTTCACTAAGAAATACGGGAATATAATCAGCGTAACCTTCCTGTGTCTGCTTGCGGACGTTACCGCCAACGAAAAATGACTCCAACTGGAAAATCCCTTCAAATTCACGGTTGGCATAAGGCGCCGGGCCTTCGGTATGAATATGCTGGATCCTAACATTTTTAAACTCCTTATTCTTTCCGCGCTCCACCATAGCATTGATCAGGTGGTGAGGAGTAACAGCCACACTGCTCAAATGAACCCTGTCGTTGGTCTTAATTACCTTGACAGCTTCTTCTGCACTTACAAATTTTAACATCGTTTATAAATATTTTTTGGTTTGATTCTGAACTTGGCTCAAAATTAACGCCCAGCACATGGTCATAAAATGAGAATTATCATATAATAAAAATTATTGGCCATCTACCCTTATTCTACAACCATTTGGTCATATCATATGAACAAAAGGCATATTTTTACGCAACTTTTTAAAAACAATCCTTTTTCCATGCAAGATGTCATCGTCATTGGAGGCGGTATCGTAGGGTTGGCAACAGCACTGCAACTGACTCAAAAAAAACCTAGTATTAAGCTTCTCCTACTTGAAAAAGAGGATACGCTCTGCGCCCACCAGACCGGGCATAACAGCGGCGTGATCCATTCAGGAATATATTATAAACCCGGTAGCCTAAAGGCTACCAATTGCCGGACAGGTTATAGGCAATTGCTGGACTTTTGTGATAAAGAATCGATTCCCTATGAACTTTGCGGAAAGGTGATCGTTGCCACGGAGCCAAACCAGTTTGCTGCGCTTGATACATTGTACGAACGAGGTATCGCCAATGGGCTGAAGGGCATAAAGCGTATGAGTAAAGAGGAGATATTCGAAAAAGAACCGCACGTAAAAAGTCTGAAGGGAATACTTGTTCCTGAGACGGGAATCATTAATTATACCACCGTTTCCTACAAATATAGTGATAATATTATGGCTGCGGGAGGCGACATTAGGACCGGTGAAAAAGTGCTTAAAATACAAGGTAAAGCAGGAGAAGTGGTTGTAGAGACTTCCAAAGGAACGCATACAGCACGTCTTGTAGTGAACTGTGCCGGGTTGTATTCTGATAAAATCGCCAATATGACTGGTGAAAAGGTGGATGTAAAAATCATACCGTTCCGAGGCGAGTATTTTAAGTTGAAGAAAGAAAAACATCACCTGGTGAAAAACCTGATTTATCCTGTGCCCGATCCAGCCTTCCCGTTCCTTGGGGTACATTTCACAAGAATGATCGGCGGAGGTGTCGAAGCCGGTCCAAATGCCGTTCTGGCATTTGCGCGTGAAGGATACAAAAAGCTCCAGATCAGCCTGCCTGAACTCGCTGAAACGCTCATGTGGCCTGGCTTTCAAAAGGTTGCTTCAAAATTTTGGCGTACCGGCATGGGGGAAATGTACCGCTCATTTTCAAAGGCTGCATTTACCAAAGCGCTACAGGGCTTGATTCCTGAAATCCAAATGGACGACCTCGAAGCCGGAGGTGCCGGTATCAGAGCCCAGGCTTGCGACAAGAACGGTGGACTAATTGACGATTTTCTGATTTTTGAAAACAAGATCGCCGTGAACGTTTGTAATGCGCCATCACCAGCCGCTACATCATCACTCGCTATCGGAGACACAGTTTCTGAACTCGTGCTGAAAAGATTGTGATGAAAATCCGATAAAGCTCCATAACTTCGGTTACCAATTTTCGACAATGTCTGAAAACAAACTATCAACCGAGGAATTACATCGCTACAGCCGACATATTCTGTTACCGGAGCTATCGATCGAAGGCCAGTTGAAGCTTAAAAATGCGCGTGTTCTCGTGGTTGGTGCCGGTGGACTTGGTTGCCCGATTCTACTGTACCTGGCCGCTGCCGGAGTGGGTCACCTGGGTATAGTTGATTATGATGTTGTTGAAAGCTCCAACCTCCAGCGCCAGATATTGTTTACTACCGAGGATGTCGGAATGCCAAAAG
Source organism: Cyclobacteriaceae bacterium (assembly GCA_041750735.1). GTDB lineage: Bacteria > Bacteroidota > Bacteroidia > Cytophagales > Cyclobacteriaceae > JAAUQL01. The sequence continues at coordinate 22,226 of JBGSYX010000432.1, forward strand.
CCAGCATCGCAGCTATCAGGTTGAATCAGTTAAATCCTAATATTACTATTCGGCCTTTTCATACCAAGTTCACTTCATCCAACGCCCTGGAAATCTTGGCCGAATTTGATCTGGTATGCGATGGTACTGACAATTTCCCATCCCGTTACCTGATTAATGATGCCTGTGTATTGCTTGGAAAAACAATGGTTTATGGAGCAATATTTCGCTTTGAAGGGCAGGCATCCGTATTCAACCATCTTCAAGCAGACGGGAAACGAGGCCCACATTACCGCGATATTTTTCCTAATCCCCCATCACCTGACACTGTGCCAAATTGTGCCGAATCAGGTGTGATAGGGGTTCTTCCCGGTATTATCGGAAATATCCAGGCCAATGAGATTATTAAAATAATCACCGGAATTGGCGAGCCACTTACGGGTCGCCTGTTCCTCCTTGATACACTTACTATGGAAAGCCGGATAGTGAAATATCCAAAAAATGCAAACCTTCCGCCTATTGAATCTTTGATCGATTATGACGAATTCTGCGGCACTAATACTGAAAATGTCGATGATCAAAATACAATTACAGCCCAAGAACTCAATGAATTGATAAAGAGTAACAACAGACCTATGCTCATTGATCTGCGCGAGCCACAGGAATATTTGATTTCCAACCTGGGAGGCAAGAACATCCCATTGAGAGAACTTAAGATCAGGGTTTCGGAAATCCCAACAACCGGGAGAGTCGTATTACTTTGCCGGAGCGGCAAACGCTCGGCACAAGCATTATCACTACTCTTAGAATCTGGATATATAAATGCACTAAATCTCCATGGCGGCCTTCTCGCCTGGCGAGATTCAATCGATTATAAGTTGGTATTGTAGAATAAACCTCCTTCACTGCATTATAAACCCTTGAAAAGAAGATTTTCAATGAACAAAAAAGTAGGTCAGGTAGAAATCGAAATTGAAAGGTTTTATAATAAAGTTTTTTGCCCCAGCGGGATCATCAACAAGGTTGGAAAGGCCATAGCATAATCGTGATCCTAAAGAGAAATTTTTCGTTATTTCCACATCAGCACCAAATGCCAACATGCTCGCACTTTCTTTGTAAAAGTCCTGAACATTATTTGCATTGCCCACCTGCCAGGCAAGGTAATACGAGGAATAGAGTGCAATATCTTCTGAAACGTCAATGCCCAAGGTTAATGGTAATTTCAAAAAATCCAGTTTCTGCGCAACATCACCTTCGTGCGAATAATGCACACCAGATTGGACGAACCAGCCGAGATCACCCATGTTGAGTTTGGCTGTCGCGCCGAACGTATAACCAAGATAACCGCCCTTAGCATTCAAGTTGCTGTCGCGGATCAATGTTGAAAAAACGCCACCGCCTGTCAAGCCGAGTTTCAGCTTTGTCTGGGCCGAAACGGCAATTGTGCTCAGTATGCCAAGTCCTATGATCAGTGTCAATCTTTTCATGATGCGATCAATTTTCTTTTGTGAGCGTATTAGCTGGTTCGTTCGTAAGTAGTTTTCTGAGTCCCGGCGTCACGGCACAAAATACACCATTTTCGCCAGTTTCCAGATATGTTAACTTTTCCTGAATTTCCGAGTCTGGAGAATTAGCCATTTTTCCATTCATCTTATCCAGTGTTGCCCGTGCTACGTCTGACAATACTTCTGAAATTTGCTTAATTTCCATCAACTTTTCATTCGATTCAAAATAAGGAGTGAGCTTTTCATGGTTTTCAGCCCATGATGATAACTCAGAAAGTATTAGCTCCTGGCTCTTTGTACGCGCTTCACCCGAATTGAATTCATCAACTGCTTTATTGAAATAATATGCCTGAAAGCTTTCAGGATAAACGATGTCGGCCACACGGTCGAGCGGAAGGTCAGGCAGATACAAGCCCTCCTTATCAATCAAATCAATAAGCCGCTTTACAAATTTCACTTCCTCGAGAACGTCAGTGAGATTTTTTAAGTATGGCAAACCGTCAGCGCTAATAATACCGGATAGCCCTGATTCATACCAACTTTTGTGCAAGGATCCACATGCCTCAAGGTAGGTATTAAAATATGCAAGCCGTCGGTACATATCATCTATGTCGGCTGTAGTTTCCTGTGGTGACCACAATTTCTCAGCAATAGCAACGGCTCGTGGCCAAACACGTGATTCCACATTATGTTCATTTACCAGTTCTGCCCACATACAGGCTTCTCCACCCAAAACCCTGGCTGTTTCTTCGGAGTTTAGCGGCTTGACAATTTCAATTTTTGGCATCACGGCGCCGGGAATTTCCGAACTCCCGGTAATGCTTCCATAAGAACCAAAACTCATCAGTCCAAACTTAATCTCCCCATTCAGGCTATCACCCAACATACGGGCAGAATAGGTAAGTTCTCCGACTTCAGAGTTGAATTTAAAGGTGAGCGTGCCATTCTGAATGGTGCCATGTTTGAATGGCGTCCTGTTATCGAGCATGGCGAAGTAGCCGAATACGTTGGTGGAATCCCTGTCGAAAATGACCATCATGCTCTCCATTTCGTTCCCTGCGATATCCATGACGAGGTCATACATTTTCCAGTTTGCGGTGTCCGGAACAATATCTACCGCCCCGGGAAGAACCAACGGATCGATACTATAATGTTTGCCTGCAGATAGTTTGTGGTCCAGGTAATAACCGGCTGACAAGATGCCGTTTGTGCCAAGGTGTGCGGCTTCAAAGAGTGATTTCTGGCTTCGCCAGCATTGTACCGCAGCACTGTTATTCAGGTCAGGATGAAGGATTTCATCCCAACCGATCATTTTTTTGCCATGGGATTCTAATATCTGCCCCGCGCGCTTTATAAAATAAGCCTGAAGTCCATGCGCATCGGCAATACTATTATGTTGCATGAATTCGGCAATCTTGGGGTTGGAGTTCCACGCTGCCGGGTTCACTTCATCTCCGCCAATATGGAAATAGGGGTCCGGGAAAAGCTCTGCCATTTCGCCAATAAATTTATCCAAAAACTCATAAACGACTTCTTTAGACGGATCGAGGGGCGGGGTGAATACGGTACCTTTTTTCAGTATAAAATTTAGTTCCTCTTGCACGGGGCTCAATTCCGGGTAAGCAATTTGCCAACTCAGTGAGTGGCCTGGAAGATCAAACTCCGGTACAACCCGTATGCCACGTTCACCAGCATATTCTATCACTCCCCTGATTTCTGCCTGTGTATAATACTTTCCGTTTGAACCGATTTCATGCAATTTTGGAAATACAAGACTTTCTACCCTGAAGCCCTGATCGTCTGAAAGGTGCCAGTGAAACACGTTGAATTTGGCCGCCGACATCCCATCGAGTAAGCGCAAAACAACCTCTTTTGGTATCCAGTGACGACTCACATCGAGCATCAGGCCACGCCAGGCAAATCGCGGTTTATCTTCGATGACCATATAAGGCATTGCCGCACGGCTTTCTTCATCGACATCAATGATCTGCAATATCGTTTCAAGTCCATGCAGAACGCCGAATGCCGTATTCGCAGAAAGATGTATGCCGGCCTTATCAATGACCAGTTTATAAGACTCATCTTCCTGCTCGCCTGGATATTTTTTCTCTTCTGCCTGTGTACATGTAATCTGTAAGTCAACAATTTTTTCATTGGTTTCATCAAGATCCAATCTGGATTTCAGGCGTTCATTGAATCGCTCTATGCCTTTTTCAATAGTATAGTTTCTTTTTTCAGTATATATAACTTCCAGGTTTTTTGTCAGTAATAGCATACCGTTATTAATTTTCAGCTTTGCAGGAAGAGGCATTATCCTCAGGGAGCTTCGATCTTCTTCACTTATCAGTGGCGGTTTATAGATTTTAAGTCGGTAATAGAAATATCCACCAGCCGAAAGAAGTACAAGTAGGAAAAGTGTCGTGAGTAGAATTTTCTTTATCATACTATATTTGATATTTACCAAAAGTAAAACCGGAGACCTTCATATGAAAGCCTCCGTAATTTTATGTTGTTGAATGGATACGATTCGCTCTAATTGTTCGATTGGCCTGGTGTTGGCGAAGTGAATTTAACCCATGTATTACTGCCATTGGGCTTTCTGCCTTCCGATATGTTTTCAGATTGCGCTCCATATGACCGTTTGTCGATGAGCCGACCATCCTTATAATACAGACTGATTGTTTCACCCGCCGAGGTAAGTTTGAACTTAAGATGGTTTGGACCTTGCTCGGTATCGCTGTCTGCCCAGAAGAGCAGGAAACTTCCCGGCTGAATGGTGGTTTTGTCAGGGAATCCGGTTTTAATCCTGTCGTCGAACGGATCTTCAGAATCGCTGAAATAGAATCTGGACATGTCCACAGCCACTGTCCCGGCATTGTATATCTCAATATAATCGTCATACTCGTCGATGCCATCCGGGTCTTTGATCACGGAAGTGTTGCTGGCGAGATACTCATTGATAAAAAGGGTTGGCACAGGCCCCGAAGTGATGGTAATATCATACGGATCGGTTTCTGCATCATCTGGCAAGATCACTATATTATTGCTGTTGTCCGTTAATTTAAAATAATAATTGAGCTCGCCATCAGTTGTAAGTGCCGGCACTTTGCTTTTCCATGTAAGCTTATCTGTCGAGGTCATGTCGAGAGTACTGTATGTGCCTTCGTTTACAGCATGGAGTATCTGCACTTTTGAGACAGCCGATCCATCATTTATTTCAAGCGTGAAACTGATATCATCACCAACCATTGGAATCGTTGGCGTGTAACTATAAGACTTAAAAAATGAAACGGGGCCAGAACCATTGGTTTTACCCTGGGTAGCAAAACCTGTTATTTTCCAAGTTCCTGCAGGGCCATCCGGGAAGCGTGAATATGTTTCGGAATTGTTCATTTCCGGAAACAACACATGATCGAGCATCTTACCGTCAGCACGTTGTAATGTGACGCTTTCCCCGGCTGAGCTGAGCTTGAATGGCAGATTTATTCCAGTACCCTGATCATCACAAATCAGAATCAGGTAGTCTTTGGCATTGATAGAATACCCTGACGGAATAGAATATTTTACTGCCTCCACATCAAAAATTTTGAATCCCTCCAGGTCAACAGTTTCATCACCATAATTGTAGAGTTCAATCCAGTCGGGATTGCCGGTGGACTGAACTTCATTGATGATGATGGTATCCGGTATGGTATTATCCACTGGAGGTTTTGGATCATCCTCGCCACATGTGGCAAACAGAAGGAGACTTAGGAGGATTGCACTTAGCATTAATTGTTTATATTTCATTGTAATGGGAATAGGTAAAAAATTTTCTATTGATACAGTACCTGCTGATGAATGTAACGCCAATGTTAAGAAAAAAATAAGTGACAGTCATGGTTATTCCTGGGACTTACCAGATAAATGGTCTTTAAGCCACCTTATCGCACATTAATTCACTTTTGGTTTAAAATATTTTCACCAATATTGCGCCTGCAATGAAAACAATTCTCAGCTATATTCTGACACCTATTCACCTTCTGGTTTTTGGCCTTTTATTGGTGATTTTTCATCCGATTCAGATGATCTGCTGGCACTTTTGGGGGTATGATGCACAGAAACGTGCCGTGGAAGCACTTAACTATTGTATAATAAAGAGCCTGTGGATCTTGGGTACAAGTGTAAAATTCGTTGGTTTTGATAAATTACCGCAGAACAAGCCTCTGATCATTATTTCCAATCATCAGAGTCATTATGATATTCCCCCTATTGCTTTTGGATTCAGAAAGCATTATCCAAAGTACATTTCCAAAATCGAACTGGGAAGTGGTATACCCAGCATCTCCTATAATTTGCGCAAAGGCGGCTCGGCGCTGATCGATCGCAAAAATCGCTCACAGGCAATAAAGGAGATTATTAAACTTGGGAGGCAAATAGAAGAGCACAACTACTCCGCCTGTATATTTCCTGAAGGTACCCGGAGTAAAGACGGGATTGTGAAGCCTTTCAAGGTCGCTGGAATCGATACCCTGTTAAAAACTGCCCCATCGGCCATCATCATTCCTTTCGCTATCAATGGTAATTATCTTTTGGAAGGTACCGGGTTCCCCATGGGCATCGGTGTGAAAGTGAGTTACACCGTATTGGATCCCGTTGAGCGGGAAGGACGCACCGGCGAAGAGATCACCCTGGACTGCGAAATTGCCATAAAAAAAGCGCTCGGACAGGCCTGATTTACCAGGCAGAAATATTTTTTTAATATCCACGGCCCATTTTGCACGATCCGGCATGTTCTTTGGATTGGGTCAACTTGCCTAATCAAAGAACATGCGCACTGCCCTAAAATATTCGTCACCACTGGTTTTAATCCTTATTATTCTTTGTTCCTTCTCAGTGCAGGCTATCGATGGGGATACTCCGGAAAAAAGAGGCATTTTTAAACCTGCAGGCTCTTTGAATATTCTGAAAAATCCATCTTTTTCTGAGGGCACAGCTAATTGGATGCTGGGAAAATATGATGGTGGAATCGGAAAATTTCAGGTGGATACAATCAATCCGGTTACGAATGGTCGGGCAGCCATGGTGGTCACTTCCAATGACATGGAGTGTAACCCATCTAATGTTCAACTTTTCAGCACAGTTCGACTTGAGAAAAATGTATTTTATTCCATCATGTTCAAGGCTGTGGTTGAAAAGGCGGAACTCATTTCGATAAGTTTGAGCGATGGGAATATGATGCTTTTTGAGGAGGTGGTATTATTAAGTCCAGGACAGCAAACTTACGGGCCATTTAACTATCGATGTTTAGTTGATGAGCAAATGGCGGTTTTTTCTTTGAATCTGGGCAAGACAAGCGGCAGGCTTTTCTTCGATGATGTGTTAGTGCTGGAAGATAGGACCGAAATTCTGTTCAATGAAATTATAGCCAAATCCGGCGTAAATATTTATCAATTGCAGGGGCGCAATGAAGTATTTATCCAGTTACCATCCGGCGCAACAGAAGATTTTATCATGCAGTTTTTGGCCCTGCCGGACGCCTTGTAAAAACCACAAGAATCCTGAAAGGCATCCAGGAAGCATCGCTCGATTTTTCGGGATTTACACAGGCCGGCACCTATGAAGTGAAAGTTATTACGACTTCAAATACACTAGCCTGCAACATCGATGTGCGGTAGTCTGTAATCAGATATCCCCTCAATTCATTTTTCCCCCAAAAGGGCACAATTGTACTTAGATCACTTCAGAGTTAGACTTTTTTTCATCATATTGAAGGGGCATTTGTGCCTGTTTAAACCTTGGAAATCATGAAAAAAATACTTCTTATTTCATCCTTTATGATGATCATCGCACCGTTAGCGAATGCACAAAACAACCTGACCAACATGGAAAAAATGGATGGATTTGTGCTGCTTTTCAATGGTACAAACCTCGACGGATGGGTTGGCAACAAGACCGATTACGTTGTGGAAGATGGAATAATCGTACTGCATCCTGGCAACGGCGGTTCTGGTAATCTGTTTACGGCGAAAGAGTACGCAAATTTTAATTTCCGATTTGAATTTCAACTCACTCCCGGGGCAAACAACGGGCTGGGGATACGTGCTCCGCTGGAAGGTGACGCAGCATATGTCGGCATGGAGCTGCAAATACTGGATAACACCGCTGACAAATACAAAGATCTTCACGACTACCAATATCACGGATCTGTCTATGGCGTTATTCCGGCAAAAAAAGGATTTCTGAAGCCGGTAGGCGAATGGAACCATGAGGAAGTCATTGTTCAAGGTGACAGCATCACGGTAATTCTAAACGGAGAGGTAATACTTGAAGGCAACATTCGCGAAGCATCGAAAGGCGGTACGTTGGATGGCAAAAAGCATAAAGGTTTGAAAAACAAACAAGGCCATATCGGCTTCCTGGGTCATGGTGATGCATTGAGCTTCAGGAATATCAGGATTAAAGAATTATAGAGAGTCCGGGTTTATCTTAAACACCTAAAAATTGGTTTCGAAATATTGGATTCGACGCGGGTTGGTAAAAGTTATATCAATGTCAGCGTTATTAATATTGTCATTGATAGGCATATCAGAAAGGTTGTCCGCACAAGTATCAACTTCCGCACTGCCACGCTATTCGAAAGATTCAATACACGTTGAATCCGACTGGCTTATTGATGCATCTGGTGCAATTGCAAAATTATACAGAGACAGTAGGGGAAATCTCGTTTTGAGTAATGGCTTACTTTCCAGAACTATTTCCTCCTCTCCCGATGGCGCCACTATTTCCTACGAAAACCTGGTCAATGACGAATCACTGATACGGTCAGTGCGGCCCGAGGCGGCTTTATCTATTGACGGGTATACCTTTGATGTAGGGGGCTTGTACGGTCAACCGATACATAATTACCTTCTCCCGGAATGGATTGATAAATTGACACCGCAATCAGGGAATTTCCATCTCAAAAGTTATAGGTCTAACCCAATAAGGGAGCGCTTTGCATGGAAAAAGCGGCTTCAATGGATGCCAGAGGATTTACCATGGCCACCCCCCGGAATTGAGCTTACCTTAAGTTATCAGCTTAATGATGTGGACTTGGAAGAAGTTTATAAAAGTGCCATGTCTGACGCAGCACGAGAGAAGATATATACTGATGATTTCAGTTCACTCAATAAAAATTGGACGATTTATAAAAGCCCGGCCGATGAAAGATCATCCTTCATCAATGAAGGAAAACCAGGGGAAATCATGGCTTTAGCTAATACTTCAGTATTTGCGGAGCAACCCGTACCGAAAAATGTAGAAGTATTGATGGTAACCATTAACCCGGGCACGGATCGCAGTAGTGTCTTTGGCCCAGGGGTGGTTTTGATGTTCAAAAACCGAAATGTGAAAATCAATCTCCGTCCGGCGGATAATTCATTTGGTTTTTACGACGGAGAAAAGCTCGTCACACGAGAAGGGATGATGCCTGGTCGGTCAGTGACATTGCGGTGGGAATTCATGGATGATATACTCGTCGGAGCCTTTTCCTACGACAAAAAGAGCTGGACGGAGATTGGGAAAACAACGCTTATTAGAGGAGAATTTCCAACATCGGTACGAATCGGAAAAACGGACTGGGCTGGGGAATCCTCTGACCAGCCACAAGCCGGGGAAATGATGCGATGCAAAATCGATTCCTTTGAAATGCTTGGAGCCATTCCCTCATCGGTTAAGAGCGCTGGGCTTAAATCACTGGACTACCTGAAAAATATCACCGTAGAAGTGCATTACGAACTTTACGACAATATTCCACTCATGTGTAAATGGATTACCATTGACAATAAGTCCCACAAATCTATAACGATCAACTCCTTCAAAAGTGAGATTTTGGCTGTGACTGATGCAGAGAGCAACGTAGATCAGCCGGATATATGGCGCAGGTCCAAGCTCATGGTGGAGTCGGACTATGCCTTCGGTGACGGGATGTCGCCTGCCAGTTGCCTGAATAAAAGTGTATTCTGGAATAAAGATCCCGTTTATTTCACGCAGGTGAATTATATGCGTGAAGCCCCTTATTTACTGGAGTGTTATCCTGAATTTGGCCCGGAACAGACAATTGCTCCCGATCAAAAGTTTGAAAGTTTTCGGGTCTGGGAACTGGCACAGAAGAACTTTGACCAGGAACGACAAGGTTTGGAACGACGAAAAATGTACCGGATCATCGCACCCTGGATTACAGAAAATCCAATATTGATGCATGTACGCCAGGCAGATGATGCCTCGGTAAAAACAGCGATTGACCAGTGCGCGGAAGTTGGGTTTGAAATGGTTATCATGACTTTTGGCAGCGGTTTCAACCTGGAAGATCAGCAAAGTGCAAATCTCAACCGTATGAAGGCCCTGGCAGACTATGCTCATGCCAAAGGTGTAGCGCTTGGCGGGTACTCACTTTTAGCAAGCCGTTCCATAGATAAGGATAATGACGTAGTGATGCCGGAAGGCCAGCATCCCACATTTGGTAATTCTCCATGCCTGGAAAGCACATGGGGTCAGAATTATTTTTCTGAATTGTATAATTTTTACCAAAAAACCGGCCTGGATATTCTGGAACATGATGGTTCTTACCCCGGCGATGAATGTTATTCAACAAACCATCCGGGTCATACTGGCCTGCAGGATTCGCAGTGGAACCAGCGCAAGCGCATAACGGATTTTTATAAGTGGTGCAGAGGCCAGGGGATTTACCTCAATATACCTGACTGGTATTTTCTGAATGGAAGCAACAAAACCGGCATGGGCTATCGCGAGACAAACTGGTCGCTCCCGAGGAAGCAACAGGAAATCATCGAGCGACAAAATGTGTATGACGGCACCTGGAACAAGACCCCTTCCATGGGCTGGATGTTCGTGCCTTTGGTGCAATATCATGGAGGTGGAAAGGATGCAACAATAGAACCTTTAAAAGACCATCTCCCGCATTATGAACAGCGGTTGGCAAATTTATTTGGAGCCGGTGTTCAGGCATGCTATCGCGGCCCGCGACTCTACGATGCACCGGAAACTAAAGCCGTTGTGGAAAAATGGGTGAGCTTCTACAAAAAACACCGTGCCATTCTCGATTCGGATGTCCTCCATGTGAGGCGACCTGACGGCCAGGACTTCGATGGACTTTTACACGTAAATCCGCAACTGGAGGAGAAAGGTTTATTGATGCTTTATAATCCTCTCGAAACACCGATCAAAAAGACAATCAATGTTAATTTGTATTATACCGGGCTGGATAACGCGGCAAAAATCACTCAAAACGACACCGATGAGTTCACTGCTAAAATAAAACGCGATTATTCCATAGACATCTCCATTGAAATCCCGGCGCGGGGTTGGACGTGGTATGTGATCAAGTAAATCATCACCTGAACTGAAAAGAATTCATTATCTTAACTTCACAATTACACCTAATAGATACACTATGAAAAAACTACTGACAATGGTATTCACTGCCTTAAGCATATCGGCTTTTGGGCAAGGCGATTTCAATGGACTAAACACGAATATGTCCAATCTTTTCATGTTGTCAAACGCCAAAACGCGGAGCATATCGCCGGAGAATTTTACAGGTGAAAAGGGCAAAGGCGGCATGTCCAAACTGGGTGAAGGAGCGGCCAGTCATGAAGCGCGCGAACTTGGCCAGGGATGGAAAGTGAGCCCCTATATCATCATCGAACCTGGTACGACATTCACACTGGCTGAAATCGACGGCTCCGGCGCTATACAGCATATCTGGATGACGCCTACCGGCAACTGGCGTTTTTATATCATTCGTTTCTATTGGGACGATGAGACTGAACCTTCTGTGGAAGTACCTGTAGGTGATTTTTTTGGCATGGGCTGGGGTGAATATTCTAACCTAAACTCGCTGGCCGTTACTGTAAATCCTGGTAGGGCGTTCAATTGCTACTGGCAGATGCCCTTCAGGAAAAAGTGCAAAATCACCATGGAAAACATTGATGTGAAAGCGACGAGGTTGTATTATCAAATTGACTATGTGTTGACGGATGTACCGAAAGATGCTGCCTATTTCCATGCACAGTTTCGCAGGCCGCGACCAGATCGCGAAAAAGTTGCCTACACCATCATTGACGGCATAAAAGGCCAGGGCCAGTATGTGGGGACTTACCTTGCCTGGCAAGTCAATAACAATGGCTGGTGGGGAGAAGGTGAAATCAAGTTTTTCATGGATGGCGACAAAGAGTTTCCTACGATATGCGGTACCGGTACGGAAGATTATTTTTGTGGGTCTTACAATTTCGATGTAAAAGGGCAATACACAGAATTTTGCACGCCTTATGCAGGATTGCACCAGGTTATCCGACCCGATGGCACTTACCAGGCAAATACACGATTTGGACTATACAGATGGCACATAGCCGACCCTATCCGCTTTGAAAAAGACATGAAAGTCACCATCCAGGATCTCGGCTGGAAAAGCGAAGGCAGATATCTTCAACAGGCCAGCGATATCGCCTCCGTGGCATTTTGGTATCAGGCAGAGCCACACGCAGCATTCCCGAAACTGCCGACTAAAGATGAACTGGAATTTAAGTGAAAATAGTTATAGGGTATGAGTTATGGATTATATGTTATGGATTTCACTCATAATTTAACACTCATCACCCGTCACTCATCACCCATAACTCATAACTCATAACTCATTGCCCATGATCCGTACCCCTTTTATTTTATTAGTTATTGTCCTTTTGTCATCCAGTTGTGACAAAACCCCGCCACCAGAGCCGGTCGGACCTGTCCCTACTGAGCGGCAAATGGCCTGGCACGAGATGCAGTTTTATGCATTCGTCCATTTCAATATGAATACGTTCACTGATATGGAATGGGGACTAGGTGGCGAATCACCTCAGTTGTTTAATCCTACTGAATTGGATTGCCGGCAGTGGGCTCGCATATGCAAAGATGCTGGGATGAAAGGCATAATTTTAACTGCAAAGCATCACGATGGATTTTGCCTTTGGCCGTCAGCCTTTACTGAACATTCAGTGAAAAACAGCCCCTGGAAAGACGGTCAGGGTGATGTAGTGAAAGAACTCGCTGATGCCTGCAAGGAATACGGTCTTAAACTTGGATTGTACCTTTCGCCATGGGATAGGAACCATGCGGATTACGGTACCGAAAAATACCTCACTTATTATCGCAACCAGCTCAACGAGTTGATGACGAACTATGGGGAAGTCTTTGAAGTTTGGTTCGACGGAGCCAATGGAGGTTCTGGCTATTATGGTGGAGCTAATGAAAACAGAAGGGTTGACAGGAAAACCTATTATGATTGGCCAAATACCAGGCAGATAGTGCGTGATTTGCAGCCAAACGCGGTAATGTTCAGCGATGCCGGTCCGGATGTACGCTGGGTTGGCAATGAATCAGGATGGGCTGGCGAGACCAATTGGTGCATGCTGCGCGCTAATGAATTCTATCCCGGTTCTCCAAATTGGCGTCAACTACCCTCCGGTCATGAGGATGGCACAGATTGGGTGCCTGCCGAAGTGGATGTGTCAATCAGGCCGGGATGGTTTTATCATCCATCGGAGGATCACCGTGTGAAATCGCTAAAAACCCTTGTGGATATTTACTATAATTCCATAGGACGCAATGCATCATTTTTGTTGAATCTTCCTGTCGACCGTCGTGGATTGGTGCATGAGAAGGATGCTGAACAGCTCCGAAAATTGGCGGCAGTTATTGAACGTGATTTCGACTATGATCTTACTGAAGGTGCTTATACGCAGGCAACAAATGTCAGAGCGAAATCCGTTCGTTTTAATTCCAAAAAAGTGCTGGATGATGATTACAACACCTATTGGAATACAGACGATTTTATCACTTCCGCATCGTTGATCATTGATTTCGAAAAAGAAACGACCTTCAACAGGTTTCTCGTGCAGGAATATGTGCCGTTGGGCCAGCGTGTGCAGCGCTTTTCATTAGAAGCTTTTTGGGATGGAAAATGGACCCCCATCACTGCTCAGACGACTATCGGCTATAAGCGGATACTCCGCTTCGACGATGTCACTGCTACGAAGGTCCGCTTCAACGTGTTGCAATCCAAGGCATGTCCCGCTATATCCAATATAGAAATCTACCGCGCGCCCAAGCTGCTGGAACCACCTTCTATTCGTCGCGATAAATATGGCACGGTTACCATTGAGGGGTCCGACACCGGGCTTCAAATTAAATATTCGGACGATGAAGCGGAGCCGACCAAAGTTTTTACTGAACCATTTGAATTAAAAAGAAAAGGGCGGATTAAGGCGATTGCCATCGATACCCTTTCAGGTGAATCCAGCGAAATGGCCGTGAGGGATTTTGATATTATATCACTGAATTGGACAGTTATAGGTTGTGAAAATGATAATTCCTGCAAATTCATTTTCGATACATTTGCAGAAAGCATATGGAGAAACACTGAATCATTGAATAAAGCTCAGGAGTTAAGCATTGATATGGGTTCGCTGCATATTTTGAATGGCTTCACGTACCTGCCTCCACAGTCGGGCAGCCTCGACGGAACTGTTGCAACATATAGTTTTGCGGTAAGTGAAAACGGAAAGGATTGGACTGAGATCGCAACCGGGGAATTCAGCAATATCAGAAACAACCCTGTACAACAGACAGTCAATTTCACAAAAGTACCAGCTCGTTATATCCGATTCACGAGTCTCAGGGAAATCAATGACAAACCGGTTATGGCTATTGCAGAATTTGGAGTACTGACGGATTGATTTTACAAAATCAAAATTTATACTCTAACAAAATAAAGAGTACCGGCCTTTCTGCACACGTTTTCAAAAAAGTGCGATTCTTTGCATATCAAGTAGTCGCATTTCTGGGATTTTAGTATATTTTTATATGTTCCTTACGAAGGCGGCCCTTTATAGGCTTGAATCAGCCTGACGAAACAATGAACTATTTTGAATAACTTTTTAAAAACACTCATATGAAAAAAGATCGAAAAATAGACCGGCGCAAATTCATTAAGAATTCCGCCGGCGCCGCAGCCTTAATATCGCTGCCCACTTTCATACCATCACACGTATTTGGGGCAAACGACCGCGTGCGCGTAGCAGTACTTGGAGTTAATGGACGGGGAAATAATCACATTGAGGGATACATGAATCTGAAAGATGTCGAAGTCGTTTGTCTTTGTGATCCCGACGAAAACGTGTCGCGTGAAAAAGCCGCTGAGTTCGAAAAAACTTATAGCAAAAAAGTAGCAACCGAACGTGACCTTCGCAGAGTGTACGACGACAAAAAAATTGATGCAGTCAGTATCGCTACTCCAAATCACTGGCATTCACTTGCTGCGATCTGGGCTTGTCAGGCAGGTAAGGATGTATATGTTGAGAAGCCTGGCTCACACAATGTTTGGGAAGGACGGAAAATGGTGGAGGCCGCCAATAAGTACAACAGGATTGTCCAGCATGGCGTGCAACTCAGAAGTTCAGTTGCTATCAAGGAGGCTATCCAGCATCTACGCGATGGACTTATCGGCAACGTTTATATGGCCCGTGGGCTTGTTTTCCGCTGGAGAGCTGACATTGGCAAAAAAGGCACCGAGCCTGTTCCTGCTGGTTTGGATTACGATCTATGGACCGGTCCTGCTGAAATGAAGCCATTCTCACGCGACTATGTTCATTACAATTGGCATTGGAACTGGAATTATGGTAATGGCGATGTGGGAAACCAGGGAATTCATGAAACAGATCTTTGCATGTGGGGGCTCGATGTGGGACTTCCGGAGAAAATCACTTCAATGGGTGGCAAATTCCTGTGGGATGACGCCAAGGAATGTCCAGAAGTGCTGACATCTATCTATCACTATCCCTCACAAAAGAAAATTATTCAATTCGAAGTACGGCACTGGATGACCAATGCAGAAGATGGTGCAACCGTTGGAAATTTATTCTATGGCGATAAGGGATATATGGTAATAAAAGGATATGAAAGCTATGAAACATATCTCGGAAAAGACAAAACTCCAGGCCCAAAACGTGAAGAAGGTGGTGATCATTACCAGAACTTCATCGACGCAGTAAGGGCACATGATAAGTCCATTCTGAACGGACCCGTTGAAACAGCGCACTTATCTTCTGCTCTGGCGCACCTTGGCAATATCGCCTACCGCACGGGAAGGGTATTGACATTCGATCCGAAAACAGAAACTTTCCCCGGCGATGCAGAGGCTAACGCCATGCTAACCAGGAACTACCGGGCGCCATACACGGTTCCTGATAAAGTTTAATCAGGTAAAGGAAGTAACAATACAATCGGCAAAGTAAGTCACCGCGAAATCGCAGACCTGCTTTGCCGATAATTTTTTGTGATTTTTCTTATAGGCAACGATGACTATAGCCCCATATTTCTAAGTTGACCTTCAGGGTAGGAAAATGTTCGCTTACGGGCTCAGCTAAAACACCAACACGAGCATCACCAACTGCCACTGGCACCGCCGCCACCGAAGCTGCCGCCACCGAATCCTCCGCCGAAGCCGCCACCGCCTCCACCAAATCCTCCGCCGGAAGACCCACCGCCAAAGCCTCCCCTACCGAGGCTGCTGAGGATGATGGCATCCATGATGGTTCCTGCTGCAGAACGTGGACCTTTGTTGCGTCGGCCACGGCTAATGATAAAAATGATGATAAAAATAAGAATGAGCAGAGGCAAATAGGTGGATGGCTTTTTTGCCATTTCTTCCTCTGGTCTGGTGCCTTGGTACTCGCCACGCATCACATAAAAAATAGCATCAGCGGCAGCATCGAGACCGGCATAATAATCGCCACCTCTGAATTGTGGTAGTATTTCATTTTCTATTATCCGTTTACTCATGGCATCTGTGAGCAGATGCTCCACTCCTTTGCCAGTCTGAATGGCGATTTTACGGTCATCCCTGGCCAATAAAATCAGAATGCCATTATCCTCCTTTTCTTGCCCTATCCCCCACTTTTCACCCCAGTTGGCGCCGAGGTAATTGATGTCCTCACCATTAGTGGAAGCGATAATAACGACGACAATCTGGGTAGTGGTAGTGTCAGAATATTTGATCAGCTTATTTTCAAGGGCCGCTTTTTGTCCGTCATTCAGCAGTCCGACATAATCGTACACACTTGTTTGGAAATCAGGCTTTTCAGGTATCTGGTATTGTGCAAAAACACCATACACTCCAAAAAGCATAAGCGCCGTAAAAAGTCGATATTTAAATGAAAACATAATTCTCTTCATTATGACCTGGAGATTTCGTCCGATAATTCATTTTTATCGCCTTTTTCCCAGGGGAAGTATCGCTTAAGCTGCTCACCGGCCACTTCAATTCCCTTGACGATACCTTCTTTAAAGGCTCCCTTGCGAAACTGCTCCTGCATGGCATCCTTTGTGCTGTTCCAGAAATCCGATGGCACCACTTCGTTGATTCCCTGGTCACCAAGTATGACGAATACTTTTGAATCAGTTGCAATATAAATGAGCACCCCATTTCGCGCTTCCGTTTTCTCCATCTCCAGCAAGTGAAAGATTTTCGTCGCATGCTTCAGTGGATCATCTGCGGTGGTACTTTCGATATGAACACGGATTTCTCCGGAGGTCATGGATTCTGCCTGCCGGATGGCCTCAATAATTTCGGCCTCGTCCTGAGACGAAAGGAATTCTTTTGAAACTGCCATCAATTATTTAAAGTCGAATTTTACATCAGGGGCCTTTTCAGCACCTTCTTCAGCAGCAAAGCGAGTCATTTCATCAAAATTGAAAAGACCTGCAAGAAGACTTCCCGGGAATTTCTTAATGTGAATATTATAAGCATTCACTGATTCATTGTATCGATCCCTGGCTACATTGATTCGGTTTTCAGTCCCTTCCAGTTGCGATTGCAGCTCCAGAAAGTTTTGGTTTGCTTTCAGATCCGGGTATTGCTCTACGGTGACAAGCAAACGTGACAATGCCGACGAAACGCCTGATTGTGCCTGCTGGAACTGGGCCATTTGCTCAGGAGTTATATTGGTCGGATCGACCGTTACCTGAGTAGCTTTGGCTCGCGCTTCGATGACCTGAGTGAGTGTTGTTTTTTCAAAATCAGCGGCGCCTTGCACCGTTTGAACGAGGTTGCCGATCAGATCATTCCTGCGTTGATATGAACTTTCGACATTTGACCAAGTTGTTTTTGCACTTTCCTGAAGAACTACTGCATTGTTGTTGAAGCCAACAAACCAACGGTAGAGTACGAAAACAATTACTACTATGACGATTACGGGAATTAACCACTTTTTCATGTTGTATATTTTTTTTACTGAGGATTAATAACGTAAAGAAAACAAATCAGGTGCGTTTTTCTCAATCTAATCTCGATATTATCCATGAACGGCTGATTATCCGTTTCAATTTCGGTAATATGCCAAATATCCAGTGAGCCAATTGTTTTGGAAATTCGGAATACCTAATTTAATGAGGCTATCTGTAAATCGCCTAAATCCCATTTTATATGAAATCCATCTTCTTGTTATCGGCTCTTCTGATCGGCCTTATGGGCTTTTCACAGGATTTCCAGCCCAATTACGACGAATCGCTTATCCCGCCTTATTCACTGCCTCCATTGCTTGTGAACAACGACGGATCCCCCATCACCTCGGCTGGTGAATGGGCTCTGAAGCGCAGACCAGCGCTACTAAATTTGTTCGAATCCCAGGTTTATGGCAAGGTACCGTCCGGAATCGTAAATGTTGAAACTAAGCTTCTTAAAGAAAATGTAGCGCTTGGTGGAAAAGCAAAAATGAAACAAGTCCGGATGACATTCAGCAACGAAAAAGGCAGCGTTTCCATGGATATCCTGATTATTCTGCCAAATACTGATGGTAAAAAAGCCATTTTCACGGGACTCAATTTCTATGGAAACCACACGATTATTGATGATCCGAATGTGTTTATTACCCAAAGTTGGGTCGACAACAGCGACAACATGAAAGTGACCGATCACAAGGCGACTGAAGCTTCGCGCGGCTTGAGAGAAAATCGCTGGCCCGTGGAGATGATCATTGACCGGGGCTATGGAGTTGCGACGATTTATTACGGCGACATCGACCCCGATAAGAACGATTTGAGCGACGGTATTCAGGAACTTTTTTACAAAGATGGGCAGACGCAGCCCAAAGCAGACGAGTGGGGCTCCGTTGCTGCATGGGCCTGGGGACTGAGCCGTGCTATGGATTATTTCGAAACCGATCCTGATATTGATGCGCGGAAAGTAGCGCTCATGGGACATTCCCGGCTTGGAAAGGCGGCGTTATGGGCAGGAGCTTCCGATCCCCGATTTGCTATCGTCATATCCAATGATTCCGGCTGTGGCGGTGCTGCACTTTCGCGACGCAAAATCGGCGAGACAGTCGGCAGGATCAATACCGTTTTTCCGTATTGGTTTTGCGATAATTTTAACCAATACAACGACAACGAATCCGCATTACCTGTCGATCAGCATATGCTCATAGCACTGGTGGCACCAAGACCTGTTTATGTTAACAGTGCAAAGGACGATTTGTGGGCCGATCCGAAAGGTGAATTTCTCAGCGCCTACCTGGCCGGACAGGTTTATAAGCTCTATGGTCTTGATGGCTTGCCTTCCGACGTGATGCCCCCTATTGACCAGCCGGTTCAAAAGGCTGTTGGCTACCATATCCGCACCGGCGGTCATGATGTGATGAATTTTGACTGGAAAGCCTGGATGAATTTTGCAGATATGCATTTTGGCAAATAATCCGGAACGCGAAATAGCTGATTTATTGGAATGCTAAAAACCGATGACGTCCACATTAGCATTTGGAGAAATGATGATTCCGAGATAGCTTAATCTAAGAAGTATATTTCCAGCATATCCGAAAGAAATAATGTGTGTAAACCATATATGGTATATCCGCATGTTGCATGCAATAGTTCGACACCATAACTCAAGTAAGACGGTCGACCAAAAATTACCAAATAATAAAATAGTTTTAATTTTGTCGAACAACTTTAACTTAAAATAATATGAATAGAATTTTAGTTTTAATTACGCTTTCAGACAGCGGAATAGACACCATAAAATCAACTCCAGAGTTGCCAAAAAAAGAAATGGAATTTGTGAATCAATGGAAACAAGAAAATATTTTGGAGAGTTTTTTTATTTCCGTGACAAAAAAAGACGCTGTCTTAATATTTCAAAATGTTGACGAGACCAAGGCTAAGCAACTCATAGAAACGTTACCCTACTTTCCTTATATGTCAAAAATTGAATATTATAATTTGAACAAGCAGTTTTAAAGCCCTCCCATGGCGCAGGTCTGTGGACTTGTGACTGAAAAAGAAATGCAGGATCTATGATCCGGGAAATGACTGGAATGCTAGTGAGATAATCCCACAAACCCGCTGTCAGACATTTATCGTAAGTCCCACTTCGAATTCCTTCGTTTTTCTCAGGATGACGGCTCAGTGTGACAATAGCTTATGTCAGGTTGAGCGTAGTCGAAACCCGCATCGGCCTAAAACATTCCGACCACATCATCATCCATAGCAACCCAGCACTCCGGCACGTTTACCATAAACGACCTTTTATATCGTGAAACCGGTTATTTGTTGAAAATAATTGCCGAACACGGAGATTACCGCTAATTTGTCATGAATGATGTACCCTTTCAAAAAACGTCGCTATGTCCTGCTCAGCCACCTTATTTTCTGGGGAGGGTATTTGTCACTTTCGGTGTTTGTGTTTAGCGGCCGCGAGAATTTGAACCTCGCCTTCAGGCTAGGCCTCATGCAGATAATTCCGCAAATCGCGATAGCCTATTTCAATATGGAAATCCTGATTCCGAGGTTTTTCATCAAGAAAAAATATCTCCATTATGCCGGCTATACGTTGGCCAGTTTTGTGCTTTTATACCTGTTTTACGATTTTGTTATACCGCAAATATACAAGGCCGTGATGCCGCCACCGCCGGAAGAAGTGCGTCACTGGATGCGCCAGGCAGACGGGGTACCTCGCAGGGACTTCTTTAACCCAATGCGGAAAATGCGGATAGTTTATGCCCTCACTCAGACACTCGCCATATTTTTCCTTTCAACGGCTTTTAAAACATCACAAATCGCGCTAAGGCGCGAAAAAGAAGCGTCCGACCTGAAAGGCGAAAACCTGAATTCTGAGCTGAAATTTCTGCGTTCTCAGATCAACCCGCACTTTCTTTTCAACGCGTTGAATAATATTTACTCATTGTCCATCCTCAAATCTGAGAAAACCCCGGAGACTATATTGAAACTCTCGGATATGCTCCGATACATCATCTACGATTGCAATGCAGAGAAAGTACCGCTGGCCAAGGAATTGAACTACATCGACAACTACATTAGTTTGCAGAAACTCAAAATGGAGAATATGGATAACGTGAAGGTGGATTTCACGAAGGCTCAGGGTGATTTTCTTATTGCCCCTATGATCCTTATTCCCTTCATCGAAAACAGTTTTAAGCACAGCAGTATTGAGGACCAGAAAAACAGCTGGATCTCCATGACACTTTCTACTGTAAATGACGAACTGAGTTTTCATATTACTAATAGTTTACCGGCTAAAATCCAGTCACTGGATAGCGCTTCGGGGATTGGTCTTGAAAACGTGCGCCGTAGATTACAGTTGATTTATCCCGGCAAGCATACATTGGATGTTACCCTCAAGGAACTGGAATTCTCTGTAGCATTACGAATAACGCTAAAATAAAACGGGCGATTTATGACTGGAAATACACCGCTTTTTAATTGTCTTATCGTCGATGACGAATTGTTAGCCAGAACACTTCTGGAGGGATTTGTATCTAAAATCCCATCTCTTCAAGTTGCCGGTTTGTGTAAAAATCCCATTGAAGCCATGGAGATTATGCGGACACAGACTATAGATATTTTATTCCTCGATATCCAAATGCCAGAGCTTACGGGAGTGGAATTTTTGAAAGTAATGAAAGAAAAGCCGGCCATCGTTCTCACAACGGCGTATTCGGAATACGCGCTGGAAGGATATCAACTCGATGTGACTGATTACCTCTTAAAACCTTTTTCTTTCGACCGATTCCTGAAAGCGGCTAACAAAGCCATGGATCAGGTGCAAGTCCGAAGAAACAACGCTGGAAATGTACAAAATCACCAGGATGACTACCTGATGCTTCATGCGGATCATAAAATATACCGTGTGGCATATACCGATATCAAATACATCGAGGGATTGAAGGAGTATGTGTCCTACTATACTACTGAAAAGCGAATCATAGTATTGCAATCACTGAAGTCGATTGAGGAATCCCTACCGCCGGATAAATTCATCAGAATCCATAAGTCCTATATAGTGCCAATAACCCGAATTAAAAACCTCGACGGCAACCAGGTACTTATAGGAGATAAACTACTGCCTGTGGGAAGAAGCTATAAAGATGAATTGCTTCGGAGAGTTTTTGGAAATACCAGCATTTAAGGCGCCTGGATTAAACCATAGCATATTGGTCGAAATAGAAATCTGATTTTTTAGTTAATTTCACGCCCCATTAATCTTCTAAATCCCATTCCGTCAACATTACCTTATGGACAACCAGCAAAATTCGCACGACACAAATGATTCGTATACCATGTCGCGTGAATCAATGAAGCGCCTTTGGCATGACATAAAGGAATCGATTGCCGGGACTGAGCAGGATTTTACCAGGGGGTCTTTGTCAAGAGCCATCATGTTGCTCTCCATTCCTATGGTGCTGGAGATGTTGATGGAATCACTTTTCGCTGTAGTGGATATTTATTTTGTATCGAAGCTTGGCGCTGAAGCCGTCGCTACGGTTGGTATCACGGAGTCGCTAATGACGCTGATTTATGCCATCGGAATCGGATTCAGCATGGCAACTACTGCAGTTGTGGCGCGTAGAATTGGCGAAAAAAATTCCGAAGGAGCCAGCATAGCAGCGTCGCAGTCAATCTTAATTGGTACTGCCATATCCCTGTTACTGGCGATTCCGGGCTTATTGATGGCCAAAGAACTCCTCAGTATGATGGGTGCGTCACAAACGGTAGTGGAAAACGGCTTTCCCTATACCAAAATTATGGTGGCAGGCAATGTGGTAATCATGCTGCTCTTTATCATCAATGCCATATTCCGAAGCGCCGGTGATGCCGCCATCTCCATGCGGGTGTTGTGGTTTGCCAATATCTGCAATATCATCCTGGATCCATGCCTCATATTCGGGCTTGGTCCTTTTCCTGAACTCGGCATTCAGGGAGCCGCTATCGCCACGGTAACCGGCAGAGGCCTGGCTGTACTTTACCAGTTTTACCTGCTTTTCTCCGGTAAATCACGTATCAAACTCACAATAAGGAGTTTTGTAGTCCACCTGGATATCATCAAGAAATTATTCCGGCTTTCCCTCGGCGGCATCGGTCAGTATATTATCGCTACGTCCAGTTGGATCGGGCTGATGCGGATAATGGCCGAATTTGGCAGCGAGGTGCTGGCCGGCTATACTATTGCTATTCGAATTATAATTTTCTCTATGCTTCCGGCCTGGGGCTTAAGCAATGCCGCATCCACGTTGGTTGGCCAGAATCTAGGTGCAAAACAACCCGAACGTGCTGAGAAGTCTGTATGGAAAACCGCCTATCTGAATATGGTGGTGATGCTTTTCTTCGCGGTGATCTTTCTAAGCTGGCCCACTTTCTTTATTCAACTATTTATCGATGATCCAGCGGTAATCGCTCATGGTTCCAAAGGCCTGCGGATTATCAGCCTCGGATATTTATGCTACGGATTTGGGATGGTAATGCCGCAAGCATTCAATGGCGCAGGTGACACCACTACTCCGACACTCATCAACTTTATCACTTTTTGGATTATCGAACTTCCTTTGGCCTATTTTCTAGCCAATATACTTGGTATGGAAGAAAACGGAGTCTTCTACTCTATTGTGATAGCCGAATCACTTATGGCTCTTATGGGAATTTGGCTATTCAGACAAGGAAAGTGGAAAACGAAGATGGTCTGACAACTCACATGAAATATCAATAAAGGATCGATCAGGCCAATGAAGGTTCCCGTACTAATTCATGCTCTACGAAGTACATGGTTTTTTCACCAGCGCCTTTCACGGAAATTTCTCCACGTGGAGTGCATTGGAAGCGATCTTTGATTAGTTCATAAGTAGCAGACGAAATGTTAATCTTCCCAGGTTGACTATTAGACTCCATTCTTGAAGCAATATTTACAGCATCGCCCCAAATGTCATATGCAAACTTATGTATGCCCACTACACCCGCAACGACCGGTCCGGTGTGAATACCAATTCTGATTTCAAAATAGGGCTTCGCGGCTTGTTTGCGTTGCTTAATAAGCTTATCCATAAATTCCCGAATTTCAATGGCGGCCAGGGTGACATCGAAGGCATGTGAATCATTGGGTTTAGGAAGACCGCCGGCTGCCATGTAAGCATCACCAATCGTCTTTATCTTCTCTACTCCATGTCTCATCATAATTTCATCAAAAGCCATATAACAATAATGGATTTCTTTGACCAAAGCCGGAGGACTTAATGTAGCCGATAATTCTGTGAACCCTTTAAAGTCAGTAAACAAAATGGTGACGTTTTTATAGCTGCGAGCTTGGGCAGAGCCTTTTTCCTTTAATTCTTCAGCGGTATCGGCTGGTAAAATGTTTAAGAGTAGTTTATCTGATCGGCTCTTTTCCTGTTCAATGATTTTATTAGTTCGCCTAATGAACCTATAGCGATTAAACATGCCTCCTGCTAAAACCAACAATACTATTCCGGCAAACACTGCCGCATACGTGACGAACCTTGTTTGCTGGAGTTCTAGCGCCTGTAATTTGTTCTTGCTGGTGATGGCATCTATCTGGCCCTGCTTTTTATCGATTTCATAGGTAAACTGTACTGTCCTTATCTTCTTATCGGTTTCTGTGTTAAAAAGGGTATCCTTAATAGCTGCAAAAAGTGTCTTATACTCATAGGCTTCCTTAAACTTACCCAGCAAACTATTGGTTTGAGCCAAACCATTGTAAACATCTTTGAGAACAGCCCGTGCGCCAATTTCCTTTACCAGCGATTCGGCTTGCTTATAGTATTCATATGCCCTTGCAAGTTCTCCTTTTTCCTTAAGGGAATTGCCTAATCCTAGAAGAGTCTGGGCCATTTCGGGCTTCGCATCCTGCTGTTTTGCAAGCTCATATGCCTGAGTTTGATATTTAATAGCTTCATCGTATTTTCCTTCCTTCCCAAGCACTTCTCCGAGCAAATTCAATGAAAAGGACAGATAAATGGAATTAGCATTGGCGTCAAGCGATTTTTCGAGATAATACTGGGCGGAATCGTACTGGCCTTTTTTCATATAAATATCACCCATATTATCGGTAACCGTGCCGAGAATTTCATTATTGCCAAGCTCCTGGGCAATATCAAAAGCTTGCCAATAGTATTCAATGGCCATGTCCCATGTATTGACCTGCATAGCATAAACGGATCCGATATTAACCTGAGCTGTTGCAATGCGTGATTTATCACCAAGTGTTTCGGATAATGGCAGGGACCGGAGGTAATATTCTATTGCTTTGTCATAGACGCCCTGGTCAAAATAAAAAACCCCAAGATTATTCAACATATTGGCCATGCCTAGTGTGTCATTTATACTTTCGAAGGTTTTGAGCGACTCTCCATAGTAATCAAATACTTTTTGATAGTCACCGCTATTGCGATAAGCCATTCCAATGGTTTTCTGGGCATATCCGATACCCAACTGATAATTCAGTGTTTGAGCCAGATTCTTTGCGACCTCTGCGTATTGAATTGCCTGCATGGGTAATTCAGTCTTTAATATATCAGCGAGCTCATTCAGGGCATTTACACGGGTAGAATCTTCCGGTAACGATGTTATGAGTTGTTTTAAACTATCAATTCTGGGATTTTGACCATTTGCAGTAATACTTACAAATAGGATAACGATCAAAATAAGGCTGCTGCCGGCTTGCGTCATGGCTGGAAAAATGACACATAATTTCATACGGGCATTTATTATTACTTTGATGAATCGAATATAAACAAAAAGGAAGAAGAGTCTTGCCGATTTGCAATTCTCTTCTTCCCTCAGGACAGCATGTGGTTGATTATTGTTTTACGATTTTGATCATTTTCATATCGTTTTCCATGCCGAGTTTCAGCATATACATTCCACGATTCATGCCGGTCATGTCGATTTCCATGCGGCTTCCCGATGGATTCATAATTACCCGACTATCATAGATTTTACCCTGAACATCTACAATCTGCACAGTTACATCGCCGATGAATCGTCCATTCATATCCACAATCAATATACCTGACACAGGATTAGGATATGCATTGAATTGAATCACTTCGTCCAAGGCTTTCATTTCCTTTGATGTAGCCCTGCTTTCTTCTTCAGCAGCAGTACGTGCGCTAGTTTTGCTTACCTTCACATACAAGGCACCTTTCACATAAGTCACATTGTAGTTTTGTGGTGAGTACATAGTCCGTGGCAGAGGGGTAATAGAGAAAGTACCTGGCCCCGTAAATATGGTCTGTTGGATTTTATAAGTTGCTGCAGAACTGAAAACAGACTGTTCGGTGTCGCCATTAGTCAATCCGGTAATGGTTGACGTCCAGACTGGCAATGGATCAAATTGGAAATATTTATTTTTCCCACCATAATAAATATAGTAATCCTTATTGTCCGCGCGAACCATTAGCGATGCTTTAGTAATGGTCAGATTTGCCGGTGTAAAAGTCATGGTATAATTGATCCCCGGGCTTAGAGTTCCTACATTGATGGAATAGGTGCCAACATTTTCACCCGACTGTCGACCCAATGCCCCTGTAAATATGGATGCATTATCCCCATTTTGTAAACCGGTGACTGTGTATGCTAACGCAGGATCATTTTGACCATAGATTTTAGTTGCATGCGCCGCAGTAACAGAAACTAGCGCCTGCGTGATGGTCAGGTTCGCCGGAACAAATGAAACCACATAATTAGCTCCTGCACTCAGATCACCCAGCTGTATTTCATATTCGCCAACGTCATTACCTGCTTCTCTCGCGAGCGCTCCTATAAATGTGTCGTTACCGATCAAGCCTGTTGACGTATAAATAAAATCAGGATCGCTTTGGCCATAAACCTTTGTTTGACCAAGAAGAACGGTAACTGTTAGTGTTGCCGGTGTGATAGTAAAAATTCCACCGGACGATAACGTCGTACTATAATTTGGTCCGGCAGATAAACTCCCGATGGAAACGTCATAGTCACCAACATTTTCACCAATTTCTCTGGCGAGGGCGCCAACAAATCCGTCACCAGCGACAAGCCCAATTGAGGAGTATTCTAATAAGGGGTCATCTTCGCCATACACCTTGGATTGTCCGGAAACAACATTCACAGTAAGCGCTGCGGGAGTAATGGTGAATATTCCCGGAACCACCGTGAGATCATAATTCTGACCGGCATTTAATGTCCCTTTGGTTATGGCATACCCTTCGTCAACCACATCTTCTCCTACTGCTCTCTCCAGGCTTCCGGTAAATACATTTTCAACAACATCGTCAAGAACCAGCGGTGTATCTTCCGAAATAGTATAGGTAAATTCAATCGGATCATCCGTACCATAAACTTTACTGGAATCATTTGCAATGACCGTCAATGGCGCTGGAAGGATTTGAATTTCACCCTGCCCATAATCGATGATGAAGTTGCTGGTATTGAAATACCCTTCCTCATTTCCGTTTGAAATGTAAGCACCTGGTAAAACCCAGCAATGATTAAAATCTTCATCGCTTGTGACGTCTAATCCCGTAACCAAGTGAATTGGGTAGATATTGGTGACGGGAAGATTTGCTCCGCCATCCAGGTCCGTATTGTCTTTGTCGAAAATAAATACAACCTCCGAGTTACTCTCTTCATTGAATAATTCAGCGTTAATTAAGCCACTTGTGTTGGCCAATGATCTCGATGCATTCGTCAGCAAATTGAAATCCCCTGTGGCTAAGATCTGTGCGTTTGCCAGACTCCTGGATGCATTGGCCAGGCTCCTTGATGCATTGAGTATGAGGTCAGTGCCGCCTGGGGTTTCTTGATATGCTTCGATTAATTGTGTGTCAATGTCTACAACTGTATTTCCGTTAGCGAGGCTCCTGGATGCGTTGGCAAGACTTCTTGAAGCATTGGCCAGGCTCCTGGACTGGTTAATTACGGCGGTGCCACTTATGAGCCATGATGTGCCATTGGCCAGGCTGCGCGAGGCATTGGCCAGGCTCCTTGACGCATTGGCCAGGCTTCTTGATGCATTGGCAACCGCGTAATCGACATCAGGGGAAAATAGCGATTCATATTCCAGTAGTACCTCATCGAGTAGTTCCTGGTCGATCACTACACCCGGTGTAGTCACTTCAATTCGCGCCTGAATCGCAGGTATTGTGTCGCCATAATATAGGCCTGTGATATCTTCAGGTGTGATTTTAATCCCCAACTGCAAAATTGTGAGCCTTCCCTGGTCTTCTATGGCCGGGAATTGAAAATCGTATAATTCAGTTAGGGCCGCCTCCGGAGCAGTTTCAAAATAAGGGATGATTTGCCAATCTCCGACGTTGCTGGTTACAGTGGCCGGAGCATCGTACGCGATGGTTAGCCCTAAACTTTCCAAGGTAATTCCTTCCGGCAATCCGGTAGCAGTAAAGGTATATTCAGGTAGTGCTTCAAGGTAGTGCTTGGTTTTGTTATCTGATTTTATGATCACCACCTTTCTTTCTACATCAAATATTTTCTTTATCTCCGAAGAACCCCCATCGCCTCCATTGGTTCCTGCCCTGGGCGGCGTCCAGACGCTAATGTCCGGGTCGCCATTTAGAATAATCATCGCTGAAATCTCCGAACTGCTTATAAACGTTGCCTGAATCGTGTCATCACGAACTATAATTTTCGATTCCGGAGTAAAATAGTCTCCGTCGGCAGTAAGTTTGATGTTGGTGTATTCTTCACCTGCAACTACCTGCTGATTAACACTTATTCCATTTAGCTTTGGTATTGGGTTTGCAAATCCGGAGAGAACACGATTCGCCTGAACAAAGCCAAAACCGGATTCTACGTCATATCCAGGAGCACCCATATCAAGCGTGCCGGCTTTCAGTTTATTTTTTAAGTCTGTCGGAGTCCAATTCACGCCAAAATACTTTTTACCTGCTTCCAATACCTGTGCGGCTACGCCAAGGTTGTGGGGGGCAGCAGCCGAAGTGCCTGTGAATGTAAAACCTGGTCCGTTTGGATTTGCGGGACCCAAATTAACTGTAGTAAATACTCCATTTGGAGCCGTGAAATCGGGCTTCATACGATTCTGCCCATTCACCAGAACACCGCCTCTTGATGAAAAGGAAGCTATTGTAGGAGGATTTACACCATAAGGAGGTGTGTTGCTAAATAATACAGCGCCAACTGATACAGCTCCGGCGGCATTTGCCTGACCGACAATGGTACCGGCTGCAATTCCTGCGACCTGATCGTTCCATGCAAAACCGGCCGCCGGTGTCCTGAATAGCGTATATTTAATTCTTTTTCCTGAAGGCATATTGGCGCCGGTAATGAGGATATTAACCGGAAAAGCCGTGGTGCCAGGAACACTGAAAGCCATAAACTCCTGTGGATCTTCGCCAATATTATTCCTGTTGCCACTGTAAAGTAATTGATTATTATCAGCCACTACCCATATATCAAAATTGGTTATGGCACCCGTGGCTTGTTTAAGAGTTGCAAAAGGTTCGTCCCACTCAAACTTGATAAGGTATCGGCCGGGCATCAGGCTAAGGCTTTGCATAATATCGCCACCACCAAAATTATGCGCTCTCAGGGTGTTGTCATTTGGGAGGAAACTGTAATTGGAAATAGTGAAAGTGACAGGAGAAGAGACGGATTCGTAGGATTTGCTACCGAAATTACCGGCTGAGGTAACGTAGTAAATATTCTTTTTATAGACCGAATCGACTGCACGTGCTACCATTCCATCCTGAAAGTATGGTTCTGTGATGTGGGTGATGTCATCGACAATCAAATCGCAATTATAGTCATAGCCCAGTTTCAAAATTCCACTGGCAAAATCTCCTGAACTAATAATTCCCGTATGAAAAAATAAATCAGCTTCGGGTACTACATCATGGACAATCTGAGCCATAGCGCGTCCTTCGTCAGTTTGATTGAAGAAAATGCCGCTGCTGGGATAGTCTTTTAAGACAATGACATCGGCAGGTAAGTTTCCGGTGGCTACATCATCCTGGGCTTTGAGCAGATTATTATAGCTGTCGGACAAGATGCCGATTTTGAGCCCCGTTCCCTTTAGTCCCCAGCCATTTCTGACGACATCAGAACCTTGTGCAGAATCACCTTGTGTGAGGACGGTGCCAGCATTAAGTATAGGGGTATAAACGGCACGGACAAAATTTATTAAGTTTGCATAATTGTTGAGTTGCAGAACATTCGAAATCGGAAGATACCCGGTGATTAATAAGGTATTTAATCCATTTTCAACTTCGTTGGAGAAACCCAACGACAGTAATATTGGCTTCAACGTACTAACTGCAGCTTCATCGACAGCTATAATTTCAATAAGTACCTGGAAATCGTTGGTAATCTGAAATACCTCATTCGACGTGGCCTGGCCGCTTGCATTATAATCCTGAGCGAGGTAGTATAGCTCCGGCCATATAACCCCTCCTTCATTGTTGCCATTGAATATTGGATCGAGACCTGCATTGATGTCGCGGCAATGCACAGAACTGGAACTTGACGTGACAATTTTAATCGTACCGTCTGGTAAAACCAGTTTCCATTCGCACTTGTCCTTTATATTAAATTCCTGTGTGAAGACATTATACTGACGACCTCTTTTAAAATAATTGTTCACATTTTTTTTCGTCTGGCCATAATTGTATATCACTGTACTCTTGTCTATGGACACGGTTATGTCCTTGGAGTTTTGGTTGTCATAACCGAATGTTGCCATATAGGTATCATTGCCCATATATTTTACACATTCGACAATAGGAATAATGGGTTTTACCTTTTGGCCATAAGATTCCGAAGACAGGAAAAATAATAATGTGAGGAGTGCCAGTTTAAATAAATACTTTGTGCGCAGAGCGGGAATAATAGGCGTATTCCCATAGAGGTAGTTCATAAAGGTTCTGGTTTAGAGGTTTTCAACAACAACAGATCGAAATATAAGCTAATTGTTCAAGTTATCATGCGAAAAGTACAATTTATTTCGTTGGGCAAACTCAAAATCAGCAATTTACCTCAGATCTATTCGATTCTCCGGGAGGAAATCATTCATGACCTATCAATTATTGAAATCTGTGAGTCTAATAATCCAAAACAAAAAAGCCCGGTAAACCGGGCTTTTCAATTGATTGATCAAAGATTATCGTTTCAGAAAAGCCGAATACATCCATACAAGCTTTTCCTGGGCTCGAATATAATCACTCATTAGCGCGTTGGTGCCCTCATCATCTATTTCAGCCGCTGCCACGAGAATAACCCGTTGCTTTTCCAGCAGAATCTTGAATGCATCCAGGATCTGCTGTACCGCCTTTAACCCGTCAGACACTTCGCTGCTTTCTTTTATTTCAGATGTCTTCAGGTAATCGGTGAATTTATGGGCAGGGTTGTAGCCCAAAGTGAGGATCCGCTCAGCAACTTCATCGATTTTTAAAAACAGGTCATTATATAATTCCTCAAACTTCAGATGGAGTTCGAAGAATTTTTGACCGGTGATATTCCAGTGATACCCCCTGGTGTTTTGATAAAATACCGAGTAGTTCGCAAGCAAATCGCTCAACTGCGCTGCCAGATCTTTACTCTTTTGGACGCTGAGTCCTATACTGTTAGTAGTTTCCATGATATGTACATTTTAGTTGTATACACTTATAGGTTCATTATAATTAAACTAATAAAAAACCTATATGGTTCAATTGTACATAGCAGAATCAGAAAGTAAAATTGAATTGAGGTTGATATTCTCAAATATTCGGCAGTTTCCAGGGATTGCTATAATCAGGTATAAGCAGTGCATTGGCTTTTTCCGAATTGGAAAACTTGTTTGCGGTGTCATCCCATACCAAACGCTCTCCGATTCGATGTGCAATGTTACCCATATGCGACATCATAGCCACCTGTTTACCAACTTCTGGCGGGCAATTAGTTTGTCCGCCGTTTCTTATCACATTCAGAAAATTCGCGACATGTTCATCCAGGCTTTGCTCACCTTTTGTCCATGGCATTTCTGGCATTTTTTCCACGCGTTCATTCTCCTTCATTTCTTTTTCAGGGATCACCTGCCAGCCGCCTCTGCTAACCAACAATGCACCATTGTTTCCCTGGAAAATCACACCGTGCCCCATACCGTTTGCCCCATTACCAAGACAGACGGAATGTTCCCAGGTAATGGAAAAATCGTCATATTCATAAATCACGTTGAGGGTGTCGGGAGTTTCCCGGGCATCCTGATAGGCGAAATGTCCACCAAGCGCCATGATGGATTTTGGCCTGTTTGCATTCATACCGTAGAGCGCAAAATCGAGCATATGAACACCCCAGTCAGCCATGAGGCCACCTGCATAGTCCCAATAGTACCGGAAATTATAGTGAAACCTGTTCTGGTTAAATGGTCGTCTCGGCGCCGGTCCTTGCCACATGTCATAGTCCACCCCGGCAGGAACTTCAGAATCAGGAACTACTGCCAATGGTGTTTTTGCAGTGTAGGCCCAGGCTTTCACCCTGCTTATTTTTCCAAGTGCGCCAGACTGTACGAATTTTGCGGCATCGAGCCAGTGTTTGCCACTACGCTGCCACTGACCTACGGTAACAACACGTTTATATTTATTTGCTGCTTTTTCCATGATGAGTACTTCGCCGATGGAATTGGCCATTGGTTTTTCAACATATACGTGCTTGCCTGCTTCACAAGCGTGAACCATTTGCAAGCAGTGCCAATGATCGGGTGTAGAGATAATTACTACATCAATGTCTTTATTTTCCAGCAGTTTCCTGTAGTCTTTATAAACCTCCGGCTTCCTGTGCGTGATTTTTTCTCCTTTGGCGATTTTTTCTTCATGGATTTTTTCGATTTCAGCGCCGCGATCGCGGAGTATTTCATCATCGATATCGCAAATCGCGCCACATTCTACGTCCGGGTTCTTTAAAAATGATTGAAAATTGCTGGCCCCCATGTTTCTGAGACCAATGGCGCCAAAAACTATTTTATTGCTGGTAGAACAACTTGAGGTGAATGGTATCATCGAAACCAATCCGGCTCCCACTGCCAATTTGGAGGTTGTTTTACAAAAATTCCTCCTGCTGGTCATTTCCATTTTATTCGGGTTTTATTAACAATTAAAAATGTAAATCTCTTATGGATTTCTGAGAATTTATTGAAGAATACAATTCTACTACTTCAATTCTCTCAATTTGCACTAGTAAAGTACCAATGAGCCACGAAAAATTTTATTGGCCCTGACCGGAAAAGCGGGACAATTCGTTCTATTTCAGGTACCAGGCCAATTCATAGCCCTAGCCTTTGGACTTTCTACCCAAACTCACCTGGTATTTATCGGGAGTACCCGTGAGTTTCAAGTTCACATACCAGACTTTTTTGTCAGCATCCTTATACTGAATCGCATCCAATTGTGTGCTGTCCACTTCGCTATCCTTTCGACCAAAAAGTTTTTGCATTGATGCCTGAGTGACCAATTTCATTGGCAATTTGAAATAGTATTCCATCTCATTATTCATTTTTTGGGTTCCTGAAATATCCATTGTTCCCAGGGATGAATTTATCGTCATACTAGGTATAATGATGGCACCATTTCGCACCTCAATGCGATTTGACAAGGTATCAAAGCGGATGCTGGCGAGGTTTTTATTTTTAAAGTAATCAGAAAGTGACTCCATCGGCTTGTACTTTTTCAATTGGCCATTGATGATAGTAATGTCTAGTAGCAGCTCAGAATCGTCGATTTGCGCCATCATATCAGCCTGCATCCGCACGCGACCTGTAACATTACCCGATAGGTTTCCAGCAAGATTCTCAGACACAAGAAATTGCTGATCAAAATTGTCGAATCGGAATAGCGCTTCTTCCAGATTTATACTATCCAGACGAATATCTGGGTAAAAATTGATTTTAGCCGGATCAGAACCATCGAAATACCCTTTCATATTAATATGGCCCCCTGCGCTGAAAAAATCCAGTGTATCTATGATGAGGAAATGGTTCTTTTGAATACGAACATCAGCATTCACAAGGTCAATCTGAAGCTTGTGGTAGGTCAGTTTGTCGATGGTGACATCAAATTGCAAATCGGTAAACGGGATCTTATAGATGTTGAAAAGGCTATCCTCCACTACTTCTTCGCTTTTGGTCGAATAGCTATAATTCGACAGTTGATCAAAATCCACGTGTTCGGCATCAATTGTTAGACGGTTGGTAACCTTGCGAATAGAATCGCTTTCTCCCAAATAATAGTCCATGCTCGATGTGAAAGTCGTATTGCCGATGGTTCCGGTCATACCATCGAGCATAAAGACATCGGGTAGTATCCTTAGTTTTCCGTGGAAATCTTCCAAATGCATATCATGAACCCTGAGCCCGGCGCCGAGTTGGTCAAAATACAGTTTTGTGGATATAAGACTATCCTGAAAAGTAAGGCTGGCATTTCCGAACATTTCTATGTCATTTATTTCTTCATTGCGGTAATCGGGCGGTATGTAATTCTCCTTTCCAACGGCAAACAGATCATTGAGCCTGATGAGTGGAGATTTTATTCCAAAGTCAATATCCATTTCACCAGTTATGGTATCGGCAAGTAGTATGGGATAATTGTATATTTTTCCAAAGTACTCAAAGGTATTATCGTCGATGCCGCCATTGAATTCGAGGATATCCAAATCTTCCTGCCCAACTATGACATGGGCATTGAACTTCCTGAATGTATGGGCGTAATTCCTGAATTTCCCATAGAAGTTCTTTATGAAAAAGTCACCTTCCGGCAGGTTTTCGAAATGCAACAGTGCCCTTGGGGTCGTGGTGAATGCAAGCTCCAGGCGCAAATTTTCAATACTTTCATCTACCGCTGGTGTATTCAGGGTGTCATTGGAAGTCATTTCTTTGATATCAAGGAGCGATGCATACAAAAACAAGTCAGCAGTTACAGGATTTGTTGACTGGTGAATAATAGCCGGCAGGTCATCGATTTCACCACGAATAGTGATATCGCTGTTACCGATATTGATGAAGAAAACATCGATATTGGCATGATTGCCATCCATCGTGGCACGCATGTCGATACTGTCGAATTTCAGGTGGTAGTCGGGCAGGTTAAACGACAGGTTTTTTACATCCAGTTCAGAATAATACGACTTGTTGAAATTCTCCAAACTGCGCTCCGGATTTCGGAGGTCGATAATATCCTTGAATTTCATCTGGAGCTTCACATCGCCATCAAGGTTTTGTACACTACTGACGTTGAGAAATTTAGATAAAAAATCCAGGTCGAAAAAGGAGTTCACTGTCAAATCGATTTCCGGTGTTTCAAAGTTTTTTACGTAAAGATTGGCATTGAAAATGCCCGCCTCAGGCTTGGCTTTCACGTTTTCGAGTACAAACTCCATCGTGGACAAATCGTGCTTATCACCATTAGTAAACCGACCATTGAAGGCAATTTGCTCCAGTTTCGCTTTTGAGTCAGGATTGCGAAAGTAGGCACTGTCGCATCCGAAAACTGCATCGATCGCCGGTTTATTATCTCCAAGTGTTTTGCCTTTGACCGAAGCATCAAAATAAATTCTTCCTGCATTTTCGTATTGTTCCAGCACCGGTATTATTTCCGTTGGGGCCATGGCAATAAGCAGATTGAAGTTTGGATTGTCGCCATGAATTTTCAGGTCCATGTCAAACTCATCATTTACATCCACCGATCCTTCCAGATGGAAAACGGCATTTTTCATTTCGATCGCCGTCGGCATGATCGACAGCTTCCCTGATTTCTTATCATAATCCAGTTCGGTAGTGGCACTGAATTCCTTGTGCGTGAGCATGGTGCTATCGCCGTCAATGATCACATTGAGCAAAAAACGGCTGTCAAGCGCGATCATCAACAATTCTTCCGAATTGCTAAATTTGGAAGTCGCTTCATTCACATACGTTTCCACATGATAGCGCGAAGCTTCGTCGTATTTAATAATATCGAGATTCGCAAGTTCAATGCGACGCAGGTCGATATTGTACGTTTCTTTTAATTCCTGCATGTTCTTACTTCCCGAAAGCGCATTTATCAGGTTCAGCGAACCATCTTCATAGCGCCTGATATCGAAGTTGCCGTTTTCGATTCGGAGCATATTCACCTTGAAATCGCCTTTTAATAATGCCCAAAAATTCAGGCCGAGATAGGTGTTGGATACGTCAAGAATGGGCGCAAACATGTCGGCTTTGTCTTCGAATACCTGAACATTTTTGATATCGATTGAGATATATGGGAAATTGGAAAATGGAGAAATATCAGTGTCTTCAATAATAAGTGCCCCCTTGAAATCTTCGTTGAACCTGGCTACTATAGATTGCACGATTTTATCCTGGTACCATGCTACGATTGAAATAGCCGAACCGACAACGAGCACCGCTACACTGATACCAACGATCAACAATAAGCGCCTGATTTTCTTAACGGATATATTCATCAAATAAAAAACACTTGGTGATTTGCGAGTTGAATTTACCTCTTTGACCAATCACTCGGTAACAGGGGCGAGTATTTATTGCAGCGGATCATGTTTGAACTGCTTTGACATGCATTTAAAAGCCATAATACAATTGATAAATTGTGCTTTTGGTCAATATTAGTAAGTTCAGCTCCTTGCTGTTTTTGCAATCCGGTTGAACTTTTAGACACATTTCATAGATTTGTTCAATATCATCAAACCCATGACACAGGAAGAAGCAAGGTCGGCGATTGAAAACCTTATTGAAAAAATTGAGTACTACAATCAGCGCTATTATCAGGATAGTGTGTCAGAAATCTCTGATTTTGAATTTGACCAGCTCCTGCTTAGCCTTGATGAACTTGAAAAATCCTTTCCGGAATTCGCTTTTCCATGGTCCCCTACAAAAAGAATCGGTGGAACGATTACAAAATCCTTCGAAACAGTAGAGCATAAAAACGCCATGATGTCGCTTTCTAACACATATTCGGAGCAGGAGCTTCTGGATTTTGACAAACGTGTTGCGAAGGGACTGGAAGGACAAACCTATGAGTATTTCTGCGAATTAAAATTTGATGGAGTGGCCATCAGTCTTTGGTATGAAGATGGTATTCTCGTCCGGGCGGTAACGCGCGGCGATGGAATTAGAGGTGATGACATTACAACCAATGCTAAAACAATTCGCACCATTCCATTAAAGATTAAGAATAAAACCGGATTGCCTCGTCAATTTGAGGTACGGGGCGAAGTGTTTATGTCAAGGGATACATTTAATCAGATCAATCAGGAAAAAGAGGAGCGTGGCGACGCAAAGCTGGCTAATCCAAGAAACGCTGCATCCGGCACGCTGAAAATGCAGGATTCTGCTATTGTAGCCTCCAGAAATCTCGACTGTTATCTCTACTACTTTCAGTCCGATGAAGAAGTGGTGAAAACCCATGAAGCCGCTATCGCACTTATCACGAGAGCAGGCTTCAATATATCCCCTACCTACCGCAAATGTGCGAATATAAACCAGGTGATCGATTACATCAACCAATGGGAAAACAAACGATCAAATCTCCCGCTGGAAACCGACGGCATTGTCATCAAAGTTAATAGTATCGACCAGCAACACGAACTCGGGTTCACAGCTAAGAGTCCGCGTTGGGCAATCGCCTATAAGTATAAACCACAAAGTGCTAAAACCATGTTGCTGGGAATCACTTACCAGGTTGGGCGCACGGGGGCTATTACCCCGGTCGCCGAATTAAAGCCCGTATTGCTTGCCGGAACCACTGTGAAACGCGCTTCCCTGCACAATGCCAACGAAATTGCACGGCTTGGCCTTCGGGTTGGCGATAGTGTCTTCGTGGAAAAAGGAGGTGAGATCATTCCCAAAGTCACCGGTGTGTCAATGACCGACCGACCATTGGCGCTGGAAGAATTCCGCTATATCAGCCACTGCCCGGAATGCGGCACACCCCTCATCAGAAAAGAAGGCGAAGCTATTCACTACTGCCCCAACGAAGAATCTTGTCCGCCTCAGGTGCAAGGTCGTATAGAGCATTTCATCCAGCGGAAAGCCATGAACATTGAAAACCTTGGTCCGGAGACCATTCGCGGACTGCTCGATCATGGAAAAATCTTTGATTTTTCCGACTTGTATGCGCTGCGTTTTGAAGACCTCCATGGATTGGAATTCAAAGTATATAATGAAAAAAAAGGTGATTATTCGATTCGGAGTCTACAGGAAAA
>JBGSYX010000433.1:0-16833 GCA_041750735.1 Cyclobacteriaceae bacterium
CAGGGACCGGCATTCACCGCAATAGGTCTCCTTTTCTGTTTCGCCAAATTCCATGATCAGGTTGGTGATGGTTATGTTGTGACCGCGCAACCGAGCTTCCTCCAGAAATTTCTCTACAAAAGGAGCAAATTCCTCCTGAACGCTGTATATCGCATCCTCGTCATCAGACTGGCAGGAACCAACCCACAGAAGGACCAGAGTCAACAGAAATGGAATACGAATTCCGCACTTTTTCATTCGATCATAAAGAAGATGAAAGGTAGTGAGTTTTAATATATACAGCCAACAGGCCTGGCTGGTCTTAGCGTTGGCTTTTGGGAGGTGGTCATGCGTACGTTATATAGGCAAAGACACCCAATTACCAGTAAAACAAATCTATCACATCTGCACTTCCAAAATCCTTCTTGTCACTTCAGGAGTAATGAGTCCGCGGTCACCAAATTTGTTCATTTTTCTGGATTCAAAACGCCGTACGATTTTGTCGATTGTTTCCCGGGGCACATTATAATCGCTCAGATGGGTGTGGATGCCAAGGGATTCAAAGAAATCCGCTGTTCGAGCAATTGTGGCATTCAAGCGTTCATCGTCCGAACCTTCCCTGATCTTCCATACCCTTTCACCGTATTGTAGCAATTTTTGTTTCTTTTCGTTCCGGAGCACTCTCCATAAACCTGGTAATACAATGGCGAGAGTTCTTGCATGGTCGATGCCGTGAAATGCCGTGAGTTCGTGTCCGATCAAATGTACCGACCAGTCGCCTGGTACGCCGGCAGCGATAAGCCCATTAAGGGCCATGGTAGCGCTCCACATCAGGTTGGCCATGGCTTCATAGTCGGCAGGATTTGCATAAGCTTTCGGGCCTTCTTCAATTAGCGTTTGTAAAACGGATTCCGCAAAGCGATCCTGAATCGGCGAGTTGGATGGATAGGTGAGGTACTG
Source organism: Cyclobacteriaceae bacterium (assembly GCA_041750735.1). Taxonomy (GTDB): domain Bacteria; phylum Bacteroidota; class Bacteroidia; order Cytophagales; family Cyclobacteriaceae; genus JAAUQL01. The sequence goes on from JBGSYX010000433.1 coordinate 940, forward strand.
TTCGATCACATGTACAAAAGCATCGACGATGCCGTTCGCTACCTGGACTTTTGGCAATGTTCCGGCGGCGTCGGGTAGCAGCACCGAAAACTTAGGGAAGGAAAGGGGCGAGGAAAATGCCAACTTTTCTTGCGTGGAATTTTTGCTGATAACCGAGTTGCCATTCATTTCGGTGCCTGTTGCGGGCAGGGTGAGGATGGCGCCTATGGGAAGTGATGCCGCTACCGGGATATTTTCAGAAAGGATTTTCCATGGGTCACCTTGCGTGAAAAGTGCTGCGGCACCTATGAATTTTGTAGCGTCTATCACTGAGCCGCCACCCGCCGCAAGTAGGAATTCGATGTGGTTTGACTTGACAATTTCAAGAGCCTTCATGCAGGTTTCGTATGATGGATTTGGTTCAATACCGCCAAACTCGCTCAGGTCATAGCCAGCCAGCGAGGCTTTCACCTTGTCATAGACCCCATTTTTCTTTATGCTCCCGCCACCGTAGAGCAGCAGTACCCTGGTGTTTTTGGGTATTTCCTTTGACATTCTGGCGATCTGGCCTGAGCCAAACATAACCTTTACTGGGTTGTGATATTCAAAATTTGTCATGGAATCGGATTTTTATGTTGAAAGGTAAAAATACGCCAGGAAAGCATGAAATACGATAAAGCGAAGGATGATTTTATAGGGAATGATTTGGCAGCACAGGTAAAAACGCTACCCTTGTGCAAAAAAAAGTCGTGTGCCACGCTGTACTTGTCCATGCACCGTGACACACACTAACTAAGCGGCGGTATCAACCGACTATAAGCCGGCCTTCACCATTATTTTAGCATAAATTTTTACATTAAATGTTGCCGGGGTCGTGCTTAGCTGTCCGCTGAGGTAAACTTTAATTGCCTGGTCTTTATCGAGAATGTCGGCGATAGTTTTCAACTGATCGGACGTCAGGGAAAGCTTGTACTTTGTCCCATTATCTGACACATCGCTCAGATTCACACCACTCACGCTTACGCTCACGGCCGGCGAGGATGCCGACTCCCTGCTGAAGCCGATAGATCCCGAAGCCGTGGTGCCGGTGGTGCCTGAGAAGCCCATGATGCTATACAAAATTTCTGAGGCTGTCCATTCCTTAATTTTGTCGAGGTTGTCGCGGATGTCTGGGTCAGAAGAAGCATCGATGGTTTCCTCCTCTGAATAGGACATGTTGGTCCCGCTGGTTGTCTCATTTACCAAAAGGGTGGTGCTTAATTCGCCATCAATGTCCTGTTCGAACAGGGAGCATCGCTGAAAAAGCAGTGGCGAAGAAATTAGGGCAACACAAAACAGCGTACGATTGAGTAATACTGGGGTTTTCATCGTGGTAGATGGTTAGGAGATTTGAAATAGGTTTATATAATTCAAAATACCATTAATACTTCTAATATCCTATTTTTTAGTAATAAATTTACATTGAGGTTTGCGCAAAGAGGGTGCAGAAAACCCACTTTATTTACAGGATATTTTAATAATCAGCTTCCTACAACCACCGCACCGTGAAGTCGATAAGTTTCATTTTACCGGCAGTATAGGGCGGCACGAGCCAATCGAGCACACTGGGCATATTCTGCTTGTAAACAGCCCGTTCATTAGAAAAACCAATGAAGCCAATCCGGCCATGTGACTTGCCAATTCCACTGTTGTTCGATCCACCAAAAGGCAGGTTGGGATTGAAGAAATGTACCGCACTGTGATTGATGCAGGTGCCCCCGGCACGCGTGGACTGTAATATGCGCTTTATATTCTGTTTGTTCTTACTGTAGATATATAGACTAAGCGGCTTTTCCTTTGATCTGATCAGGTCAATGACTTCCTGTAAATCTTTGTATGGCATTACGGGCATTACCGGACCGAAAATTTCTTTATTCATCAATGGACAATCCAAAGGCATTTCTGTTACAATGGTAGGCTCAATGTAATTATCAGAAGCATCGGTCTTGCCACCATGTACCACCTTGGCGCCGGCGATAACGGAATCCTGAATATAGGATTGCAGCCGTTGGAAATTTCGCGGATTTACTATCCGCATGTAGCTTTCCGATTCTGCTGCGTTATCCTCAAAGTACGAACTTATCCGATTTTTCACGGCATCAATAAAGACGTTCAACTTACTCTCATGTATCAGCACATAATCAGGCGTTATACAAATCTGCCCGTTGTTCATGAACTTGGCGGCAGTAATCCGGCTGGCGGCTATTTCGATGTCAGCTGTTTCATCGACGATGGTGGGCGACTTGCCACCCAATTCGAGCGTAACGGATGTGAGGTTTTTGGCCGCCGCTGCCATGACGATTTTACCAACATCGGGCGACCCGGTGAAGAAGATATGATTGAATGGCAATTCCAGTAATGCGGTCGACGTTTCCACGCCGCCCTCGATTACGGCCACCTCATTTTCTTCTAACACTTCGCGAATGATTTTTCGCACTACAGCCGAACTGTGTGCTGTAATTTCCGACGGTTTAATGATTGCCGTATTCCCGGCAGCAATTGCTGAAACCAGCGGAACCAGCACCAACATGATAGGAAAGTTCCACGGCCCGATGATCAGGCAAACTCCTTTGGGTTCGTACTCAATCCAGGACGAAGATCCGAGCATTGATAATGGCGTGGCTACTTTTTGAGGCTTCATCCAATGTTTCAGATGTCGCTTTGTGTGTTTGATGTTACTGGTGATTGGGTAGATTTCCGCCAGGTCCACCTCAGCGGCAGGCCTTCGGTAATCTTTGTAAAGGGCATCCCTGATTTCCTGCCGGTATTTTAACACTACCTCATGGAGTTTTTGAAGCTTGTGGATGCGTTCTTTAGCTGAAGTCTCAGCGACTTTATACTGATTGATGCGCTGAGCCTCAAAAATCCGCTGTATTTCCATTGTGTCAACCGTAGGAATTTGGACTATTTTTCGAGGTTTTTTGTAAGGTATCAAGTTAATAAATCAACAGGAATAAAGTTACTGGATTCGTTGGCAATTGCGTCGAATTATCATCCAGGTTCATTCTGGTTTAGCGTCTCGCTGAGACCAAAACTCCTAATCGTCATTCCAGGAATCTTCATTTCGAATCCTGTTTCAGCCTATTGGCCACGATTAGCCGTTCAGGTTTCGACTCTCCTTCGCTATGTTCATTTCAAGCTAATACCGATGACAAGCTGGCGTCATTACCATGAACCGCCCGCATTTCAGGGCGGCGAAGAAGTAATCTCTTAATAAACAGGAGATCGCTTCGTACCTCGCGATGACGGCAATTATTATTTTTTGCCATCACAATTTGTTCGTTATGTAAAAATGTTAGGTCTCAACCTGACAAAAAATTACCCCACCAACATCGCCGCGCCAAATACCCCGGCGCTGTCGCCGAGTTCTGGTTTCAGAAAAACAGTCTCCAATCCATTATTAAAAACCCACTTTCTGGCTGATTGTACACCATCGGTATACAACTCGTCGATATTACCAACACCACCGCCGATCACCACCACATCCGGATCCACGATATCGATGACTACGGAAATGGCTTTGCCAAAAAAGTGAGTGAGACGGTTTATGGTCTTTTTGGCATTTTCATCCGTCCCGGCGCGATGCAGACTCACGATATCCTTCATCGTCTTTTCAACCCCGCTGATGGATTTGTAATACTTCTGTGTAGCCGTACCCGAAATCACCGTTTCCACACAACCGATCTTACCACAGTAGCACAAGCCACCCGACTCATCCAGAAAATTATGTCCCCACTCGCCACCGATACCATGGCGGCCGCTCACAATCCTTCCATTCACCACCAGGCCACCGCCAACACCGGTTCCCATGATAATCCCAAATACGACATCCGCATGGATATTATGTGATTTTACGACGCCCATTTTGGCCTCAGCGAGTGCGAAGCAGTTGGCGTCATTGGCAATGGCTATCGGTACCTTAATGATTTTTTCCAGGTCAGCTTTGAATGGCATACCATTCAGGCATGTGGTATTGGAATTTTTAAGCGTTTGGGTTTTTGGATCAAGCGCTCCCGGAGTACCGATGCCAATCCTATCCGGTTTGGCGCCTGACTCCTTGCCCAACATATCGATGAGTTTAGCGATTTGATGAAGAATATGCTCATACCCATGTTTTTGCTCGGTTGGTATGCGCATACGGGTTACCACATCCGGCTGGTCATTAGATTTTAATATCACACCTTCTATCTTGGTGCCTCCCAGGTCGATTCCCCAAAGCATCGGCTAGTTCTTTTTCTTCTTTTTAAATAGGTCCTGAATCGTCTTCTTGGCATCGTCCTTAAGGCTATCGCTGAGGTATTTTTCGGCTTCCTCACCCAGGGCTTCAGTCGCCTGCTTTTTCAACGTGTCGAGTTGTGGCTGGGCTTGTTCGGCAGCTTGATCAAGGAGTTTATCGGCTTCTTCCTGAGCTTTCTGTTCGGCCTGGGTTTTCACTGCATCTACCTGGGCATTTATTTCTTGCTTAGCCGTTTGTTGCAAGGTGGTTGTAGTACCGTCAGCGTTGGTTGTTCCCGCGAGTATAACTTTTGGATTGTCGTAGGTTCCTCCGATTTTGAAGTTGAGCTTGATCTTTGAACTTGCTGCACTTGCATCCTGGCCTTGTAAACTCGCCAAAAGTTGGTTCACCTGCTGCCCGAGGGCTCCGGCATCTACTTCCGTATTCAGGGTATAATCCAGTGAACCGTCAGCGCCAATACTTCCTGCAATCTGAGCTTTTTGTTCTCCCATTGATACGTCGAACGGTGATACATATGCCCTTCCGTTTGAAAGGCGGGTTTTCATTATGACGTTTTTTAGTGAAAGCTGGCTGGATCCAAGGTCAGATTTCAAATAACCGGCGACACCCGAAACCAACTTCGATTCTTTCATAAATGCATTCGCTATTTCTATGATACCGTCGGCGTTCAGACTTTTATATACTGGCGTCATATCCTTATTGAGTGCGCCACTGATATTGAAGTTGGTGGAAAAATCACCATTCATCAGTTGGGCAAAAGGAGCAAAGGTTTGAACAGTCGTGAAGCTTGTAAATGCCTGTGGTATGGACAGCGTCTTAATATTCAGAGCGTAATCAAATTTGGGGTTTTCAGGATTTTGTGTATCGTATTTTCCATTCATGACAATGGAGCCGCCCAGCAGGTTGAATGAAAGATTGCTCATATCGAGCACGCCATCGTGCACCGTGAGCAGACCTTTAGCTTGCTTCAGGACCAGGTTATCATAATAAATCTGCTCGATCGAAGAGGCAAACTCGAAGTCGATATTCCTTGGGATTTCCACAACTTCCATAGGAATTGTATCCTCCTCGGCAGTGACTTCACCGGTCATCCATTCATTCACATCGAGGACTTTGGATGATAAGGTCATTTTCCCGGTGAGCGGTGCATTATCCTGGAAAACGTAGTCGATATAATTCGTGAGAAATCCAGTAATAGTCATGTCGCTCCTGCCAACTGTGCCATTAAACGAGTCGATGTTCAGTTGTTTCGGTGTCATGGAAACAGCGGCATTTTTTATGGTCATACCTTGCGGCAGATCGGGACTGGAGTAGGTGAAGTTTTGCAAGGCCGCTGTACCGGAAGTTGGGAATTTATCATAACGCCCGGCTTCCACATCTGAATATTTTCCGGACGTTTGAATATCAGCTAATAATTTACCCGCATAGGTCATTCCTTCGATTGGATATACTGCTGAAATCACTGTCAGGTCGAGGCTGCCTTTAAGCGCCATATCCCACTGGTAGTCAACCAGGTTTTGTAAACTCAGCCGGCCGCTCATTTCATCGCCTTCCATCGCCAACTTAAAATTGCTGACATTCATGGAAAAATCCTGCATTTTTCCAGTGGGGCAAGCGAGTGATGAAGCAAAAGAAAAATTCTCCAGCGCCTTGGGAAATTCGTTCGTTTTAACGTATCCATTTTCCAGGTTCATGGTCGCTGATACTGCAGGCATAATTTGCCGTACAGAGTCGTAAATTCCGTCTGCCTTCAGATCGATGGTATAGAGCCCTTTGAGTGTCATTCCCTCCATGGGGAACATCGTATTGAGTTCTTCCAAATTGAGCTTCGCGGCCAGATGCGCCTTCATACTATAATCCTTCAGGTTTCGGAGGAACAGCGACCCGTCGATCGGATTGTTTCCCATATCCATGTGAAATGTTTTGATATCGACCGTGGTATTGTCGATGTTGCCATCTTTATTATCCACCAGCATGTCGATAGCGATGTTTTTTATTGGTGTTGGCAGGTCCGGATAGGCAATCATACCGTTTTCTGCTTTCAGGTTAATATTGAAAGCAGGCATCGATGTTTCAGAATAAATACCTTTAACATAGCCACTAAAAGAGACATCGCCCTCGGCTTTTATATTTGCATAACCTTCTGTATAAACCCCAGGGATCAGCGAAAACAAACTTTTTATACTTGCCTTGTCGGTAGCAAAACTGATGTCCATATCCATGTCTTCCGCCGGCATGGCAAACCAACCGTCGAATGAGAACGGAAAGTCATTAACACTGGCTGTGTTTTCTTTAAAGGTAAATTTGAACGCTGGCATGTCAATGTTAATAATAGCATCAGCCCAGACTTTTTGTCCGTTCAGATACTTCACACCTTCATAGCTCACCATGGTTCTTTGCACAGTTGTCAGCGTAGTCAGATCGTATACATCGAGTGTAATATCGCCGCTGCCCTGATGCTCTATGCCATCGAGTACCATTTCATAATCCATGGTCCTATCGAGGTAACTGAAATAGCCGTCGTGAATGGTCCATTTGGCGATGTTCATTTTAAAAGATGAGGTTTCCAGGCTGTCGGCTATAGATTCTTCCGTTTCTTTGGCGATTTCATAATTCGCTGCGCCACTTTTGAGCACCTTTACCTGAATACGTGGTTTTTCCATGATGATGGATTTTACCTTGTACTCATCTCCAAATAGACTAAAAAGATCAATGGTGATTCCGAAACTGCCTGTGCTCAACAGCGTATCTCCTGCAAATACACCTGTGCCAACGATACCAAAGTCACGTATTGACGCGGTGGGATTGGGAAAGCTCCGGATTATGGTAAGGTCAAATTTTGCCGGGTCATAGTAAACATGAGCATCGATATTGTAATTGATCGATTTGCGAACGAGTCTTTCGATATCATCCCTGAAGATAACCGGAATGAGTATTGCCGCGACTACTAGTAAGGCAATGATGGAAGCAAGGATAATCAGTATTTTCTTCATAGCGTGAATTGCAATGTTTATTGTAAAATTAATCATATACCAACCATAATACAGGCTTGCATTTGATTTTTAATAGTGATGAAAGAATAAGGATGAAATTGCATGATATCTGTTTTGGAAGATAATTCCTGGCAATGGTCAGCGCAGACAAAGAGCAGGATTGCAGATTACTGTTAATAGACGGCAATAAATATAGTCGAGTTTGTATTTGCAGGATGATCTTTTCATGGAGATCGATAAAAGTAAGTGCGATTTATTATTCCTCATTTCGTCCCTATATCTTATATTTGGTTGAAGGGCATCGTTTATGACCTGATTAACCGGAATTTTTTTTTACGCATATGCTACAGATTAAGAGAAGTAAGCCAAACATCAAAGGCCGCCTCACCAAAAAGGTGATTGAAAATACATTGGTCACTGAAATCTCATGGGAAGCCTGTAATCAGGTAGGTGGAATATATACGGTATTGCGCAGTAAAGTACCGACCATGATAGATAAGATGGGCGATAATTATTGTCTAATTGGTCCCTACATTCACAGTGCTGTGGTTTCGGAATTTGAAGAAATCAAGGAAATGGACGGGCCTTTTGCAAAAGCAGCGGCTAAAATGCGGGAGATGGGGTTTGAATGTGTGTTTGGTAAATGGCTCGTTACTGGCCGGCCTCAGATCATCCTTTTGAATCCTTTCAGCATTTTCAACAGGTTGGGCGATATTAAATACCAGCTTTGGGAGCATCATCATATCGAAACCCAAGACGATCCATTGATCAACCAGGTAATTTGTTTTGGGTATCTGGCTATGGTTTTTCTAGAAACATTGGCGGGTAAGAAGCCAAAGGACCAGAAGATCATTGCTCATTTTCATGAGTGGATGGCCGCTTCGCACGTTCCTGATTTACGCAGGAAAAATGTACCGATTTCGATTGTTTTTACCACCCATGCTACCATGTTGGGACGATATCTTGCGATGAACGATCCGGAGTTTTATAATCACCTGCCGTTTTTTGACTGGGCTCAGGAAGCAAAAAATTTCAACATTGATACACAAGTCCGTATAGAGCGGGCGGCTGCCCATGGAGCACATGTGCTTACCACGGTGAGCGAGGTCACTGCCGTGGAATGCAAGTACCTGCTGGGCCGGGAGCCGGATATCGTGACACCCAACGGGATAAATATAGAGCGGTTCCATGTATTACACGAATTCCAGAATCTTCATCAGACGTACAAGGAAAAGATTCATCAGTTCGTCATGGCGCATTTCTTCCGCAGCTACACCTTCGATCTGGACAGAACCTTGTATTTCTATACTTCGGGCAGATTTGAATTCCGCAACAAAGGATTTGGCCTTACGCTTGAAGCCCTTGCTCGCCTGAACTATATGATGCAAAAGGAGCACATCAATAAAACCGTGGTGATGTTCTTCATTACCAAACAGCCCTATCACTCTATTAATCCTGATGTAATGCAAAGCCGGGCCATGATGGAGCAGCTCAGGCAGACTTGTCAATCGATCGAACGCCAGGTGGGATCGCGCCTGTTTACCGCGGCAGCAGGAATCCCAGATAATAAACTTCCACAGCTTAATAATTTCGTAGATGACTACTGGAGGCTCAGGTTCCGGCGAACACTGCAAACCTGGAAAACTGGCCAGTTACCTCCCGTGGTTACCCATAATCTACACAATGACATCGATGATCCTATTCTCATGTTTTTGAGGAGTTCTAATATGATCAACAAGCCGGACGATAAAGTGAAGATCGTTTACCATCCGGATTTTATCGTGCCAACCAACCCGCTATGGGGTATTGAATATGATCAGTTTACCCGAGGGTGCAACCTGGGAATTTTCCCGAGTTACTATGAACCTTGGGGATATACACCGCTGGAAAGCATAGCGCGTGGGGTGCCGGCCGTTACCAGTAATCTTTCGGGCTTTGGTGATTTTGTAATTCATAACGTACCGAATCCTGATGAAAAGGGCATTTTCGTCATCGACAAGGTAAAGAATACTTTCCATCAGTCATCTCAGCAGTTGGCTAATATGATGCTACGTTTTGTGAAGCAGAATCGCCGTGAGCGGGTAGAAATGCGCAACCGGGCAGAAAGCGCATCCGTGAGCTTCGACTGGAACATTCTCACAAAGTATTACGATAAAGCATATCTCCTCGCATTAGAGCGATTTGGTGGGCCACATTAAAGGATATTCTCTTTAAACTCAACGACAAGCCATTATGGAATCAGGACATAATGGCTTTTTTTATATCTATTATGTTAATGTTGATGACAAAATATCCGAAAAATCCAGGGTTTGCCTGCTTGGTTTAAAAATTGAGAGCCTAATGTCTGATTATAAGTTAACATTATGAACTTCAATAATTATACGATAAAAAGCCAGGAAGCCATTCAAAAAGCTATCGAGGTGGCGGGAAGCAACCAACAGCAAGTGGTGGACACCGGTCATTTGATGAAAGCATTGTTGGTTTCGGATGAAAATGTTATATCATTCATGCTGAAAAAGCTTTCTGTAAACCGAATGTTGCTGGATGAAAAGTTGGACGAAATCATCGCCCATTATCCAAAAAGCTCCGGTCAGCAGCCTTATTTCTCCAATGAGGTGCAGCGGGTATTTCAAAAAGCGACCGACTACCTCAAAGAGTTTGGTGATGAGTTTATTGCAATCGAACATATTTTACTTGCCCTAACCGACGGAAACGACAAAACAGCAAGTCTGTTAAAGGACCTGGGTTTTGCTAAAAAACACCTTATCGGTGCTATCAAAGAATTACGGGGCGGTGATCAGGTCAAGGATCAGAATGCAGAAGCCAAGTACAGGTCACTGGATCGTTATTCCAAAAATCTGAACAAAATGGCTCTGGAAGGTAAAATCGACCCGGTCATTGGTCGCGATGAAGAAATCCGCCGCTTGTTACAAATATTAACCCGGCGTACAAAAAACAACCCTATTCTCCTCGGCGAACCGGGTGTCGGGAAAACAGCCATTGTCGAAGGCCTTGCACAGCGCATCGTGAATGGCGACGTTCCGGAAAATCTGAAGTCGAAGATGATCATTTCACTCGACATGGGCTTGCTCATCGCTGGCGCCAAATACAAAGGTGAGTTTGAAGAGCGCCTGAAAGCCGTCATCAAAGAAGTGACCGATTCCAATGGGGAAATTATTCTTTTTATAGACGAAATCCATACGTTGATCGGTGCCGGAGCAGGAGGCGAAAGCGCAATGGATGCGGCCAACTTGCTAAAACCCGCTTTGTCCAGGGGCGAGTTGCACGCCATCGGGGCAACCACTTTGCAAGAATACCAGAAATACATAGAGAAAGATAAAGCACTGGAGCGACGTTTTCAGGGTGTAATGGTCGATGAGCCGGACGTGCAGGACGCCATCTCCATTCTCAGAGGGATAAAAGAAAAATATGAATTACACCATGGTGTCAGAATAAAAGATGATGCAGTAATCGCGGCAGTGGAGCTTTCGAGCCGATATATTTCGGACCGCTATCTACCGGATAAGGCAATTGATTTGATGGACGAGGCTGCAGCCAAACTTCGGCTTGAAATCGACAGCATGCCAGAGGAACTCGATGAGCTTGAGCGCAAAATAATGCAGTTTGAAATAGAGCGTGAAGCCATTCGCAGGGAAAAGGATGCCGATAAGGAAAAGGTTCTTTCCAAGATTATTGCCGAACTGTCGGATAAGCGCAATGAACTGAAGGCCCTGTGGGAAAATGAGAAGCATGTCATCCAGAGCATTCAGCAGGAAAAGGAAAAAATCGAACGGCTGAAGTTTGAAGCGGATCGGGCTGAACGGGCAGGTGATTTTGGTACTGTTGCCGAAATAAGGTATGGAAAAATCCTGGAAAGCCAGAAAATACTAAGCGGATTACAGGAACAAATAAAGCAAATGCAGCTAGGTCAGTCATTGCTCAAAGAAGAAGTTGACAGCGAGGACATTGCTGAAGTGGTCGCTAAGTGGACGGGCATACCGGTATCGCGTATGCTACAGAGCGAACGGGAAAGGCTGCTGCACCTTGAGGCTGAATTGGGAAATCGCATCGCAGGTCAGGAGGAAGCCATTGCGGCGGTTTCTGATGCGGTGCGCCGGAGTCGCGCCGGGCTTCAGGATCCGAAAAGGCCAATCGGGTCATTCATTTTCTATGGAACCACCGGGGTTGGAAAAACGGAACTAGCCAAGAGCCTTGCCGAATTTCTGTTTGATGATGAAAACAACATGGTACGCATCGATATGTCGGAGTACCAGGAACGGCATGCGGTCAGCCGGCTTATTGGAGCGCCTCCGGGCTATGTGGGTTATGATGAAGGGGGCCAACTCACTGAAGCAGTTCGTCGCAAACCCTATTCGGTTATTTTGTTGGATGAAATAGAAAAGGCCCATCCCGATGTATTTAATATACTCCTGCAGGTTTTGGATGATGGCCGGCTTACAGACAACAAAGGTCGGGTAGCGAATTTCAAAAACACCATCATCATCATGACGACGAATATCGGTTCGCACCTGATCCAGGAGAACTATGCACAATTGCAGGAAAGTAACAATGAAGCAATCCTGGAGGACACGCGCCTGGAGGTGCTTGATTTATTGAAAAAATCCATGCGGCCCGAATTCCTCAACAGGATCGATGAGATCATCATGTTTACTCCATTATCGCGAGCAGATATACGCAAGGTGGTGGATTTGCAGTTTAACATCATCAAGGCGAGACTGGCGGAAAATGGAATTAAGCTGGAAGCCGATGACAAAGTGCTGGACTATATCGGCGAAATCGGCTTCGATCCGCAGTTTGGCGCGAGGCCTTTGAAGCGTGTGCTGCAGCGAAACGTGCTCAATGAGCTTTCTAAGCAGATATTATCTGGTAAAATCTCAGCAAATTCCATCGTCGGCATCACGCTGAGTGATGACCACCAGATTGAATTTATCAATCTGGATGAGGTGGAGATTTAGGGAATTCACGAGTTTCAAACTCAAGAGGATTTTCGATTCTTAATCCTTTAAACAACGAATAGAATTACCGTTAGATGGAATACCAAGTTCGATATAGGTATAACCGTCATTGAAGTTGAGTTTCAATTCCCAGGCAGAATCAAATTTCTCAGAGCTACTCCACCAATAGCCATTTTCACCCAGTTGATAAAAATGACCCTCGCCACTATTGCGAAATCCTCCGGGAAGCGCTGAAAAACCGGAAGAATTCGTTGCATTCCTATTGGGAGATTTCCAGTGCGTATCTCCTTTTTCTTTTATCTCACCTCCGGCTAAGGGGCGATCACCCAAATTCAAAATGAGGGTTTCCCACTCTTCGACTGAAGGTATGTGCCATCCAACGGGACAAAGTTCGCCAGTGTTTATAGTGTACCAGTTGTATAATGCTCCATAGGGTATTGCATAGGTTCCTTCCTTATTTTCATACCAACTATAAGCGGGACTCGTGGTATTTTTCCAATTCAACTCATCTTCCACATTGGGAATAGCGGTGCCATCGTTGTATTGAGTAACCCGTAAGTTTTCGGCCATCCATACCTGATCGCCAACTTCGATGGTTTTGTAGGTATTACCTTCAATGTCACTGACATTGCCATAGGTGAGACTGGGATTAAATAGGATTTCGTCACTTGCACGAGGATCCGGATCATCGTTTTTACATGAATTAAAGATAAAGAAGGCTGCAGTGGCTATGCAGACGGCGGATTGTTTGGAAAAATTTCTCATGATACAAAAATTTACTTGTTGTAGCTCCCAAAAAATGTACCAGAGCAGCAACAATTAAGGGTGGAGTCGATACTAATTTAACAAATGACTTTTGTTAATTATGCACCATTTCGAAATTTTAGTTATCACTTGACAATCAGCGGCTCATTCTATTTTCGAAAGTAAAATTTTATAGATTTAGTAATTCATCTAAATCTATACCAATATGAGTACCCGCTGCGCCTGGGCCCAGGGCCAATTTCCGGAATACGAAAAGTACCACGATAAAGAATGGGGAGTGCCCGTGCATGACGACAGGAAACATTTTGAGTTCCTCATCCTCGAAGGCGCGCAGGCAGGATTGAGTTGGAGCACGGTGTTGAAGAAGCGGGAAGGATACCGCCTTGCCTTCGCTGATTTTGATCCTGAAGTTGTAGCCACCTTCGATCAGCGACATGTGGAAGGGTTGATTCTCAATCCGGCCATCATCAGGAATAGGTTGAAAATCCAGGCTGCCGTCACCAACGCCAGGGAGTTTCTGAAGATACAGAAGGAGTTTGGCTCGTTCGACAAGTATATATGGCAATTTGTAGGAGGTAAGCCAAAAATAAGTGCATGCAAAACGCTTAAAGAAGTTCCTGCGACGACTCCGGAATCGGATGCACTAAGTAAGGATCTGAAAAAGCGCGGATTTAAGTTCGTTGGCAGTACCGTGATTTACGCGCACATGCAGGCCTGCGGGCTGGTCAACGACCATACCACGGATTGTTTCAGGTATCAGGAAATAATCGACAGTTATTCGGCAGAAAACGCCTGAACGATATTTTTCTTTGGAAGTACGATACTCCACATTCCCCGGAGGTCGCCCATCTGATACCCAGTGGCATTATCATCAGGATATTTCGATTTTATCAACAGGACGGTAGATTCGGCCATTCCATTTTCTGGTGTTCCATGGCAGGTAAGGCAAAGCGCATTATCAACGATGATGGGCTTGGTAAAAAGATATTCGTCGTTTCCCAGCGGCTGAACATTTGTACTCAATGGGATGGAATCGGCTTTTTGAGTTTCGTATGCTTCCAGAACCTTCAATTCCAGGTCTGATGGAGCATCAGTGGGGTTTCTGTATTTGACACTTACCCGCCTGATATTTGCGTTGTATTCTTTACTCAGCGAATCAACCAAGGGCATAGCTTGTATGTTGCAATAACTGATGGCGTGTACTATTCCACCTGAAGCAAGTGCCTCCTGGAGTTTTTTGCCCAATGCCTTTTGTGAATTTGTCGCGATGATATTGCCCAGTTCATGGGCTTTTTGCACAATTTCCGCCTCTGTGACGTGAACGATCTCCCGGCTGTTAATCTCTTTTTTAATAGAATCACTATCTACTTTTTTATCCGTTGTACACGAATACAAAGAGCCAATTAAGACTGCCAGAACAAAAAAGAGGCCTTTTCTCATAGGTCAGACGTTGGTGATGTCCTTGCCGTAAATCACATACAGATTGTCGTAATGAACGGAATCGGGGATTTGACCCGCCGACACAAGTAACCTCAATGGTTTGCCGTTTCGGTCTTTCATATCCAATGCACCATTCCAGAAGGTATCTTCCGTGGCTTCTTCTTGTATGATGCTAAGGTCGGAACTGTTCTGCATAAGGTCCTTTAGCATTTTGCCTTCCATTTCCGCGGGGGTGTATTTGAAAATGTCTTTGCAGATTTCATTTGCGCTGCGGATCACGAAGGACTTGTTGCATTCGATAAGTACAGTTCCGCTAAGAACGATCTTTTCGCGTGATTCGCGGTCTTCCTGGTCGCGCTGAATTTTCTCCTGCGTAGCCTGGAGTTCTTCCATATTCTGACGCATTTCTTCTTCCTGAGCCCGCATTTGCTCAGTCATCATCGTGGATTCTTCGAGCAGTTTTTGGGTTCTTTCATTCACCTTTACGGAAGAAATGGTTGAGGCGATACTCTCTGCGATGCGCTCTACGAATTCAATTTCAAACTTATCGTATTCCTTGAAGGATGCCATTTCGATAACACCATGCACCTCATCATTGAGTTTTAAGGGCACAATGAGAATACTTCTTGGGTTGGCTTCACCAAGACCGGAAGTAATGGAGATATAACTATCAGGAACTTCAGTAAGGTAGATCACGTCGCCCTCGATCCATGCCTGACCGGCCAGGCCTTCACCGCGGTAGATTTTCTTTTCGAGGAATTTCTTTTTATCCCAGGCATAACAAGCCGCCATTTCCATGTATTCTTCTTCTGAGGCAGCATCATTTGACTCAATGATGAATAATGCTCCTTGGTTTGCCCCGATATATTTCACGAGGTTGGAAATGATTTCGTCGGCGAGTTTATCGAAGTTGTCGTTATAGCTGCGAAGGATATCACCGAACTTGGCCAGACCGCTGGTGGACCAGTTGCGCTTCTTATCTTCCTCAGCGACTTTTTTCAGGTTGGCGCGCATATCAAGGAGTGCATTTCCAAGCATATCACTTTCACTCAATGGTTTGAAGTTACTATCGTATTTTCCTGCTCCGATATTTTCTGCGAATACAGTGATTTCTCCAAAGCCCTCAGCCATGGAGGAAAGCGACTTAGCCATGTCGCCGATTTCGTCATTCGATAGTTTTGACTTATCTATTTTAACCAGATCCCCCTGCCCAAGCCTGTCGATGATAGCCCGAAGATAGTTGATTGGCCGGGTGATCGCCCTTGATATCGAGAACGCCAGTATAATACCGATAATCAACAGGACACCTGCCAGAATCGAGGTCGTATTGATCAATTGTTTGAAGTTGCTCATCAGACCTGCGTCGGTGGTGGCTTTTTGCTTATTGAGATAATTGTTGATGCCTTCCAGTTGAGAAATTAGTGTTGCAGAGCGTGGCAGCACTTCACTTTCTATGGATTCTTCG
>JBGSYX010000434.1:0-3411 GCA_041750735.1 Cyclobacteriaceae bacterium
GGTAAGCGGTATGCAGCGATACACGGTTGTACTTTCATCCACGCAACAGGAACGTATCAAAACCAACAACGTTAAGGATGCTTTTGTGGATGTCATTGACGGAAAGCAAAAAATACTACTCATCGCCCCGGCACCCCATCCGGACATAAAAGCCATAAAAAATGCCCTGGAATCCAATAAGAATTATGAATTGGTGGTGCATATCCAGGGAATATTTCCTTATGTGGAAGAAAAGTACGATGCCGTAATTCTGCATCAGGTGCCCAATCGGCGACGGCAGTATCAGGATCTGCTGGCGAAAATAAGTCGTGAGAAAATCCCCGCTTTCTTTATTTATGGGAGCCAGAGCGATATGAATGCCTACAATTCCATAAATGGATGTGTGACGATTCTGCCAGTAAACGCGCAGTCAGACAATGTGTTGCCGCATTTCAACGACACATTCAACAGCTTCCTGTTTACGCGCGAAAACCTGGACGCTCTGGATGCATTTTCACCTGTGAAGGTACCCTTCGCCAACTTTGCGACCACCGGTGCTGCAGAGGTATTACTGTATCAGAAAATAGGAAAAATAATCACCGAAAAACCATTACTGCTCGTTCAGCGATCCAACGACTGGAGCAGCGCCGCCATGGTGGGAGAAGGAATGTGGAACTGGCGGATTCAGGAATTTGCCAAGACGCAGGAAACCAAGGCATTTGACGAGATCATTACTAAACTAATACAGTTTCTGTCCACTCGTGAAGACAAGCGGAAATTCAGAGTTTACCCGGTGAAGAATGAATTTCTGAATAATGAACCCGTCGTTTTTGAAAGTGAAGTGTATAACAGCATTTACGAGCGAACCTACAACCATAAAATCGACATCCGAATCAGCAATGAAAACGCACTCAACCAAGACTATACTTATGTGACAAGTCCTCAGAATTCTTCCTACCGTATCAATGGACTCGACGAGGGAATATATAGCTATTCAGCCAGCGCCACCATCGATAATAAGGAGGAACGCGCTTCCGGTTCGTTCATGATAAAGGATTTGCAAATTGAAAGCACAAACCTGATGGCCGACCATCACATGCTGAGAAATATTGCCGCGGACCATCAGGGAAACTTTTACAAAGCTAGTGAAATGAGTCGCCTGAAAAGTGACCTCTTAGCGCGCGAACCTGTTGATAAAATTTATTCTACCGAAAAATACCTGGCCATCATCCAAATGCCGTGGGGATTTTTCATATTAATAGTATTCGTTTCTGCGGAATGGTTTCTGAGAAAATACCACGGAGGGTATTAACAATCTGATGATGAACAAGTCAAATATTTCCCGTTTTGCCCTGTATGGATTTTACGCGGTTTCCATTGTGAACCTGTATGCGCAGGTGATGAAAGTAGAAATGGCTGATTTTATCAGCAAACCCTTGCTGATGGCCACGTTGTTAATTTATTACCTCACATCCAGAAAAACAGCTAATTCAACGCTGACGTGGCTAGTCACGGTAGCGCTGGTGTTTTCTTGGATCGGTGATGTATTGCTGATGTTCCAGCAGCGCGTGGAGAACCTATTTATATTTGGATTAGGGGCATTTCTGGTGGCTCAGGTGTTTTACATCATTGCCTATCGCAACGCCACCGATCGTGAAGTTCAGGTTCCAGTGAGTAAATTCGTGGCATTCCGCCTGGTATTTCTTATAGTTTATGGCGGTGGTTTACTCTATATTCTTCATGAAAGGTTGGGCGATATGCTCATCCCCGTTGCCGCTTATACGGCTGTTATCATTACCATGGGTATTTCGGCAATTCTGAGGAAAGGAAAGACATCAGACAGCAGTTTCGTTTTGGTTTATAGTGGAGCGTTGCTATTCATCATGTCCGATTCCATGATTGCTATCAACCGGTTTTCGCATCCTTTGGTGCAACCGGGATTACTGATTATTGCGACTTATATTGGTGCGCAATTTCTGATTGTAAAGGGGCTTCTGGCCCATGAAGAGGCTATGGAATCAGAGGAGTGATCCGCGCGATTCTGGTGGTGAGTGAATGGAGAATTCTAATAACAGTACTGCCTGTTGACAATTCAGCACAATTTGCTTCGGCAACATTCAGGTTCCTTTCGTTGGAAATCAGGTTGTTTTTGTTGGGGACGATCAGCTGGTCAGCGTGCTTCAACCGCAGATAAAGACAGACTTTTTCTTTTTTGCGTCCAAATGTGCCGAACATTTGAGAGGTGAGCCCTTGGTTTTTTTCGGATATTTGAAGTATACCGTCTTTCATATTCACTTCGATGCGGTCCAGGTAGGGCGATGGTCCCTCCAGTACTACTTTTTGTTCTTCGCCCAAGGATACAAATACCTGGCAGTCAAAATCGACCTTTACCTTTTCGAACGACTCTACCTGGATTATGCGTGATTCCTTACTGGAATTGAAGACTTCGTAGATTATAAGGCCGACAACAACGAGCCCCAGAAATATGTAATAGATGAGTTCCTTTTTCATGTGAGGTAATCTTTGTCATATAGATGATAAAGCTCGATAAAAAGTTGCAGACAGGAACAAAAATAATTGTTAATAGATGTTATGAGCGATGTTAAAAAATGTTAAAACTGGAATCATCTTGTCGGAATGGGGATGATCAAAATAATAGAAATAGCCCTCAAAACTGATTTCAACAATTCTGGAATAAAAAACCATCCCGATCCTTCATCGGGATGGTTGCGAAAATCAATATTACTACTGATATCGAAAAACTAAGGCATCTTGAGGATGTGGACTAATTCTGGCTGCTTGATGCATTGAATAGGGTTGTGATTGTGTGATTAGTTTCCCGGTCTCCTGCCATGCATTCCATGCGGATTTACCTTCATGACTGGTTGAAAATGCGGTCCTTTTTTATTCGCCTTAGTTCCTACGATTTTATTGTTATCACCCAGGTCTGTTACTTTATCCGAGGCAACACCAACTACCATGTTGTTTGCAGTAAATTCACCCAGATAAACATTTGCTCCGGTGTAATTTGACTTGCTGAAATTGTTATTAAGAATCTTGTTGTATTGAGCATAGGTCATTTTACCTGCATCGCCCTCAACGTATATACCTATTTCACCATTGTCTTTAAAGGTATTATTCAAAACTTTCGCATTGATATTATTCAGACTCATAATTGCTGTACCACCCTGCTGGGTTTTGAATGTATTATTCTTAATATTTATAATTTGTGATAAGCCTAAATCTGGATAGACTGTGTTGTAATAATCTTTGATATAAAGACTAATAATGCCTGGAGGGCTTTGGAAGTCATTACCTTCAATTGAATATACCGACTGTGTTGTAGGAATCTCATCCATGAAATACCAATCAGTCCATTCATTTTCTGAAATGTATAGATCATAGCCTAAACCAGACCTGAATTTATTGTCC
>JBGSYX010000435.1:0-16935 GCA_041750735.1 Cyclobacteriaceae bacterium
GCCTATACCGATTGATTATGATTCGGATGGTGATCTCGATCTTTTAGTGTCGTGTCCGGACGTGCCATTTAATGGCGTTCACTTTTTTGAAAATTCATCCGCAGAGTCGTTCCCCGTTTTCAATCCGCCAGTCAAAATAGGCCCTGCTATTAAAAATATCCAGGTTTCTTATGTGAATGGCGCGACTCGTTATTTATTACCCGGCGTGGAAATTGCCGGGCTGACCTCTGGTTCAGAAGCACCTTTTACTGTGCTATTTCCAATGGACACCTTTAATCAGTTGCACAAAAAAATACGGTTCAGCCAATGGAAATATGTGGATTATGAAAACGACGGCGATCTGGATATTGTTGTCGGAATCCAGGACGGTGAGGACTACGGCTGGGATAATGCCTATAATGAAGAGGGTGAATGGACCAACGGGCCGTTACATGGCTATGTGTATCTGGTGGAGAATGATAGGAACAAATTTGTTTTAAAAGGGCAAATCTGGGCCGGTGATAAACCAATTGATCTCTATGGAGCTCCTTCCCCAAACTTCGAAGACTTCGATAATGATGGCGATCTGGATATTATTTGCGGTGAGTTCATTGACAAGTTTACCTGGTTTGAAAATACAGGCACAAGGAAGGCTCCTGTTTATGCTGCTGGCAAATACTTAAAAAACCAGGACGGCATTATCAAAATGGATCTTGAAATGATTATTCCCGTCGCAATCGACTGGGATCGGGACGGTGATTTCGATCTGATTGTTGGTGATGAGGATGGAAGAGTAGCCCTCGTTGAAAATACCGGAAAGACCATCGATCGGATGCCACTATTCAATTCCCCAAAATACTTTCAGCAAAAAGCCCAGTATGTAAAGTTTGGCGCTTTAGCGACGCCCTTCAGCACCGATTGGGATAATGATGGCGATGAAGACCTGATATGTGGTAATTCGGCTGGATACATCGGTTTCATTGAAAATCTCGACAATGGCAATACGCCAAAATGGGCTAAGCCTGTTTATTTATCTGCGGCAGGGAAAGTCATCAGACTTCAAGCCGGCGAAAACGGCTCTATCCAGGGGCCCTGCGAATCGAAATGGGGATATACTACATTATCAGTAGCCGACTGGAATAATGATGGTCTGAAAGATATAATCGCTAATTCTATCTGGGGAAAAGTGGTTTGGTTCGAGAATATTGGCAAACCGGGAATGCCTGTCCTATCAGCTGAAAAGCCGGTAGTCGTCAGATGGGTAGAAAAAGCGCCGAAACCGGCCTGGAATTGGTGGAATCCCGAGCCAAATACACTGGCTACCCAGTGGCGAACGACGCCCTTCGCGACCGACTGGAATGGCGACAAGCTCACCGATTTGATCATGCTGGATCATGAAGGCTATCTGACGTATTACGAAAAAGAATCTAAGGGTTCCTCTGCCATGCTGAAACCTGGACAACGTATTTTTTACTCCAGCCCAAGCGAGTATTTCAGAAACAACAATCCGGCAGTGGAAAAACCAGGCTATTTGCGTTTAAACGTGGATAAATTTGGCTCCAGTGGCAGAAGGAAATTGGTATTGACTGATTGGGACTCTGATGGAGATATAGACATTATTTTGAATGGAATCAATGCCGTGTGGTTTGAGAATACAGGCAGTAAAAACGGGCAAATTTCCATGCAGTATCATGGCGATTTTTCAAATGTAAAATTGGCCGGTCATACCACGAGTCCTGCCGTGGTTGACTGGGATAAAAACCATGTGCCTGACTTGTTGCTCGGAGCTGAGGACGGGCATTTTTACTATTTCCGACACCCCGGTAAATAGCGGAAGTTTTCGACTTTGAATCCAAAAAGAGTTTTAACAAGTCATCTGGCCCATACTAGGATTAACTTCTTTCAAAAAAGACCATCTCCCCTTCCTGTGGATATTTCAAAAATAACCGCAGTATGCGCTGCACATCATCGTTGTCGGGGAAAGACTGGATTCGTTGCTTTAATTCACTGAGTCCGCCATTACGCAACCTGCGTTCTACAAAACCATGGCCCAGATAGACTCCGCTTTCCACCAAAACCACCGAAATCTCATCCATCTGCCTGCCCTTGCCAAATATAGCAAAGGTTCTTTGCTCACCACCTGCAGCTCCAACCGCTCGATTCACCCTTTCATTGTATTGATCAGCCGGGATCGCACCTTTGCAAGCGCCATCGCACTTTCCGATCTTGCTGTCAAAACATGGCCCAGGTGTTTTTTGCAATCCGCAAAGCCTTGGGCACAGCGCATACTCCTCAACAAGCTCCTGAAGAAATGCACGCGTTTCAGACAGGCTACTGAATACAGATACAGGCATGCTCCCGGGGTAGTAATGT
This sequence comes from Cyclobacteriaceae bacterium, assembly GCA_041750735.1. Taxonomy (GTDB): domain Bacteria; phylum Bacteroidota; class Bacteroidia; order Cytophagales; family Cyclobacteriaceae; genus JAAUQL01. The sequence continues at coordinate 2,353 of JBGSYX010000435.1, forward strand.
GCACTGCTAAGCCGTTGATAACCCAGACGATCGGTGTATTGGTAAATCCCGTAATTGGACGATGCTGTTTTTTGGCTTTTGTTATATTCTGGCCATAGCCGTTTTATCTCACGCGATTCCAATAACAGCGCGATTAATTCATTGCCTGTAAGTTCGTATTGCACATCGTGAACCACTTCATGGAAAAGCTGTTTTTCTTTTGCAGAATCACCGGTAAAATGTGTCCACACCCTGCTTTTGATATTTTTCGCCTTACCGACATAAACCACCTTGCCACGCGAATTGAGGAAATAATATACTCCCGCTCCTTCAGGGAGTGAGGTATAAACCTCACGAGGAAGGTTTGCCGGCAGCTGCCCCTCACCTGAATGGCGTTTCAGCGAAAGCGTAACAAATCCATGACGGTCATTTCGCAATAAATAATCGAGCACTTTAACGGTAGCCAGCGCATCACCAAGCGCCCGGTGGCGGTTTTCAATGGTGATTCCAAGTGCACCCGTCAGCGATCCCAATCCATAGGATCTGAAGCCGGGCACTATATTCTTTGCAAGCCGCACAGTGCATAACTTTTTCCTATCGAATGTAATCCCGATCTCCGCAAACTCTTTTTTCAGGAAGCCGAAATCGAAATTGACATTGTGAGCAACGAATACCTTTTCATGGGTTTTTTCAAGTATTTGTGGTGCCACCTGCGCGAATGTCGGCGCATGCGCGATCATATGTGTATTAATGCCGGTGAGTGAAGTGATAAAGGCAGGAACAGGTTCGTTTGGATTGATGAACGTGGACCAGGCATCTACGATCTGAATGCCATCGAACGTGACAATAGCGATCTCAATTATCTTATGCCTCTTAGCGGTGCCTCCAGTGGTTTCTATATCGACGATGGTGTACACAAATATGATCCTGATTAAACAAATTTATTAGTCAATTCCGTAATATCAGTGCCATGGCCTGAGAAGTATTTATCTGGCATCTAAAGTATTTTGCGATTCAATCCAACGGCCGACTACACCAGTTGCCTTGCTTTTAACTCAATGTATTTATTGATGACCTGGATAGAAAGCTCTTCAGGTCGTGCCAGAACAGATTGAATACCATACTGCCTGAGTGTTTTTACGATTTGGACTTTTTCAAAGGCGAACTGCCCGGCGATGACCTTTTGATAAATTCCGAGAGTATCATCCGGATTATTGTTGATGAGGTCGTCGAGCTCAGTGTTCTTAAAAAAAATGACTACGAGGACATGCGACCTCGCAAATTTTTTGAAATAGGGCAATTGTCGTTCAAGGCTGTGTACTGATTCAAAATTCGTATAGAGCAGGAGAAGGCTTCTTTTTCTCAGGCGTTTATTCAATTGTACAAAGAGATTTGAATAGTCGGTTTCTCCAAAGGTTGTTTCCTGGTTATAAAGAAAATCGAGGATCCGATGCATTTGATGGCGCTGCTTGCCGGCCGGAAGAAAGCCGTCAAATTTCTTTTCAAATGTCATGATACCGGCGTTGTCTTCTTTTTTAATGGCCACGTTGGAAACCATGAGGCTGGAATTGATGGCATAATCCAAAAGGCTCAGGCCCCGAAATGGCATTTTCATGACTCTACCCTTATCGATCAGGGAATAGACATTTTGTGATTTCTCGTCCTGGTAAAGATTAACCATCAGGTTGCTTTTTCGCGCAGTGGCTTTCCAATTTATGGTCCGGAAGTCGTCGCCAACAACATATTCTTTGATATGTTCGAATTCTATGTTATGGCCTACTTTCCGCATTTTTTTTATCCCCAGATCACGCAGGTGATTGCTGATAGCCATGAGTTCATATTTTTCGATCTGCAGATAGGATGGATATACCCTAATCTTCTGGGGGATTCCGCAATCAAATCGCCTCGTGACCAAGGAGATGGCGGTATTCACGAAAACACGTATCACACCGAAACTATACTCACCCCGCTCTACAGGCCTCAATTGGTATTCAAGTGTTTTTGTACTAAGAGACTCCAGTGAAGCCATGAAATCAATATCACGGCGCTGAAACTGGAATGGTACTTCATCAATTATCATGATTCGGACCTGAATCCTGAATTTGTTTTCCAAAACAAGCTGAACTTTATTTTCATCACCATTACTGAAGCGTTCAGCGCAAAGACGTGTTGCCTTGAAATCTCCACGAGAAAAATAAAGTTCAAAAACATCATAAAATACCAGAGCCAATGTGACAATTAAGGCTATCTGGGCAATGATAAAAAAGAACGCATAGGTATATGCAATAATAAACAATACCACTACTACCGCAGCAACGGCAAAAAAACGACGATGCAGGTAAAATGTCTTCAGGAAAGCCACTTATCTGGGAACTTCAATTTTTTCAATAATTCTCTTACAAATTCCATCAATACTCTGGCCCTCCATTTCAGCCTCAGGTGTCATGATCATCCGGTGATTCAATACTGGTTCGGCAACGAAGCGAATGTCATCGGGGGTAACAAAATCGCGGCCATTTAGTGCAGCAAATGCCTTGGAGCCATTGAGCATAGCAATTCCGGCACGTGGCGAGGCTCCGAGATAAATAGCCTTATTTAATCGCGTTTCTTCCACAATGGAGGCGATATAGGTTATCAGGTTTTTCTCCACATATACATCTTTTATTTTTGACCTGAAATCCAGGATATCCTTTGAATTGATCACCGGTTTTATTCCGGAGACATCTGCCAGTCGATTATTTTCATTGTGTCGTGTCAGAATTTCAATCTCATCCTCCTTGTTCTGGTAATTCAGGTTTATTTTAAACAGGAACCTGTCGAGCTGAGCTTCAGGCAATTTATATGTGCCTTCATGTTCTATCGGATTCTGCGTTGCCAGAATGAGATATAATGGGCTCATTGGCCTAGTGATACCATCAACGGTTATCTGCCGTTCTTCCATGACCTCAAAAAGAGCTGCTTGTGTCTTTGCCGGGGAACGGTTGATCTCATCGATGAGAATTACGCTGGAAAACAAAGGTCCCTTTTTGAATTCAAACTCAGACTTTTTCATATTGAACACTGATGTGCCCAAAACATCTGATGGCATGAGATCGGGTGTGAACTGAATACGCATAAAATCGGCATCGATGAGCCTGGCCATCACCTTAGCGGCGAGTGTTTTGGCTATGCCCGGAACACCTTCAATGAGAATATGCCCATCGGCCAATATAGCGGTAAGCATCAGGTCGAAAAGACGTTGCTGCCCCACTAGCACAGCACTGGATGCTCTGCGAAGTTCATCTGTCTTTTCCTTGAGTTTAGTGAGCTCAATACGGCTTTCAAAAGAACTGGTCAGTTCCATAATTTTATCTTTAAGGTGTACGATTCTTTGTTATTCCATCAATCATTGCTGTGAATTGTCTTAACTCCCGCGCTGTAATAAACAGGGCGTTGTTGATGACCACCATGGTATCAAAAAGTTTCCTGACTTCCTTTTCACTTGCCCCTGTTTTTGCGGCAATTTTTGGTATGTTTTCAGTGACTCCTTCATTTACATCAATTAGAAGTTGAAATTTCAAATAGTCGGTAAAATGAAGCATCTGTTTCATCGCAAGCCCCTTATGGTCTTGCTTATGGTAATAGAGGCGCGCTATGGTTTTCACAAAATCCAGGGTGTCATTTTTTAATGGTTCAATTACCGGGATAATGCGTTGCATGCGCTTTGCATCGAAAATCATCATCAGAAAAATTGTAATAAAAGTGATGTAAAAAGCCCATGCGAGCGATTGCTCACTGAGAATATAACGCAACGGTGTTTGTGCTTCCATTCTGCCGAGCTGGTAAAACTCCGTCCAATGCAAGGACCCTGGTCTACATAAGGATAAAGCTGCAGATGCAAAGGCGTCGTTGTGTGATTTCAGTATTGAAAAATTGCTGAACATAAGCGGTGTGCTGGAAAGTAAAATCATCCCTTCCCCAAGTGTTCGCTTTAGCAATACTGGCTTTCCATTTGAATTCACTGCAATTACCGACCATTGATCCGCATCATATCGCTGGAAATACTGGGACAATAACTGTGATGGCAACCAGAAATTCTCCGTTGTGTCAAACGCCGGATGGACGAAATGCAATCCCGTGGAATCTTTTCCCCATATCTGACTCATGACAAACCCAAACGAAAATTCGTTCATGCTCACATTCAATGAGTCTTTGGAAAGCGAATCGAGCATGCTGGTTGAAAGAAACAAGGTTCGGCCATTTCGTACTTCGTTCAGCAATATCTCCATTTCAGATGGACTTGTCGCAAACGATTCACAGAGAATAAACAGATTGGGCTCCTCCATCTCCTGCAATTCGTATATAGTTCTATTTGATGTGGTAAGTGTACCGAACCACGATTTGTTTAAGACATCCCTTAGTACAACGGCTCCAAATGGATTTTTATCATTCTTGTATAATGTTACTGTCCAATTGAATTTTGGTGGCATCAGGTAGAGGAACAGGAAATAGATCGCCAGAATTACTCCCAGAAAAACAAGGTACCGCCATTGATACTTTGTCATGAGGCCAGATTTTTCTTTAGTTCAAAAAATACTTTTGCCATTGAGTCGTAGTGGATTTTTTCTGCATGAAAATCTCCATACCACACGTATTCGAAGTAATACAGAATTTCCTGAAATTGATTCCTGTTATTCTCGTGCCGCAATTCAATTACATAGTCGTAATTGGTTTTTGATGGACGCCATTCTATGTATTTCTTGTCTGATAGTATCCTGAGTGAATATAGATACAACAATCTGATCGCCTTGCGATAATCCGCCTGTACTACTGCCTGATCGATCTCCGCGGGGAAGTCAATAGTTGCAATATCTTCATCATGAATTGAATAGGCCAGTTTCCTTTTTTCTTCACTGTACACTGGGATAGTTTTACCAATTCCGAAAAGCCCATATAAGGCAAATCCCAGTCCTACCAATCCTACGATAATCAGCACGATCATAACCAGCCATGCGAAGAACTGGTTTCCAAATATCCGTATAAGAAAACTGAGGAACTTATTGAAGATAATTGAAAGGATGTTTTGCCTGGATGATGGTAGCTGGTTATAGTTGAATTCTTCATTTGCCCGGTATGTTGACAGTATTTGACTATCGAAGGAATTGATGATATAATTGTCTTCCATTCTCGATGAATCAGCCTCCTGTGAAAGGACATCGCCTACAGGTAGGATGACTAAAAAACAGCACGCGCAATAGAAGAGGAAGTTTTTCATTCGGGTTATTCTGCTACTCTACCGGAAGCTTATCGATATCGGCGAGCAAACCGACCGATTGTTGCCTTTCTACAAGATTGAAATATTGGAAACTGATGGCGACGATCGGCAGACAATAGGCAATGAAATTTCCGAGAAACATAATTATTACGGATATGGTCATTCCTGCCTGGTATCCTAGCGACTGTACGTCCATACCGTTGCCAGTCCCATCCAGCATTGTCAACATACCCAATGAATAGAAAACATAAAAAGGAATGATAAAAATGAACGACACCGCATTCATCATGAAGGAAATTACGATCATAAGTCCGAACGTGCTCCACCACTTTTGCTTTATCAGACCAAAGCTCCTTCCAATAGCACTAAAAACACCTTGCCTTTCAAAAAAAAGTGCTGGCAAAGCAAGTGAAAGAACGATAATGAGATAAATACCAGGAATAATCAAGGCAATAAAGCCCGCCATGATTACAAACCATGATACCAATCCAAGGCCGAGAAGTATGAATGCGTCGCGCCATGAAGTGTTGAGCACTTCAGTGACTGTGATAGGTTCAGGATAACGAAGTTGGTAAAGTCGCATGATGTTGAACATGATGGCAAAGTTGAGCAAAGAGCTAAATATGGCCAATATGATGAAACCAACGTACGATGGATTAAGGAGGAAAGAAATCGGATCCTGTGCCGCTTCAATTTCGCCTTGCCCCAATGTCGAAAAAAGAAAGCCAATATACTGTGAGAATAATAGTCCCGTGAGAATTGCCATCGGGCCAAGTACGAGTAAAACAGACTTGACGATTATATTGATGTTTTGACGAACGAATTCAATAGTGACATTAATTTTTTGACTGAAACTGCGTGTCTTATAGTAATTAATTTTTTGTGTATAGGCCATTTTTCCTGATGTTTAATGGTATAAAAATAAAGTATATCATAATAAAAATTCCTGAGCCAAGAATTATGGCGATTTTAATTAAATCCGGCATTGCTGTCATGCGCGTAATGAATCCTTCCAGAAACCCGGCAATAAAGAAAACCGGTACCAATCCGATAATGATTTTAAGTCCCTTCCTTGCCGCAAAACGCAACGATTGGGTTCTGGTGTAAGTGCCAGGAAAAAGGACCCCGTTGCCCATGATGATTCCCGCCCCCCCTGCTATGATAATCGCTGAAATCTCAAGTGTTCCATGAATCCAGATCGTTAGCGCGGAGGTGATTAGCAACCCTTTTTGAAAGAAAAAATACTGAAAGGCCCCTAGCATAATTCCATTGTAAAAAAGGAGATAGCCCGTTGCCAAAGAGGTGAAAATCCCTGCAATAAAGACAAAAAACGAAACCCGTACATTATTGAAAGTGATCCCTAAAAACATCTCCGTCTGACCCATTTGTTTGTAAACAGCCATTGGGTCGCCTTTTTCTATATTAGCAAGCGTTTCGTTGACATAGGCATCGCCCATAATAAGCCGCACAAAAGTGTCGTCATGTGCTGCCGACACAGCTCCTATAATTCCACTTATGGTGAAGATGAGAAAAGAGATAAACATATATCGCATTGATTGCGACATCACCAATGGTAATTCAAACTTCCAGAAAGTGATAAGCCTTCCTGAATCCTCCTTTTTATTTTTATAAATGAGGAAGTGCATGGAAGAAGCCATGGTATTCAGTTAATTCGTCAGGTTCCCTTCGCCAAAGTGTGTTCTGGAAAAGGCCAGATCATCCATAATTTTTATGTAAATCTCAGCGAGCTTATCAGCAGAAATAGCTGACGAATCTTTGAGCAGGTGCTCAAATTCATCCCATTTATATTTATTCTGCTTTATAAAGGCGGCTTCTTTCATTAACTTTGATACCATCATTGGACACCTGAAAATACTATTTTTTGGAACAAGTAAGTATCACCACTTCGCAAAATGTTCAGATTAAATATTCCCTAGCCGGACTTGGGGATAGAATATTTGCCTATTTGATCGACACCCTGATTATGATATCCATCACCATTGTAATGGTTATAATATTCATATACGCAGGTATATTTGAAGGGCCTTCTCCGATGATGGGAATTCTGGTGATCGTTCCTGCTTTTTTTTACCATTTGGTGCTTGAGGTAACCATGCAGGGACAGTCCATTGGCAAGAAGATATTTAATATCAAAGTTGTGAAACTCGACGGCAGCCAACCAAACATCGGCAATTATCTTTTGCGCTGGATCATCTGGCCAATTGATACCTTTTTTTATGGCGGAATAGCAATCCTGTGCATTACCATTGGTGGCAAAGGCCAACGACTTGGAGATATTGCTGCTGGAACAACAGTGATCACTCTAAAAAAATCCGGATTCCTCAAGGATCACACGCTCAGCACCTTACCGGCAAACTATGTCCCCGTTTTTACCAATGCTGACCAACTACCGGCAGAGTTCGTGGATTTAATCGCGCGCGTGCTTAAAACGCAAAAAGAATTTTATCAAAGCGAACCTGTGACTGCCCTTGCTGGCAAGGTTAAACAAAAGCTTCATATATCCACGGACATGTCCGACTTGAAATTTCTTTACACAATTCAGAATGATTATCATCACCTTATTTCATCGGGAAATCAGCAGGATAACGAGTAAGTTAAAGGAACAATTACGGATGCACTGAATAATAAAATGATTCTTAATTTTGAATAAATAACCGCAATTCTTTAGTATTAGCTTTCGTTTAACAGTTAATTAAATTGCATCCTGCGGAGGATCCTGAAATGCAGAGGTTACCAACTATTTCTTCAAAAAAGCATCTTTTTAAATCCATAGTATTCATTGCCCTGTTATCGATGCTGCTAGTCAATTGTCAGTTCAGGGATTTAACCAGAATGCCGGATGACCAGTCAAACCTGGTGCAATTGGTTGATCCGCGTATTGGCTCTAAGTCAGACTTTGACCTATCCACAGGCAACACATATCCTGCCGTAGCACATCCATGGGGTATGAATTTCTGGACACCACAAACCGAACCGACTAAAAGCCGCTGGATTTATCGCTATGATGCCCCTGCGATCAACGGATTCCGCTGTACACACATGCCAAGTCCATGGATGGGTGACTATGGTGCATTTTCCATCATGCCTGAAGTGGGTGAACTGATTATTAACGACGAGAAACGCGCGCTGAAATATTACCATACTAGCGAGGTGTCGCTGCCCAACTATTACCAGGTAGACTTTTTTGAAAAGAAGATTACAGCGGAAATGACAGCAACTCCACGTGGAGGAATGATGCAATTTACGTTTCCTGAATCCCAATCATCCTGGATTCTCATTGATGCATTTCCAGGTGGTTCCTATGTGAAAGTGATACCTCGTATGCAGCGGATTATCGGCTGGGTGAAAAACAACAGCGGTGGTACTCCAAAAAACTTTGCAATGTATTTCGTCATAGATATCGATAAACCCTTCGATAGCTTTTCATTATGGAATAATGATTCACTGATGACGCTTCAACGGGAGATTGAAGGCGATCACACCGGAATCGCGCTTCGTTTTAACACTGCCAAAAATGAACAGATAGGTGTAAAAATCGCCACGTCGTTTATAAGCATGCCCCAATCCGTAACGAATTTGAACCGTGAACTAACACGTTTTACTTTCGATCAACTGAAAATAAAGCTTTATCAGACCTGGAATACTGAGTTGAACAAAATCATTTTAGAAGGTGGGACAGCGGAGCAAAAGGAAATGTTCTATTCATCACTTTACAGAATGATGCTTTTTCCAAGGATGTTTTATGAGATTGATGAAGAAGGAAACATGGTTCACTATAGCCCGTACAACGGCAACGTGCGACCTGGCTACCTCTATGCGGATGTTGGCATGTGGGATGTCTTCAGGGCATTGTTCCCGTTTTACACCATCATGTACCCTGAAAGAAGTACAGACATAATCCAGGGTATGCTCAATGCATACAAGGAAGGAGGATGGCTGCCGATATGGCCAAGTCCCGGCTATCGCAAAGTGATGATCGGAACACATTGTGCGTCGCTGTTTGCCGATGCCTATGTCAAAGGCATTACTGATTTTGACGTCGACCTTGCATACCAGGCGATGAAGAAAGACGCCTTCGTGACGCCGCCCGCCTGGGCACCCGGGCGCGATGGAATTAGGGAATACAACAATCAGGGATTCGTACCCTATCCCGAATACAGAGAATCCACCAGTAAAACACTTGAATACGCCTATGACGATTTCTGCATATTGCAAATGGCCAAGAAGCTGAACCAGTCGGATGACATTCCGCAATTCACGGAGAAATCTTATAACTACAAGCATGTGTTCGATCCTTCATCCGGCTTTATGCGTGGAAAAAGAATCGACGGGAGTTGGTTTGAACCGTTTGATCCCATAGAATGGGGCGGGCCATTTACAGAAGGAAATGCATGGCACTATTCCTGGTCTGTTTTTCAGGATGTGAAAGGCCTGGTAAACATCATGGGTGGAGATGAGAAATTCATCGACAAACTCGATAGAGTTTTCACTACGCCATCGGAGTTTAAAGTTGGGTCATATGGAAAAGTTATCCATGAAATGACCGAAATGGTCCTCGCCAACAAAGGGCAATATGCCCATGGCAATCAACCTATTCAACATATGCCTTATTTATATAATTATACCAGTCAGCCATGGAAGGCCCAACGCTGGGTAAGAGAAATTATGAATGATTTATACAAACCAACGCCCGACGGATACTGTGGCGATGAGGACAATGGCCAGATGTCTGCCTGGTATGTGTTCAGTGCTATGGGTTTTTATCCTGTTACACCAGGGCATCCTTCTTATGTGCTCGGTTCTCCGCTTTTCCGAAAAATCACCATGCGTCTTCCAAATGGAAATACATTTGTTGTTGAAGCGCCAGACAATAGCGAAGAAAATATCTATGTTCAAAAGACCGAGTTCAACGGTGATCGCTATGAAAAAAACTGGATATCACACGAAGATATCCTTAAGGGTGGTAAATTGACCTTTTATATGGGCAACAAACCGGAAAGAAAGCGTGGGATCCATGAGGAAAGCTATCCTTTCTCCCTATCGGGCTCCCAGGAATAATACCTAAATCCAGACAGCAATCGATAAAAAACAGCGAAAACCATGTGATTTCCATGGTTTTCGCTGTTTGTAAATTCCTAATGGATAAAATATTGTCAGTGATAATTCAGGTTTACGCTGCCGCCTGAAGTGGCCAATTCTACAAGAATACCGCCGCCATTTACTGTTCCGCGAACCCGATCTGATTTGGACTCGCCGCTGAAATTGTTCAGAGATGTGTTTACTCGGTTGCCTCTCAAGTCAAGGTTCAGCCCAAGACCTGGCGGAATTGTGGCATTTACGCTCCCACCGCTAGTTTTCAAAATTAGTTGTTTCTCCAGTTTTGATATGTTGGCAGTAATACTTCCACCGCTGGTTGTAGCGCTAACATACCCCTGTACGTCCTCGATATTAATTCCGCCGCCTGATGTATGAGCATCAATATCACCGCGGATAGCCGATAGATTGACACTTCCGCCACTTGTATTTGCCTTGAGGTTACCGTTAAGTTCATCGACATGAATACTGCCGCCTGAAGTGTTTACGTCAAGTTCGCCAGATATCTCTTCAGCATGGATACTTCCGCCACTTGTCCGCATAATTTGCTTACTTCCACTAACACCTGATAGGTTTAGCGAACCGCCGCTTGTGTTGAGCTCACAAGCGAAATTTTTTGGCGTGTACACCACAAACGAAATACTGATGCCATTCCAGTTCCAGCCAGATCCAAGTCGCTTAGCAACGGCCTCCACCCTGGACCCGGTCTGACCGATTTTGATTTCATATTCATCTTCCAACATTTCTTTAATCTTCTGATCGCTGTGCTTCGAAGACCGCACATACATTTCTACTTTGACTGTGTTGCCGCTGCCTCCTTCTACTTTGATAGAGCCACCCGATGTACTTACGTAAAGTTCTCCTGCCGACAAATTAAAGGTCTTGGTAAGGTAAGGAGTGTCCGCAGTTTTGGCTTTTGCCTGATCTGGAAGTGTGACTAAAAAAACTGCTATTGCTACCGACAACAACTGCAGATGTTTGAACTGTAAATTCTTCATGCTTTTTTCTGGTTTAAACTTAAATTTCCTAAAAGATATGAGTCGAACACCCAAGGTTGCATGTAGGTGAAAAAAAAGTTGTTAAGCGCGGCATATTAATACCAGGAACTAGCTAGGTGGGATGTAAGCGTCCGGACTTTCAGTTTTGGCGTATTCCATAACTGCATTTTTTCTTCATCTGGTCACAAAGAGATCTTTGATAAAAGTATCTGAAAGCCCATGAAATAAACCATAATAAATACAGTTATAAAATCAATTGCCAATCGAAATGGTTCAAACAAAAAATATATTATTTTTCCAAAGCAAACCTTTTTCGTAAAGTGCGGTTTCATACCTTATATTGCACGATAACTGTATCTGAATGCATAAAATTTTACTCCTGATTTTCGGTATTTTCTTATCTCTCGAACTTCTCGCTCAGTCAGTAGAGTCAGAAATCAACGGCAAAGTTACGGATGCTTCCGGAGACCCGATTCCTGGAGTTAATATTTTCGTTCGTGGTCAGACTACAGGTACTATATCAGGATTTGACGGCAACTACAAACTGACATTACCAGCCGGTGTTGAAACACTCGTATTCTCATATATCGGATACATTACCCTTGAAGAACCAATTAATAACCGTTCGACCATCAATGTAACGTTGCAGGAAGATACCAAACAACTGGAAGAAATTGTGGTTACCGGGTACTCATCTCAGAAAAAAGCCGATGTTATTGGAGCCATTGGCTCGCTGAATCCGGCTGTTGTAAAAGATATGCCTGTTGTAGGGCTGGACCAGGCCCTGCAAGGACAGATTGCCGGTGTTTCTGTGACCCAATCTTCCGGTACTCCCGGTGGTGGTATCATGGTAAGAGTACGTGGAAATTCGTCCATATCTAGTTCCAACCGTCCACTCTATATCGTCGATGGAATCCCGGTGCGGGACGGTGGGTTGTCATCGAGGAGTTTTGGTGGACAAAACGACAATGCCCTATCCGCACTCAATCCAAATGATATTGAATCGATCGAAGTGCTGAAAGATGCATCCGCAAAAGCTATTTATGGCTCCCGGGCTGCGAATGGGGTGGTGATCATTACCACCAAAAGAGGTAAAGCCGACTCGCCGACCACATTTGACATCGACATTCAACGAGGTGTCATCGATCCGACCAATACTATCGATGTACTCAATGCTTCGGAATTATTATCCTTACAACGCGAGGCGCTTGCAAATGCAGATGAAGATCCAAATGGTGCCGGTATCCCGGGTGTCACTGACGCTGTCAATACCAACTGGCAGGATGAAGTGATGCGCCAGGCTGTTGTGCAACAATACCAGCTATCAACTCGTGGTGGATCGGATAAAACACAGTTTTATCTCAGTGCTGCCTACCGTGATGAAGAAGGCGTGATCTGGAACAATCGATTCCAGCGTGGTAATTTGACCACCAACATTGATCACCAGGCAACAGACAGACTGACCTTTGGATTAAACATGACTCTCGCCAGGGTTAAAAACAAACGGATCAAAGGGGATAACTTCCTCGATGGCGTTTACAATGCCTCGCTAACCAGTCTACCATTTTACCAGCCTTATGATGAAGAAGGCAATCTCTATGCTCCCGGCGACGCTGGCTATGCCGGATTTCCAAATTTCAATCCTGTTGGCCAGGCCCTCGAACCACGATTCGACACGTATGCTACCAAGATGCTCGGCGGTTTGTATGGACGCTACGAAATACTTCCGAATCTCACATTCACGACCAGGTTCAGCGCTGATTATACCTCCACCATCGAAGACCAATATGAACCCACAACCACCGCTATCGGTGGTTTTCTGGAAAGCGTAGGCCAACAGGGCTATGGAATTTACAGCACTTCTGAATCATCGGTTTTACTGAATAACAATGTATTTAACTACAGTACGTCCATCAGCGACATTCATCAAATCAGCGGTCTGCTGGGCGTGGAGTTTATCAGTCGTATTTCCCGCAGCGGATCAACGGTTGGTATCCTCTTTCCAAGCAATGACTTTACATACCTGGCTTCCTCAGGACTTATTATAGACGGATCGTCCTACCTGATCAACAGTGGGCTTATGTCGTTTTTCGGAGAGGTTAATTACAAATACAAATCAAAATACCTCCTACAGGCTACCGTGCGATATGATGGCTCATCGAGGTTTGGTGAAAACAGGAAATACGGATTATTTCCAGCGGGATCAGCAGGTTGGAGAATTTCAGAAGAGGAGTTCATGAAGGGGATAAGTTGGCTTGATGACATGAAACTGCGCGTGAGTTATGGAATTACCGGCAATGAACGAATTGGAGATTTCAGGTATTTGTCGACATGGGCAGCTACTACTGCTTACAATGGAATTCCCGCTGTAGCACCAGCCACGTTGGGAAATCCTGATCTGGGTTGGGAGCAGACTTCGGAGTTTGACATAGGTACTGATATTGCCCTCTACGAAGGAAAAATCCAGTTGACATTTGACTATTATTATAATATTACAAATGATTTATTGCTAAGTGAATTGCTTCCGGCAACAACCGGGTTTGGTTCGGTACTCGGCAACCTCGGAGAAATCACCAATGAAGGTTTGGAATTGACCATCAACACAGTCAATATTGATAAGGCGGTGAAGTGGTCTTCGCAGTTCAACATCTCCAAAAACAACAATGTTGTCAGAAAGTTGGCAACCGACGAACCTCAGTTTGCAGGCTATTCCACGTTCACTAATAACACGCACATCATTACAACAGGCAAGCCGCTCGGCACATTCTGGGGTTTGGAGTTTCTTGGCGTGGATCCCGGAACTGGTGATGCCATTTACAAGGATATGAACAATGATGGCCGATTGACGGCCAACGACGGCACCTTTATTGGCGATGCGCAGGCTGATTATTTTGGTGGTTTTACGAATACTTTTCTTTACAAAGGCTTTGATGCGAATATCTTTTTCCAATTCAGCATGGGCAATCAGATGATCAATTTCGGCAATACATCGCTGCTGAATTCCGGTGAGGATATTTCAAACAATCAATCAAGAGATGCCCTGAAACGATGGCAGAGTGATGGTGATATCACGTCAGTGCCCCGATATGAATTTGGAAATACCTTCAATAATCGATTTAGTTCGCGTTTCGTGGAAGACGCTTCGTATGCCAGGCTGAAAAACATAACCGTTGGATATACGTTCGATCAGAGCATTGTTTCCAGGCTTAAGATCCGAAGCCTTCGTATTTATGCTTC
>JBGSYX010000436.1:0-8425 GCA_041750735.1 Cyclobacteriaceae bacterium
AAAGGCTTTCATATCAGTTTTGTTTAGGTTAAAAATGGGTGATTCAAAATCAAATGCAAAAGTAAAGTTAACGATGATCGCCGATATTGAAGTGCATTGCAGTGAATTTTTACCAGAGACTGTCATCGTTAGAATGATGTTAATGGTAAACTCTATAACCCACGCTACAGTCCAGTTGGATTAATCAATTTCAACAAAAAAAGCACTCGTACTTTTTAAAATCAGCATATTATCACTTATTTAATCCTGAATTAATTTTTTCATGTCTTCCACTATGAACAAGTTCAAAGATTCTATTCGCTTGTCCGACAGCTTCGGTATTAAACTGTCTATTTTTCTGGTGATTCTGCTCGTCGGGATCAACGGCATATACATTTATAGCAAGCTGAATGACCTTAAGGAAAGTCGCCAGCGCATAAACGACATCATTGAGTTCAGGGAGCAAATCGATATGATCTTTGAGGCGGTTCAGAAGTCTGATCTGGGTATGCGTGGTTTCTACATCAACCCTGACATTAAGATGCTTCAACCCCATACAGAATCAATCACTGACCACCAAAATAGCCTGAAAATCCTCACTGCCCTTTTCGAAAAATACGGTCTTGAAACGCAGCAATTGCTTGAGTTTATGAGTAAGGTAAAGGCCTACATAAACCTAAATAATCTTCTGATCAATAAGATACGTGAAGGTGATCTGGCTTATGTCGCGGATGTTGTGAGAACAGATCCAGGGTACAAGTTATGGGTCGATTATTCGGAGTTCATACCTGAGGTTGACACATTTCTGACCGAACTCAATAACCAGTCCGAACAGAACTATCAACAGGATATGGTGACCATGATTTTAGTCCAGGTGCTTATACTCCTTATCGGTGTGCCGGCCTTGCTCACTATACTCAACAGGATAGTTACTTCTCAGCGTAAACGGCATGAATTGTTTGCTGGTATCGACGCGAGCAACCGGCAATTTGTATATGATAACCAGGAGCCAATCGATAGTAAGGAGGAAGAGCGAATCATTGATTATTTGAAGCGAAACCTTGCTGAAGCGTCTGAATTTATAAAGGAAGTCACCAACAGGAATTATAGTGTTTCCTGGACCGGCCTCACTGAAAATCTGGCTGAATTTAATCGCGATAACCTTGCAGGAAACCTGATTAAAATGCGCGACCACATGAAAGAAGTGAAGGTAAAAGACGATCAGCACTTATGGACGGTGAATGGATTAGCCATGTTTTCAGATATCATCAGGAACAACATGAATGACATATCCGTGTTTGCCGACAGGATAATGTCTGAATTGGTGAAATATGTAGGTGCCAACCAGGCTGCCTTTTTTGTAGTGAATGAAGACCATGAAATGCTCGAACTGAAGGGGTGCTTTGCGTATGACCGTAAAAAATTCGTAGAGCGTGGTATCGAAAAAGGTCATGGCTTGGCCGGCCAATGCTGGATTGACAAGCAATTCATCGAACTCAGGGAAATACCCAATGATTATGTGAGCATTACTTCCGGACTTGGGGAGGCAACACCAACCTACCTCATCGTGGCGCCATTGCTGGCGGAAGAAAAAGTGATGGGTGTCATTGAGATAGCATCTTTTGAAGTTTTTGAGCCCTATAAAGTCGGATTTATCGAGAGCCTTTGCGCATCCATCGGGAGTTCACTCGCCATGATCAGCGCCAATGAGAAAACAGGTATTCTCCTTCAGGAATCAAAAGAAATGGCCGAACGGCTTCGCAGTCAGGAAGAAGAGCTATTACAAAATACCGAAGAACTCCAGGCCACCCAGGAAGAAATGCAGCGAAAACTACAGACAGCAGAACGAAAAATAGACGCAGTTGAAAAACTCGTTGGAAAAATAGAACTGGATGATAAGGCCACTCTGATGAACGAGCAGGCGATCTACAATGCACTCCGTGGTGAGGATATATAAAAATCTTTCGGCTCTGAAAAATTAAAAAAGGAGAATCAAAAAAACGCCTGTTATCACAAGTAATACACCCATCACCTGCTGCGGCAATTGGTAGCGATCATTGAGCGTAATGAATAATATGCTTATTCCTATAAAAGCTGCGATCGCCGTCACGCATATTGAAATCATATAACCAAGCCATGCATCTGTCTGACTAAACAGGAATCCGAAGTCAAACCCCAACGACAAACAACACAGTAAGATAAACGACCAAATAGTAAAAGGATGTTTGCCACTATAAAAAAGCATTAAAAACCCAATGCCGACGGTTAGAAAGTAGTTGAGATAGGCCGTTGAAAAATAATCGTGAAAGAGCCAGCCAAGAACTATACCAGCGCCGATTATAGCCATAAATTGCCATAAGAGGGTAGGATAACCGAATTTCCGCACTGGTAATTGCGTCAGTACTCCAAGTCCAATGAATGGGATAATCTTGGCAATGAAATACAGAATCGTATAGACTGTTCCGTAGGAATGTCCGTGATTGCTACCAATGATGTGAGCATACATTCCGAAAGTCGGGAACAAAATAAAACAACAAGAGAGGAGTACGATAATTTTTAATCGCATTTCAGTTAAATAAAATTCAGCAAACAACGAGTCGAAAATAGGAAATAATAGCAGACTAAGCGGCATCGGCTCATTTTTGACCCCAATCAATCTTTTCTCAATCTCTCATCAATCTTCCTCAATCACCCTCAATCACCCTCAATCACCAATCATTCTTTTGTCGGAAGTGACTATATTTATCGCTTCATGCTCCGAAATATTCACATATACGAATTACCAAAAGGTGACGAAAACATCGCATTTCATGTGTATGAGGTGAAAGGAAAGACGATACAGAATATAGAGTATCCGCATAAAACCGAACAGCCGCACCGTCATGCCTATTACGAAATATGTATTTTTATTAATGGCGCCGGTCAGCATATGATCGATTTTCGGACGTTTCCAATTCAAAGCAGCAGTATCCATTTTCTCACACCCGGGCAGGTGCATCTCATCTCCCGGGAAGACGATTACCATGGATTTTTATTGGTTTTTTCAAGGGAGTTTTATTCACTGGGCTTGCAGGATGAGGACCTGCTAATGACTTTGCCATTTTTCAATAATAATACAACAGAGCCCATTCTCAACCTCAACAATGAAGAATTCGCAGAATTCTTGGATATTATTGACCACTTGAGGCGAGACTATAAGCGCGACTCGGAAATCAGGGAAGATGTACTACGCAGCTATCTCCACATTTTCCTGCTGAAATGCAGGTATTTTTTCAACCGTAACCATTACGAAAAATCGCTGATGTCCGATCCGGCCTTTATCAAGGTCAATGCATTCCGGAAATTGGTAGAGCAGCATTTCAGGGAGTTGCACCTGGTGAAAGATTACGCAGACAGGCTCAATGAAAGTCCGGCGCATTTGAATAAAATCGTAAAGAGTATCACGGGTGAAAACGCCAGCGACTTCATCATCAAACGAATCGTACTCGAAGCCAAACGCCTGCTCATTTACACCGACCTGAGCAACAAGGAAATCTCCTTTAAGATGAATTATGACGATCCGTCTTATTTCTCGAGATTATTCAGGAAAAAGGTAGGGATGAGTCCGACTGACTTCAAAACCCAAATGAAGAAAAAGTACCAATGAGTGTTTTCATTTACAAATAATTATCTTTCATGCCTTTAGTGCTTAAAAAGGCACTTTTCAATAGTTGAATTATTTAGTTTTTTTTATTTTTGGTAGTATCATTTTTAACTTTTTAACCCAAATCCAAATTATGAAAAACATTCTTTTTTTCTTTAGCGCACTTCTATTATGTACCAATGCAATCAGTAAGGATAAAATTATCCTGAAGGGGGGGCAGACCATTAAGGGAGAGATTCTCCAATTAGAACAAAACAAAGTTATTATCAGTGATGGTTCGTTCAAACTTGAATTCACGCCTGAGCACGTTGAATTCATAGAGTTTGATGTACAGAATCCGCACATTGCTAAAATTATTGCTGAAAATGCGGAGTTCACCTATCTCGACGGAAAAGCTGATGCTAAATTGTACCATAAAAGGGGCGGAGGAAATTTTGCTTTGGGGTTTTTCTTTGGTGTTTTCGGTTTTATAGGTGTTGCAGTTGGAAACGTTCAAGATCCCCCTGCTGTAATACCTGACTTTGAACAAAAAGTGAATTCGAGTGATTACCGTGAAGGATATAGAAAAGGTGGAAAGGGTAAAAATCTAGGAGCGGCAGGCGCTGGCTGGGCTGCAGGTTTCATCTTACTTCTAATTATCTCAGCTGCATCAGGAGGTTAGTAGGAGATCATTTGCTTCTGGTTAATTAGCCGAGCGGTTACAATTTATACGATATTCAGGATAACCTCACTGGTTTACTCATTTAGAAAAGGAGTCTGGTAAATACCGGACTTTTTTTTGATTAAGGTAATTAGATTATAAAAAGTACCAGTAATAGCGTTGTTCATCCATTGGGTGCCAAGAGCACAGATATTAGTTTTGATTAAGGCTATCTGAAATTTTATGATTATCATCGATTACAATCTGACACCCACCTCCTTGACAACAAAACTCCGCCGTTTCTGGAAACTCTCAGGCCAAAAAGTAGAACTGATTGCACATCAATATGATCATAGCAAAGGTTCGCCGGTCTTCACTGTGAATGGCAAATATTCCACGCGAGGCTGGACGGAGTGGACGCAGGGCTTTGAATTCGGTTCCGCTATCCTTCAGTTCGATGCCATCGGTGATGCAGACATGCTCCAATACGGGAGAAAACACACCGTCAGCGATATGGCGCCGCACGTGAGCCATATTGGTGTCCATGATCACGGATTCAACAACATTTCCACCTACGGCAACCTGCTTCGGCTGATGAAAGAGGAGAAAATCCCATACAATGTATGGGAAGAAAACTTCTATGAATTAGCGCTCAAAATATCCGGAGCGGTGCAGGCATCGCGGTGGACTGAAATTAAGGATGGGGGGTTTATTTATTCATTCAATGGACCACACTCGCTTTTTGTCGATACCATCCGCTCTTGCCGTATTCTCATGCTCAGCGATGCGCTTGGTCATGTTTTTCAGGGTGAAAATGATGTGAAAATCAGTTTGCTGGAAAGGGCCATTAAGCATATAAAAGCCACTGCCGAATTCAATGTGTATTATGGCGAAGGGCGCGACAGTTATGATATTTACGGTCGTACTGCACACGAAAGTATATTCAATACGAAAGATGGAAATTTCAGGTCGCCCAATTCCCAGCAGGGCTACACCGGACGCAGTACGTGGACACGCGGCCTGGCTTGGGCTATGCTGGGTTTTTCAGAAGAACTTGAATTTCTGAAGAACCTCGCTGATGAAGATTTAACGGCTTTTGGAGGACGTGAACCAGTTGCGGCCATGATGCTGAAAGCAGCAAAAGCCACCTGCGATTTTTATATTCAAAATACTCCAGTTGATGGTATTCCGTATTGGGATACTTGCGCACCGCAGTTGCACAAATTGGGCGATTATCTTTCCAGACCTGCCGATCCATACAATGATTTCGAGCCGGTTGACAGCTCCGCTGCCGCTATCGGTGCCCAGGGTCTGCTGAGGCTGGGAAAATACCTGGAAAATTCTGACCCGGTGAATGCGACAAAATACATTCAGGCGGGTCTAACTGTTTTAAATACCTTGCTGGGCGAACCCTATCTGAGCACTAAACCAGGTCATCAGGGATTGATTCTTCATTCTATTTACCATCAGCCAAATGGCTGGGATCATATACCTGCCGGTTCGAAAATCGCGAATGGCGAATCGAGCATGTGGGGCGATTATCATGCGCGGGAGCTCGCTCTTTATGTGCAGAGAATCATCGATGGCGGGAAGTATTATACGTTTTTTAATTACCTGGATTAATGGCCTCACCAATCTCCGATCTTTCAAAACTCTGCATTCATACCATCACCACTAAGCCGTGGGCGATTGAGAAATCTGTTGAGGAATATGGCAAAATAGGGGTTAAGGGCATGTCGGTCTGGCGCGATACCTTGCAAGGCCGCAATATTTCCAAAACTGGTGATATGATTCGCTCCAACGGACTGACTATCGTGAGCCTGGTTCGCGGAGGATTTTTCCCTTCTGCCGATTCCACAATACGCCAAAAAGCCATAGCCGATAATCGACTGGCTATTGATGAGGCGGCGGCTCTCGGAGCTCCGATGGTAGTGCTTGTTTGTGGGGCGGAACCAAAAATATCATTGGAACAGTCGCGGGATCAAATCAAAGCAGGCATTGAATCATTGCTGCCGTATTGCGAGGCGAATAATGTGAAACTCGCCATCGAGCCGTTACATCCTATGTATGCTGATACGCGGTCGGCAATCAACACTCTTGAGCAAGCCAATGACATGGCTGAATATTTTGATTCTGAATACGTCGGAGTGGCTGTGGATGTGTATCATCTTTGGTGGGATTCGCACCTGGAGCAGGAAATATACCGATGCGGCGCCCATGGGAATTTACTGGCTTTTCATATCTGTGACTGGCTCAGCCCCACAGTGGATATGCTAAATGACCGTGGCCTCATGGGCGATGGATGCATTGAATTGAAGAAAATCAGGAGATGGGTGGAAAAGGCTGGTTTTAACGGATTTAATGAAGTAGAAATATTTTCCAATAAGCATTGGGCGGAGGATCAACATGGGTTTTTACAAAAAATCCAGAGGGCTTATTTGGCTAAAAGCTAATGGCTAAAAGCTAATAGCAAGGAGATTGAATAAGATTGAAGGAAAAAGATTGATGTAGATTGGAAAACCCAGCACCCAGTGCCTAGTACCTAGCAACAATTGAACTGTTGAACTAAAAACTATTGAACTAAAAGAAATGAAAGAACACAAAATCGGGATCATCATGAACGGCGTCACGGGCCGTATGGGCACCAATCAGCATTTGATGCGGTCGATCGTGGAGATAATGAAGCAAGGCGGCGTGCAAATCGGACCTGAGGAAGTGATTATGCCAGACCCGGTTTTGGTGGGTAGAAGCATGGCCAAGCTGGACAAACTGAAACTTATGTCAGGTATCCAGAAAGCGACGACTAACCTCGATGAGGTTTTAAAGGATCCGAATTACCATATTTATTTTGATGCGCAAACCACCGGCAGACGAGCCGATGCTGTAAAGAAAGCGGTCGCTGCCGGCAAACACATTTACTGCGAAAAACCGGTTGCCACCGAAACTAAAGTCGCGCTGGAATTATTTGATATTTGCCGAAAGGCAGACGTAAAACACGGCGTGGTGCAGGATAAACTTTGGTTACCCGGTATGCTGAAACTAAAACGGCTGATGCAGAATGGTTTTTTTGGTGAAATACTTTCTGTTCGAGGTGAATTTGGCTATTGGGTTTTTGAGGGCCATACTATACCTGCTCAACGACCATCATGGAATTATCGCAAGGAAGATGACGGCGGTATTATTGTCGATATGTTGTGCCACTGGCGATATGTGCTCGACAATCTTTTTGGTAAGGTGAAAGCCGTTTCCTGTATGGGCGCTACGCACATTAAGGAGCGCGTCGATGAGCAGGGCAAGGCCTACAAATGCACCGCTGACGATGCGGCATATGCTACCTTCGAACTCGAAGGAGGTGTGATCGCTCACTTCAATTCCTCATGGGTTACCCGCGTGAAACGCGACGACTTATTGACGATTCAGGTTGATGGCACCAAAGGTTCGGCGGTGGCCGGACTGCGAGAATGCTACATCCAGCATTATGGCAATACGCCAAAACCTGTCTGGAATCCTGACATTGTTCAGCCGATCGATTTCCAGGGAGGCTGGGCAAAGGTGCCGGAACAGGAACCATTCGACAATGCGTTCAAAGCCCAGTGGGAGTTATTCCTGAAACATGTAGTAAAAAATGACCCGTTTCCCTGGGACTTGAAAGAAGGGGCAAAAGGTGTTCAGCTTGCTGAAAAAGGACTGGAAAGCTGGGCGAAAAGGGCGTGGGTGGATATTGAGGAGATATGATGGAAGACCGAAGATGGATGACCGAAGTCAGGAGAAATATATAAGAGGTCTATAGTTGGAAGAATAAGCTAAAAATATGAAAACAGCACTCATCACCGGAGGATCAAGAGGAATCGGATTGGGCATTGCGAGATGCCTGGCAAAGGAAGGCTTTGACCTTGCCATCAATGGCGTTAGGGAGGAATCGGCTGTTGCTGAGACGCTGGATGAACTGCGATCCTATGGGATAAAAGTGATTTATTGCCAGGGCGATATCAGTTCGGAAAATAGCCGAAAGTCCATCGTTGAAAAAGTGAAGCGGGAATTCGGTCAGTTGAATGTGCTGATCAATAATGCCGGTGTCGCACCAAAAGAGCGCAACGATATCCTGAAAGCCACGGAGGAGAGTTTCGATTACGTCATGGGCACTAACCAGATCGGAAGAGCAC
>JBGSYX010000437.1:0-5396 GCA_041750735.1 Cyclobacteriaceae bacterium
TCTCTCAGTGAATTATCAATTCCATCGAAGAAAAATATCAATTGTAGAATCACGATGATAGGAATGCCAAATGCTAGATAGCGAAAAAATACTTTTGGTAATTTGAATAAAATGAATATTAATTCTCTGGTAATCATCGCCAATAAATCCTTTTAAATCCGGACGATCTGATGTAAATCCCTCACGAAAGTCTATATCGGTTGATCCTGGTAATATCCATAGTGGAGAAAAATCATATCGTTCTATTTCAGTTTTAATATCACCTTTATCAATATACCTATCGCTATATTGAGATTTTAAAAATGAATGAAAGTTCTCTAAATACGTGTTTTCTTGTCCTTTAATCACCATGGACAACGACACTAATCCCAATAAAAAAATCCATTTTTTCATAATATAAATTTTCTTTTTCCTGGCTTAAATTCATCAATCTCATTCAATCTATCTCCCATCAATCCTTTCCCTTCACACCAAACTTATAAATCGTCGTCGAAACATAATCCTGACCCGGATTCAATACCGTTGATGGGAAATTCGGATGGTTTGGTGAATCGGGGAAGTGCTGGGTTTCCAGGCATATGGCAGACCGTGAAAGATACGGAACACCTCCTTTACCGATTTCGTTTTCTTTGCCCGACAAGTTGTTTGCCGTATAAACCTGTATGCCGGGCTCTGTTGTCATCACTTCCATCACTCTCCCGCTTACAGGGTCATGAAGCAGTGCGGCAAGAGCCAGCTCGCCATCGGTTTTATTAATTACCAGATTCTGATCATAACCCTTCGTCATTTTTATCTGGTCAAACTCAACGTCGATCCGGTCGCCTATCCTGGTAATTTCACGAAAATCCAGCGGTGTTCCTTCTACGGGAAGTATTTCACCAGTCGGTATTGAGAATGAATCTGCTACTATGTAGGAATCGGCATTAACCAGCAGTTCATGATCCAGCACACTGGCGTCGGCATGACCGCTAAGATTTGTGAACCAATGGTTTGTGAGATTAATTATTGTCGGTTTATCGGTTTTTGCGAAATAAGTGATTTTCAATGCGTTGTCTTCAGTGACTGTGAACAACACTTTCACGGTAAGATTGCCCGGGAATCCCTCTTCTCCGTCAGGAGAATAATAATTCAGTCCCAGATTTTGGTCATCCAATTGCCTGGCATCCCAGACCTTAACGCGAAACCCATTAGTACCACCATGAATAGTGTTTTCGCCGGCATTTTTAGTGAGTTGAACCGCTGAATCATTGAGCATAAATTGCCCGCCAGCAATCCTGTTGGCAAAGCGGCCGATGGTAGCACCCATGGACGGAACACCATCTAAATACTGTTGGGCTGTCTCGTATCCCAGGCAAACATCTGCAAAATTGCCATCCTTATCTGGGACAATCACAGATACGATTTTTGCGCCGTAATTCGTGATCTGAACCAACATTCCCCGCGAGTTTTTAATGGTAAACAATTCGATTTGTTTGCCCTCATATTCCAGGGGGAATGTCTCAGCATCGACCAATAAAGCGGTAGGATCTGGCGCAGGTTTGCAGTGAGTGATGAGCATAATAAATAAAAGAAAGCAGGTGTAGTAAAATGGTTTCATTCGTAATCTGTTAAAATGTTATTGTCTTTTAAATTCAGCCCCGATCAATGACAGCTATGGAGTTTACTCAAAAACCACCTGATCGGAATCGGTAATTTTAAATTTCAGTTTTGAAAGATAATAGGTATATCCCTTGTCGGGATTCCCCTGGTAGAAAAGCCATTTAGTTCCGTCGTCATCGATAAACACACCCGGGTGACCTGACTCCGTGGAATTCCATTGATTTTCCATGCCTCGCCTGAGTACAGGTTCTGTCGATGTCCTTTCCCAATGGATGCCGTCGCCGCTGGCTGCCAGACCAATTTGTTGTCCTTCACTGTTGTACGCGCCGGCATAAAACATGTAATACTTCCCATTCTCTTTGAAGACTGACGCCGCTTCAATGCAATTCATCTCCCAAGGCAATTCAGGCTTCAGCAACGGCTGCTCACTTATCTGTTTCCAGGATTCCCTGTTAAAACCACCCGACATGGCAGCTTTCGAAACCCCGAGGAGTTGCTGTTTAAAATCCGGGTCCCGGGTAGCCCAATATAAAAAGACACTGTCTCCTTCAATAAAAACGTCTGCGTCGATAGCACGACCAATATTCCAGGCACCTGATGGTGAGAAAATCGGATTTGTATCGTTCCTTTTAAAATCAATTCCATCATCCGAAACCGCATGACAAATAGCATCTTTTGGACCATTTCCATAGGTTTGATAAAATAGGTGAACCTTCCCATCGATAACTTCTGCATCTGGAGCACATAGCCCATTTTTTTCATAATCCGCTGCAGGCAGGATTTCACCGGCTTTTTCCCAGTTACTTAAATCCGTAGAAGTCGCAATACCGATGTGCCATCCGTTTTGTTCGGGCTTGGTTCCGTCCGGAATGGTATAATACATCATATATTGGCCATTGAATTTTATAACCGTCGGGTCCTTGGAAAAGGGTCTTCCTCTCCTTGAAATATCCCGGTATAGCATGGGCAATTCTTTGCTGAATGTTTTCAACTGGTTAAAGACATCTGGCTGCACCCTGAAAACGGTGCCGTGTTTCAAACCAACGGGCACATGGAGTTTATCAGATTCATCAGTCCAATTGATGAGATCAGCAGAAGTTGCAAGTCCATACCTTTTCTCCATGTAAACATCATAATACATATGCCACTTGCCGTTTATTTGAATGGCCGTTGGACCTTCCGCCCAATAATCGCCGGTAATGGGTTCGCCGCGGATTTCGTAGGGGCCGGATATCTGTTTAGAGTAGGCTGTAAGAACGTTCTTTTCAGCCTCCGGAAACTCAGTCTCATTTTTTATGAACATCACCCAGCCATCGTCATGAGGATTGATACTGGCATCGATGCAATTAAACCCGGGATCATAAAGTAGCTTAGTTTCGGAAAATGTGCTGAAGTCCCTGGTGGTAGTATAGTAAATACGATGATTCCGGTTTTTGCCATGTGGAGCACTCGACGCTGTTTCAGGAAATTTATTGGTGATTGTACTCGACCAATAGATAATAAATGAGCTATCAGCAACATTATAATTTATCTCTGGCGCCCAGCAATTCATCACGCTGTCTTCGTGCGCCATGACGGGAATGGTTATCTGTTGCGACCAGTTTATCAGGTCCCTGGAGCTGGCATATCCAATCGTATTGCCTGCCCAAGATGTAGTCCAGACCATATGAAAAGTACTGTCCGGTCCAATGGTGATACATGGGTCTCGCATAAGGCAACTCTCGCCTACCAATGGCGGTAGAATGGATTTTCCATCATTAATTTCTTCCCAGACTAATCCATCTTCGCTTAATGCAAGATGCAGTCCGTCCTCACCGTTACCAATAAAGTAGGAAAATACAAAGGCATTTTCAGCCAGTTTTTCAGAGCAAGCAAACGACATCAATGCAATCAAAAGCCCGGCGATCTGTATGTTTATATTTTTCATAAGACCTGCATTATTTGCTGAAAACCATATCTTTCAACCAGGCTTCACATGTTGTCGGCCAAAGGTTGTGAGAGCTGCCATCCTTCCTGCCAAGTCCATATCCGTGAGCGCCGCTGTTGTAGATGTGTAATTCTGCCGAAACTCCATGTGCATTCAGCGCCTGAAAAAAGACAATACTATTTGCTACCGGCACAGCTTTATCGTCCGACGAATGAATGAGGATCGTCGGTGGTGTATCGGCAGTAACCTGCTTTTCATTGGAGAATCGCAGCTTTTGCTCTTCGCTGGGATTTTCGCCAATCAGGTTTTTCGCTGATCCGGAATGCATGAATGATTCCGACATACTTATCACAGGGTACATGAGTATCATGAAATCGGGTCGACAGCTGACTTTTTGAACACTGTCAGTTGACTCCGCCAGTCCGCGATCGAAATGAGTTCCTGCTGTTGATGCAAGGTGTCCGCCGGCAGAAAAGCCCATAATCCCGATCTTGGTCGGGTCGATTCCCCATTCAGCGGCATGATACCGTGTCATTCGAACAGCACGTTGTGCATCAGCCAGGGCAACCTCACTCGAATCGGTAATATTTTCTGAAGTAGGTAAGCGGTTTTTCAGCACTATTCCGGCCACGCCTATCGTATTGAGCCACCTGGCGATATCATGCCCTTCATGCTTTATGGCCAGTAGCCAATATCCACCACCGGGACAAATAACGACTGCTGCTCCTGTATTTTTGCTTGAATCTGGTAAATAAATAGTAATTGTCGGATCCTGAATATTTCGCACATGGCCCTGGTCAGTGAATTCTTCCTGACCAATGGTGCCATTGGAATATGACATGTTTTCATTCCATAATCTCAGGGTGTCCTGTGCAAGTAAAAAATGGCTACTTAAAGCAAACAGGATAAAAAATATTTGTTTTCTCATGATATCAGTTTTTAAATTCTAGAAGTGTTTTTAAGTTTTTTTCGGGTTCAGTTTCCAACAAGTGAAATGCTTCCTGTATTTTATCCAAAGGCATTACGGAGGTGATGAGAGCGTCAGGTTTCAGATGACCTTTGGCCAGTTGTTCAATGGCCTCGGCAAACTCGCCGTGCGATACCCTTGAGGCAATAATTGTGGCTTCTTTCCAGATCAGTTCTTTAAATAATACCGACAGTGGTTCATCGCCAAGGCCGAGCACACAAACAACCCCACCTCCTCGGATGCTCTGAACGCATGCCCGGACAGGATTCACTCTTCCCGGAATTTCTACGGCATGGCCTACCACTTCAAAAGCGATGTCTACGCCATGGCCTTCAGTCTCTTCCTTAATGACCGCAACTGGATCCTCCTTTTTTGCATTAATTACACGCACATCAGGATAGCTTTTTCGTATGATATCCAGCCTGCCTTCCAAAACGTCGATGACAAACATTCTTTCCATAGTTTTAGTCCGGGCAGCCTGCATAATGCATTGACCAACCTTTCCTCCGCCGTAGATGGCGATTTTATCACCCGCCTTTACACTCGCCCTTTTGCATGCATGGAAACCAATGCCATATACTTCCACCAATGCAGCGTGCTGATAAGGAATATGTTTGGGTACTTTGAATAGCATATCGGACGGCACTGAAATATATTCCGCAAATCCTCCGTCCTGGTCGATACCGATAAGCCTGAGTTTTTCACACGCCGGATAGTGATGATTTTTACAGGCATCGCACACACCACACCATATAATCGGATCGACGGCCACATGATCGCCAATTTCAAATCCAAGCACTTCATTGCCAAACTTTTCAACAGTACCGGCAAATTCATGCCCTGGCGTAAAAGGCAATTTGGTGCGGGGATGAAAATCTCCTTTGAAAAGATGCTGATCACTCC
>JBGSYX010000438.1:0-1745 GCA_041750735.1 Cyclobacteriaceae bacterium
GAAACCGTTAAGTTGGCTTATGTGGACCAGAACCGCGACTCCCTTGAGCCTGACAAAACCGTCTACGAAGTGATCAGTGACGGCCAGGACATTATCAAGCTGGGCAACCGCGAGATTAACGCTCGGGCTTACTGCGCGCGCTTCAACATCATGGGACAGGACCAGCAAAAGAAAGTGGACGTGCTATCGGGCGGTGAACGCAACCGCGTTCATCTGGCCAAGATGCTGAAAGCCGGGGCCAACGTAATCCTCCTTGACGAGCCTACCAACGACCTGGATGTGAACACCATGCGCGCACTGGAAGACGCACTGGAGAACTTTGCCGGTTGCGTGTTGGTTATCAGCCACGACCGCTGGTTCCTTGATCGCATCGCGAGCCATATCATGGCTTTTGAGGGTGACTCCGTGGTGACCTTCTTTGAGGGTAACTATTCGGACTACGAAGCCGACCGCAAAAAACGCCTAGGCAAAGAAGCCGATCAGCCGCATCGACTGAAGTTCAGAAAACTCACCCGCTAGGAAGCTGCTGAAAAATCCGGATTTTTGCAGTCAAAAAATCGGGGTTTGGCGCACAACAAAGCAGTTCATGCACTTTTTGTCAGTGGCTGAAGCGATAGAAAAGTTTATTGTTGATGTGTATTTTGTATTGATTGAGAATATTGTTATGAATGACAGTAGAAAGCTGGCAATGAGCTTAGGGGCATCTGAGGAACGGTTCTGTCGATACAAAAGAAATTTGTCCTTCGCACAGCCTGTAAGACCCCACCCTCTTAGGTCGGGGATAAACAGGCGGTAGCTCGAAGTAAATTCGACTAAGGTTCAGGTGGCGCTAAAACACCGTCTGAACCAAGTCTCCATTTATCGGTGCCCAACGGTTATCGTGATGTAAATTATGAAGCAGACATCTGCCATGACGCCTGCAGTGGTTTTTTGCATGAATAGCTGTCTTTTAACGATTTGCCGAGCAGGGTTTCAATTTTAACGATTTCAGGTGGAGCAATGCACCGAGCGTTCCAAGGTGGTGCAGTTTATCCATAGCTGGTTACAGCGCCATAGACAAATCAAGGCTCTTCGGATTTTCGTCCGAGGAGCCTCTTTACGTTGGGGGAATGAATTTTGAAGTTTTGGTGATCAGATTGGTGATCGTGGGGCAGGAATGGGGCATGAAAGGAAATGTTTCATTATTGTCTTGTTAAGTAATGCAAGATCCAGAATAAAATGGTACTATGAAGATATATGAAATGGCATAATAATCATGACTAATGTTCGGGAGGATACGTATCTGTGGTCAAAAAAATTTGGGATTGGATATCGAGTATAGTCTTTGCATTGGCAATTGCACTGTTTATTAATGCTTTTGTTTTTCAACGAATGGTGGTTGCTGGTCCCTCAATGGAGCCAACATTGAACGATGGCGAAAATCTTTTTGTTCAGAAAGTGGCGCATACTTTTGACCAACTACCGGAATACGGCGATGTTGTAGTGATCGACAGCCGAATCCATCGTGAACGCAGTATCAAAGATGATTTGGTCGATCCGATTAATAAATGGCTGAGTCAGCCGGATTATGTTTATGTCAAAAGAGTGATTGGCAAACCGGGCGACACGCTTGAATTCAAAAATGGAGTGGTGTATCGGAACAAGAACCGGCTTACCGAAACATACTTGAAAGAACAAGCAAGTTATTATGAGGAGAAAGCGGTGACCATTCCACCGGGACACATTTTTGTGATGGGCGATAATCG
>JBGSYX010000439.1:0-6217 GCA_041750735.1 Cyclobacteriaceae bacterium
GACCCAAGTGATGTTGCAAGAGTTGAAGACAGAACGTTTATATGTTCAGAAAAAGAAGAAGACGCAGGTCCAACCAATTATTGGAAGGCTCCCGCCGAAATGAAACAAATCCTGCTTAAAAAATTTGATGGCTGTATGAAAGGCCGTACCATGTACGTGTTACCTTTCAGCATGGGGCCGCTTGGTTCCAAAATTGCCGAAATTGGTGTACAACTAACCGATTCAGCCTACGTTGTTGTGAATACCAAAATCATGACCCGGATGGGCAAAAAAGTCCTCGATGTGTTGAAGGATGGCGATTTCGTACCATGTGTACATTCAGTAGGCAAGCCACTTCAACCTGGAGAAAAAGATGTAAAATGGCCATGTGCACCAATTTCTGAAAAGTATATCTCACATTTCCCCGAAACCAGAGAAATATGGTCATTTGGATCAGGCTATGGAGGAAACGCACTTTTGGGTAAGAAATGTCTCGCGCTTCGTATTGCCTCCAAAATGGCAAAGGACGGTGGCTGGATGGCTGAACATATGCTAATTCTCGGTATTACCAATCCAAAAGGTGTTAAGAAATATTTTGCTGCGGCATTCCCAAGCGCCTGCGGAAAAACAAACCTGGCCATGCTCGTACCCTCCATCCCTGGATGGAAAGTAGAAACTGTTGGTGACGACATCGCCTGGATGAAATTTGGAAAAGACGGCAGGTTATATGCGATCAACCCCGAAGCCGGATTCTTTGGCGTGGCACCGATGACATCGATGGACACCAATCCAAATGCCATGCTTTCAGCAGCTAAAAATTCAATATTTACAAATACCGGACTAACCCCTGATGGTGACATCTGGTGGGAAGGTATTGGCCATGATATGCCGGCTGGTACCATCAACTGGAAAAATAATGTTCATGATTTGGCCAGCGGCGAGCCATGCGCACATGCCAACGCCAGGTTCACAGCCCCAGCTAACCAATGTCCTTGCATCGACGAGAAATGGGAAGACCCTGCTGGTGTTCCGATCGAAGCGATCCTCTTCGGAGGTCGTCGTCCTTCTACTGTGCCACTGGTACAGGAGGCATTCAGCTGGGCACACGGTGTTTTCATCGGCTCGGTGGTTGGCTCAGAAATAACAGCTGCTGCGATTGGTCTGAAAACCGGAACTGTACGGCGCGATCCATTTGCTATGCTTCCATTCTGCGGTTATCACATGGGTGATTACTTCCAACATTGGCTCAACATGGAAAAAATCGCTCCGGATGCAAGCAAACTGCCAGGCATCTACTATGTAAACTGGTTCAGGAAGAGTGCAGATGGAAAATGGCTCTGGCCAGGATACGGTGATAACATCAGAGTACTGAAGTGGATCTTTGAGCGCCTTGAAGGCACTGTGGATGGTGTGAAAACGGCAATAGGATATCTGCCAAAACCAGATGCTATAGATGTTTCAGGTATTGAAGAGGTAAAAGCAAATATGGCTGAACTTCTTAATGTTGATCCAGAAAAATGGAAAATTGAAATCGAAGGTATAAAGGAGCATTATGCAAAATTCGGTGCAAAATTACCGAAAGCGCTTAAGTCTGAATTGGCCGATCTCGAGAAAAGAATAGGTTAATAATTGCAAATTCAATAGATAGAAAAACGGGCCGCAGCGATGTGACCCGTTTTTTTTATTTTGAATTCTGAGCTCCGTCTCCTAATTCAGCAAAATATTTCTCTAAATGCCAATAAGTACTGGTTTTGAGGCATACAAATTGCTTCGGTTTTACGGTCTAATTCCTTTAAACATGCCCAGCCCATGAGACCTTTTTTATTCCTTATCATAATTTGCTTTTCCGGCACCGCCATTGCGCTGCAGCAAGTCAGCGAGCCAAGTCCGGAACCACTCGGCAAAGTTATATCCTATCCTAATTGCCGAATTACCATATTTTTCGAAGAGCCAACACTCCGGTTTGCAGGAGGTGTTTGGTTGAAAAAAGAGAAAATTGACCATAATACCCAGGTTTCAATGAGCACAACAATTGAGAAAGTATTTAATCAAATGCCTCCAAAATTCAGATCAGAATTCGACAGGTTAGATATTTATCTTGTGCAAACCAATAAAGATTTCACGTATAACTGGCATCTAAACAAGAATGTATACCTGGACGTTTACCGGATCAGGCCTGGCCTTACGGATTCTGTAAGTATTGTCTATTCCCTGCTTTCAGAGTTAGGTTTTGTGATCGCTGATAAATACAGCGATTCACCAGATATGGCTTCACTTTTGAATAACTTCAAAAACTATCGGAAACAGTACCGCCTCGGCCTAAAGATACCAGAGCATGAATCCACGTATTCCTTTGGCTTTGTGAATAAATTGTCAATTGGTAACAACTCAGCGGTTTACGATCCAAGGCTGGAATTTGGAGAGCTATTCGCCCACATGGCTTGTCAGGAAACAAATAGTGAATTAATGGATTTCGTGTCAAATCAGCCAAATGCAGCCCTTTCAGTAAAGGTTGATCAGATGAACTCTACGGTACGACGGCTTTTTCCGGAGCTGAATAATTTTCCTGCTGGATTTCTAATGCATAATGACGATCAAGTAGAAAATGGACAAAGAGAGTTATTAGCAGCCCACGAACTCCGGTCTTTTCAGATAAATATGAAGGAGCTTACTGACAATGAAATTGAATTAACTCCTCCTGCTGAATCTACTGAATTTGCGTCCTTGCAAGACGAGTTTTTTCCGACACCTGACTATCCCGTTGATAACAACTACAACGCGCATATTTTTATAGCTCCGGAAAACAACCGAGTCGAAAGAGAAAATAATACTACTGTTTCCTCCCCGGTGAAAAAAAAGAAGAAAGGTGGCTGGATTTTACTTGGCATCATATTATTGTCATTAGCCATGGCGGGAGATTAGACCTAAAGGAAAACTCACAAGACAGTCACAAGAAAGAGTAGCGGAATGATAACGCCTGCCAATACAAACCATACGCCACGCCGTTTCAAGCCATTTT
Source organism: Cyclobacteriaceae bacterium (assembly GCA_041750735.1). Lineage (GTDB taxonomy): Bacteria > Bacteroidota > Bacteroidia > Cytophagales > Cyclobacteriaceae > JAAUQL01. Next base: position 2,999 of record JBGSYX010000439.1, read on the forward strand.
TTCCTTTAAGGACAAACAAACCGGTAATAGCCAGTAATACTAATCCGCCCGCAAATATGTCAGAAAACCATGTCCACAGAAATTTGGAGTGGTTGTAGTGCAGGAAGTTCACTTCATAAAAAACAGGCCGTCGCGACACGGCTTCAAGTATTCCTTCTCCGGATTGAATGTCCATTATCAGTGACCCTCCATCAAGAAAAACCTTGAGCGTTTTGGCATTGGGATAATAATGCTTCTTTAGTTTATTATCGATTCCCAACTCCTCAACTACATTAATTACTTCCTGCCTGCTCATCCCCGGATGTAGCCTCGATTTTTGAACATGAACCGTTTCATTTCTGATGATATAATTCGGATCCCAATCGCTGATATGGTTCAGTGCGATGCCCGAGATCGCGTAGATAATCGTCATACCAAAAAAGAAATACCCAATATCCCGGTGCAACACATTGTTGACCTTGTGCCAGTTGATCATCACGGATAATTCTGGTAATTATTCTGAAGGAATGGTTTCGAAACTGATGCCATCGACCCAATTGCCCTGCATTTCACCAGGTTCGCCTTCTCCTTCCATCATCATCCTACCTGGTCTGGCACCCTGACCCGATCCATTGCCCTGCAAGTTTTGGCCTTCATGATTTTCCGCATTATCTCCTGCATGCTGACCCTGCCCGGAAGCACCAAGGTGGAATATTCCCCTGGCAACAATATCGCTTCCTTCCAGCGCCTTATCGAACTGACCGATTTGCCCGGCTTCGAGGCGAATCTGAGACGTTTCATCAGAACTCAGCAAGTGAAGTCGTTTTCCGCTGTGCTTGCAGACATGGACAACTGTTCCTTTTAGCGCTATTTCCTTGGCGTCGTATAATTCCGGATTCGCCAGCACTTCAGCGACTGTCAACACCCTCACTTCTGCAGTAGCCTCTTCGGCTGTTGCGTTTTCAGTGTTGGTACTCTTTTCAGATTTGGAACACCCGGAAAAAATCAATGTCATTAAAAAGGTCAATACTAATACAGATCTCATAAAAGTTAGGTTTAAAAATTTTAACATATCAGTTGATATTCATTCTAACACAAATTAAGTCCATAAAATTCGCTTATCATAAAAAATTAATGTGTGAAGATTGTCACGTGGTTGCCTGCCGGTAGTGCGAGGTGTGCAGTGGAATAGCCAATGTATTTTGTTTTGCACCTGATGGGCGGAGCACGGAATCGTGTTGATGATAATTCGGCTGCATTGGATCCGGATTTCCACGAAAGGGCGAGCAAAACCTGTGCGTCAGCGATTCGACTGTATGTCCGAATGCACCCGAAGTCAATCCGACGCTTATGATTATGTCATTGTCTCATAAAAAATGGCTGCGAATCATCTGAATACCGGACCGCCTGGTGATGTCTTCCACCATTTAAACATGGGCATCCGTGGCATTGTGTTTTCCCTTCATTATTCTGAAGATTCAAGAGCAAATTACCAGAGTGAAAATCCAACGTATATGATTTGATTGAAATTGAATAGGATTCTGTAGTTCAATGGTTCAACAGTACAGTAGTTTAATGGAATAAGCTCGGTCAGCCAGAAAATTTGAACCTGGTAATTAATACTTTTTTATTAAGGGATGCAGAGTGGGTTCAGTAAAATCTGTGGCTGAATCAGAACGCCGCCATTTTTACAGCCTTATATTTCATTTCGCCCTTTTCATTATAAAATTCGATATGCAATTCCGGAATTGAGGAAGGCACATTCCTGATCATGAGGAATCCGCCCGATGCTTCTTCTGGTGTGCCCTGGATATAGAACTGCTTAATTAATCCTTCGGGATCGGTGCTTTCCGGATCCCCTGCCAACCTGCCGGCGCGGGAATTATTATCAACCAGTGCGCCGGTGGAGAATTCTTCAATCCCTTTCGGATGAAGGGCATGATATTGCCAATGACGATCTCCACAAACTATATAGAAATTCCGTTTATCCAGCCCCTGAGCAACTACCCAGTCCAAAAATGCCTCGCCTTCGTATCGAAAGCCATCGGGATTCACATGGTTATCTTTCTTCGATTCGTCATCCGGGCCGACCATGGGCGTAGGAGAAATTAACAACTTGAACACTGCATCACTCGCCAGTAAACTTTTTTTCAACCATTCCAATTGCTCTTTTCCCCATAGGGTTTTTGTCGAGTCATTAGGTTCATCGTTAGAACTGCGGAAATCACGTCCTTCGACCAACCATATCTGGAGTTCATTGTTGATGCGGTGGGTTCGATACGTTTTTGTGTCGCTTTCACCGTAAACCACCGGAAGTTGCTCAAGGAAATTTTTCACGCCAAGTTCGTGTGATATAGGAAATTCGATATAGGGATCAGCGTCATTTTTGCGATAGTCATGATCGTCCTTTTCCCAGTAAGTTGCAGTATTGAGGAAAAGTTCACGAAAGCGCGGCTGAACGAATTGCTCATGATACTTTCTGCGCATTCCTTTTACATCGATCACTTCTTTGCCGTTATAACCACCGGGATGGGGTTTTTTGCCACGTTTTATTGCACTATTAAAATCCTCTGATGAAGGATGATCAAAGTACACATTATCGCCTGTGCCAATAAAGTAGTCGGGCTTTAATGCGGTAATGGCAGCCAGCGCCGGATAACCCAAATGCCTGTCCGGATTATTATATGCTCGGGTACTATCATATGGGCCATAATAGTGATGGTAATAATTCATTCCTGTGACAATGACAAAACTATTGGAAGCTTCTTTGAACTTACCGGCATTGGTAATAAAAGTTCCCGGATTGCTGTTGGCCAGATCGCCTATATTTTTACTATAGACGGCACGGTAATAATACCTCGTGTTTGGGAGCAGGTTATTAAAGCGATATTTTACGATATAATCGCTCGTGCTATCTGTATACAGTAGGTCAGAAGACATGAATTTTTCGAAATTCGCATGCTCAGAAATTTCAAAATGAACCACACAGCTGGCTCCATTCAAATCACCATTGACCAGAGTATCGGTCGTTGTGATACGAGTTTGCAGGATGATGGATGTATCAGTAGCCTCGCCTGCCATAATGCCCTGCCCGAAATAAAGCGGAACAGGTGGCGTACAGGCTGTCAGATACCAAAGCAAAATACTGATCGCGCGGATAATGGGTTTCATGTATATTTTTTTATGCCTTTAAATTACTACAATGATCCGGAATTTGGATTTTCAATGATATGTTTTCAT
>JBGSYX010000440.1:0-9596 GCA_041750735.1 Cyclobacteriaceae bacterium
GAACCCTTATTGATAATACTCATAAGTTCTTCTACCTCACTTTTAGTTAGTTTAATCTCATATCGTATCATTTGTATAGCTTTTTCCAAATATACAAATATTTGATTAATATACGTCATATTACTATTAACTTAACACTAGTTGTATCTTCTTTATTCAACCATTGGATGTTTGATACCTGTGGTCTGCCTTCGGTAATAGTTCCTGTTTTATCCAATACAATTGCATTTACTTTCTTGGCTATTTCCAGGCTTTCTGCATCTTTAATCAAAATACCGTTCTCAGCACCTTTACCAACGCCAACCATAATAGCCGTAGGCGTTGCCAATCCCAACGCACAAGGACAAGCAATAACCAATACCGTAACGGCTGCTAACATTCCTTGTACTACACCGTTATCACCACCTAAAATCAGCCAAAGGACAAACGCCAGGATTGCAATACCAATCACTACAGGAACAAAGATACCGGCAATCTTGTCAACCAATTTTTGTACTGGTGCTTTACTGCCTTGTGCATCCTGCACCATTTTGATAATCTGGGCAAGCATGGTCTCTTTACCAACTTTCACCGCTTTAAATTGGAAACTTCCTTTTTGGTTAATCGTTCCTGCAAATACTTTTTCGTTTTCTTTTTTCAATACCGGAACAGGTTCGCCACTTAGCATACTTTCATCTACATAGGATGTACCGGTAGTAACCATACCGTCCACCGCAATTTTTTCACCGGGCTTAACAAGGATTGTAGCGCCGACATTTACATCTTCAATGTCTACCTGTTTTTCAGTTCCATCAGGTTGTATTACCACAACCGTTTTGGGCTTTAAACCCATTAGCTTTTTTATGGCTGAAGAGGTATTGCCTTTGGCTTTCTCTTCCAACAATTTACCTAATAGAATAAAAGCGATGATGACGGAAGCGGCTTCAAAATACACGTGAGCGTGTAATCCTCTTTGATGCCAAAAGTCAGCAAATACCATATTGAATACGCTGAATAGATAGGCAATACCTGTACTTAAAGCTACCAGTGTATCCATATTGGCAGACCTGTGTTTTGTTTGCTTCCATGCATTTATGAAGAAATCTTTTCCTAACCAAAGAACAACGGGCGTTGCAAACAGCCACATAATTTCGTTGGCATAAGGAATTTCCATAAAGAACATACCGATAACCACAACTGGTAGAGTTAGTAAAACCGCCCAAATGGTTTTGCTTTTCAGCTTTTGGAAATTTTGAGCGTGGATAACTTCTAACGATTCCTGCTGTTCGCTTTCATCATCCACCAATAAATCATAGCCGATGGATTGAACCGCCTTTTGCAGCTTTGAAGCATCAGTCATATTAGGCAAATACTCAACGGTGAGATTGCCTGTCGCAAAATTTACCGATGCGCTGACTACACCAGGTTCAGATTTCACAATACTTTCTGTACTAACAGCACAGGAAGCACAAGTCATTCCTAAAACAGGAAAAGTTCCTTTGATTGTTGTTACACCATAACCAAGGTCCTTTACTGCTTTTACTGCTTCTGATATTGCTTCATCAGAGTTTACAGTAAGTACAGCTCTGCGATTGTTTAGCTCAACCTTGTGGCTTTCCACACCTTTAACCTGCGATAGTCCTTTTTCGACTATTAAGGCACAGTGTTCACTTTCAACATCTTCTAACGGAAGATAAATTGCTTCTTTTTTACTCGTTGCCATAATCCAATGTTTTGATTTAACAATCCAAAGTTGGCAACAATATCGGGTACGACTATTGTGTAATTATGGAAGTGATTTGTAAGATTTACACTTTATGCAAAGGTTTTCTTTTATATTCCTTTATTTGTTTGAAGTGGCTGGGAGTAAGCCCTGTTACTTTCTTGAACTGGTTGCTGAGATAGGCTACACTGGAATAATTTAGTCGGAAAGCGATTTCACTTAATGACAATTCATCATAAACCAACAGTTCTTTTACCTTTTCTACCTTTTGGGCTATAAAATACTTTTCGATGGTAGTTCCTTCTACCTCTGAAAAAAGGTTGGATAAATAGTTATAATCGTGCTGAAGGTCACTGCTCAATACATCCGACAGATTGTTTTTGGTGTCGTTGTCCTGATGATGAACAAGGTTAATTATCACATTCTTTATCTTTTCGATAATCCTGCTTTTTTTGTCATCAATGAGTTCAAAACCAAAAGTCTGCAAGTGATTATTTAGGGTCTGCTTAAAAACTCAGGAAGTATAATACCCGAGGTTCCATTGAGGTTCTCGGGTATTTTTTATTTCTTCCAGTAATCCATGTAGCAATTGCTTCCATGCTGAAAAACTCAGCAGGCACGGGGGTGCTTCCCCGGCCAATTTGACCAGGTTGAGCACCAGGATGATCGAGGCAATCCATGATTGAGAAGTGTCTTTGAGCCTGGCCCTGATACGGTTTAACCCGTAGCCGTTTTTGGCCTGTCCGAATTTACCCTCTATCGGATTTCGTTGCCCCGGGCTTACGTGGTCTGCCACTGCCTTGGGCCTGCCCAGTGGCTTGGCCATGAGCCTTATGCCAAATTCGTGGAGCTTCCTTCTGTTTTCTCTGGTACAGTATATCTGATCGGCCAACACCTTTTCTGGATAGTACCCAAACCGCCTTTTGTATTGCTCAATGTATTCCATCATCGAGCTTGATTCATTGAAGGCATCCCAACTGATGGTATCCAGATAGGCAAAGCCGTTGGCCAATGATACGTGGATCTTTGAACCAAATTCTACTTTACTCTTCAACTTACCCCGAACGATCGGACGGACATGGGGTTGGTGGAGGCTCACAATTCGATCCGGTACGCTATGCGTACGCTCCGAAAACATTTTCATCTGTTGTTGAAAAAGCGTGTGAATCACCATCAGGTACTGCTGGTCTTTGCGGCCAAGTGGAAAAATCGTACGCTTGTCGAGCATCTTGTCAAGCGATTTGAGGTTCCTTTTCAGGTAGCGCAATTGCCGGCCAACGGCTTTCCGGATGGTTTTTGCCTGTGGCGATTTCTTCTGCGCCGTCTGCAGGTATTCCTTCCGGGCCGATTTACGGTAGGTCCTGGGCTTTTTCCCATCAAAACCAGCATCATAGACTGTGTCGATGAGCCGCTCGCTGATCTGCCTGGCCTCTGAAAGTAAATTCAAATCCGTCGGGTAGGCTATGTCCTGCGGGCAGGCCGTGGCGTCCATAATCACCGCTCCTTTGTGAGCAGCGTCTGGCGGTGAGCCCTCTCCTTTTTCTTTTCCCCTTTCTTCTTTCGATAAGGATATGATCCGCTCATTCATCTGGGCAATCACCTCATCGCCCAGCCGCTTCCTGATCTCTACAAACAACGAGGCATCAAAGGGTGGATCGGGGCTGAATCCACTGTAACCAAGAAAATACTGCATATACATGTTCTCGCTGATCTGCGCCACCGTCTCCCGGTCATCCATGTTGCACATATGTTTGATGATTATCGCCCCTATCACCAGTCGAGGGCTCAGCGGCGGGCGACCTGTAGGTTTTATCTTGAACCGTTTCAAATAGATACCAGCCAGCTCATCCCAGGGTATCCGTCTGGCTAATACCACCCAGCGGTTGTTCGCATCCAGATTCTTTACGAACGGCGTCTCAAATCCTGCCAGCGTAAGCTGCTTTTCGCTCACATATTCCACACGAAGTGCATGCTTTTTTCGGGTCTTGATCATATAACCTTGCATTTGGTTACTACAAAATCGACATAAAATATGCCCCAGCAAAGCCTATGAACACTTTTTATACTTTCTCAGCAGACCCTATTTAGAGTCAGTTTTTCGCTGTCATTAAGTTCGCGTTCAAGTTCCACTTCACCTAATTTCAAATACATAGGACGAAAGCCAAGTTTCTCCAATTCATTTTTCACTACCATTATGCAGCGATCACAAACAATGTTTTTAATGTAAACCTTCATCTTCTATCATTTTTGTATGGAGTGGGTAAAAACGGTTTTATTGTGAGGTTGGGATTGCGGGTGAATTGAGCGGCTATCTAATGTGTTGTTTATGCGTGGATTTAGGTAAGATTATCCTTACGTGGTTATCTGAGTCAGTCTGCAAGTTCCTTTTTTGCGTTATGGCGGTAAAAATTGCAAAAACTGAATTTGCCTGCAAGTGCGGTGGATCTTTGAGCGTTGTCGTTCATTAAATTCGCAGTAAAAAGTTTTCTCTTTTCATGGACTGGTCTTGATATAGATGAGCCATTGTTACTGCTTTTTCTAAAATTTTTTTGAGCCCAGGAAAATTATTGGGTTTGGTAATATAAACGTTTGCTCCATTGCGTAATGCTTCTTCCACATCTTTTTCATTATCGGATGTTGAATATATTGCTATTGAAATATCTTTTAGTTTTTCATTGCTTCTGATTTCTTTCAAACAATCAAATCCATTTTTACGGGGCATGTTGAGGTCAAGGAAAAGCAGATGAGGTAAAGGAATGTTTTTCTGATTGAGCCATTCCATTAATTCTATACCGTCTTTTACTGTGTGAACTATGGTATTAATATCAAATTCTGAAAAGGCTTCTGTGAAAAGATAGGTATCTCCTTCATCATCATCGGCAAGTAGAATATGGAATGGCTCGTTGTTCATTACGATCTATTTTTATTGTGCGACAGGTATAGCTGCCTGACCGGCAGGCAGGTAAATATCAAATGTAGTTCCCTTATTCAGCTGGCTTGTTGCGGTAATGATGCCGTGGTGGTTGTCTACTATCTTTTTTACGATGGCCAGACCGATGCCTGTGCCTGGGTATTCATCCTTGCCATGAAGTTTCTGAAATACTTCAAATATTACGGTGCTGTAATTTTGTTCAAAACCGATGCCATTGTCGGTAATTCTGATATGACAGTATTCTTTTTGAGGTGGAAGCGCCTTTATTTTTAGTTTTTCGTATTTGGTATTATGGCTCTCTATTGTAATGTGAGGCGGTATATTTGGCTTTGAAAATTTGAGTGCATTACTTATTAAATTGTGCATGAGTTGCCTAAACTGGAAAGGAATAATATGGACTTCACAGAGTTCTTTCACTTCTATCACAGCATTTTTTTCAGCAATCGCTTCTTTAAACTCTTTTTTTACTTCTTCTATAATGATGTTGAAATCAGTGTTTTCAAATTTTCGATCGGCAGCATTGATCCGTGAGAAGGTGAGTAAATCCTGGATAAGATGCTGCATTCTTTCTGCTGATTGCTGCATAAGACGGAAATAATTTTTCCCCTTATCAGATAAATTTAGCTTTTCTTTTTCCAAAATAATTCCCGCAAAGGTCTGTAATTTACGAAGTGGCTCCTGCAAGTCGTGACTTGAAACATACGTGAATGCTTCGAGCTCTTTGTTCATATTTAAAAGGGCTGTGTTTTTATTTGCGAGTGATTCATTGGCTTCTTTTAATTCCTTCGTTCTTTTATCAACGGCTCGTTCCAAACTTAATTTTTCTGTTTTGCGTTCGCGAATTTCCTTCTTAAGCAATTCTTTTTCTATCAATTCTTTATCTACCATCAGACGTCTTACCTCAGTAATATCAGCGATAATGAGAAGGATTAGTTGTTCGCGATGAGCTTTCTGAATAACACGGCTGGCATTGAGTGACATTATTTTTTCGCCCAAGGTCAGGAAGGTGTGTTTCACTTCGTAATTATAGAATTGAGAGTTTTTTGGAATGATGTCTTCCAGTAATTCGCGCAGCGCCGGAATATTCCATTGTTTGTTACCCAAATCATATAAAAGCACTCCCACGGTTTGTTCTTCAGTGACCCCGAATTTTTTGTAGAATGCTTTGTTGGCCGATTTTACCCGAAGGTCTTTTCCTAAAACAAGCATAGGTTCGTGCATGGTGGAAACGATGGCTTCGGAATATTCATATGATTCAGTGAGCAGGTCGTTGCGCGTTTGCAATTGCTGATTGGTGGTGGTGAGTTCTTCGTTGGCAGATTCCAGTTCTTCTTTTGAAGTCTCTAATTCCTCATTGACGGTCTGAAGTTCTTCGTTGCTCGAAACCACTTCTTCACTGGCACTTTGCAATTCTTCGGCATATGCTTCATGCTCCTGAGAGATAGAAAGCGCTTCAACCTGTGCTGCTGCCAATTCCTGTTCTAACTTATGAATCCTTCTGTCTTTTGCAGGCGAATTATTTTTTCCACTATTCGCCTGGTTCAAATATATTTCTGCTTGTTCCTGTTCGGTGAAAAGAATAAGGAACAAGGGTTCGTTCCATTCTATCTTGAGCGGAACAATTTCTAAGGTTATAATTTTTACTGACGAATTTATTTTTACTTCAATTCCGGTTTTGCGAATGCGTTTTTTCGTTTTTATGACTTTTGAAATGGCATTGCGCAATTCAAATGCAATTTCAGGTCGGGCCATTTTTAAAATGTTAAAGGTGGCTTTACCCTTTGGGTGCGTGAGAAATAACTCTGTTGTACCGCGAAACTGAACGATTTCCAATTGGCGATTAATGACAACGCTTGCAGGCATAAATTCCGAAACAAGCACGGCATCAATAGCATCGCCAAGCCACTGGTGATTAACAGAAGTATTTTTATGTGCTAAATTTCGATTGGCTGACGGATCATTTTTATCAGATAGTGGTTGTGGCACAAATCGGCGTGAAAGTTCAGGTAGCCTCTGTGATTCTGAATTTATTTTGCGCGAAAAAATTCTATACTTTTTATTCGTGCTTGTAAAAAGATGAGCTGACTGGCTGATGTTTTCCGATTTTCCAAGCATTAAAAATCCATCGTTGTTCAGAGCGAAATGAAAAATGTTGATCAGGTTTATTTGTGCAGCGGTATCCAAATAAATAAAGAGGTTGCAGCAACTGATAAAATCAAGACGCGAAAAGGGTGGATCGCTCAAGATATTATGCGTTGCGAACACGCACATATCGCGCACGGCTTTATTCACATGGAAACTACTGTCTACTTTTGTGAAGAATCGCTGGATGCGCTTTGGCGAAACGGTTTCTAACTCCTGCTTGCCATATATACCAATGCGGGCTTTGCTTATTGCGTTTCCGCTGAGGTCGGTTGCAAAAATCTGAACAGGAATGTTGGTCGTTGAGGTTCCTTGAATCTCCAGCAATATCATGGCTATGGAATAGGCTTCTTCGCCTGTGGAACATGCAGGCACCCATATTCGCAGTGGCTCTCCCGCTTTTTTTCTTTTGAGCAACTTTGGAAAGAGCGTTTCCTTTAAGTATTTGTGCGTGTCGGTGTCGCGGAAAAAACTCGTTACGTTAATAAGCAAATCCTGATAAAGAATGCCTATCTCTTCGTTTTTTTGGGTGAGCAGTTTGGCGTATTGTTTTAGGTTGGGTATTTTATACAATAACATTCTGCGCATGATGCGCCGCTTGATGGTGTTCATTTTGTACGCACCGAAATCAACACCGGTGGTTTTATGCAATTGGTTGAGAATAATTTTTAAGTCAGGATTGCTGTTGTCAATCAGATTTTCATTATTCGTTTTTGCCCCTTTGGTTTGTACAAACAGGTGTTTGCTTAGTCGCGCCAGTTCGAGACCCATTTCTTTTGGCGATAAAATAAAGTCAACCATACCCGAGGCGATTGCCGAATAGGGCATGCTTGTGAATTTTGCCGTGTCGTCTTGCGCAAAAGTTAACCCGCCTTCGAGCTTAATGTCTTTTAAGCCTGCTGTGCCATCGCTTGCGCTGCCTGAAAGGACAATGCCGATAACTCTTTCCTTTTGCGCATGGGCAAGTGAGGAGAAAAGAATATCAATAGAAATTGCTGTGCTGCTTTCTGAACGGGGGATCAATTGTATATGCCCGTCCGTTATTTCAATTCCTTTATTGTATGGAATTATGAAAACATTATCGGGTTTAATTTCATCCATGTCATCAATTTCCTGCACCTTCATTTTTGTCTTCTTAGACAAAATTTCCGTCAACATGCTTTTGTGGTCGGGGCTGAGGTGCTGAATATAAATGAAAGCCATGCCCGTGTCAGGCGGTAGGTATTTTAATAACTCCATCATCGCTTCCAAACCTCCTGCCGAAGCACCAATGGCAACTACAGGAAAGGAATTTTCTTCCCGTTCCTTTTTTGCTGGTGATTGTTTTTTAATTGAAGGTGCTTTCATGTCTTCAAAGATTTGCCTTTAAACTTCACGGTAGAAAATTATCTTTGGTTGATGGTAAACTATGGTGTTCTGATCATTGAAAGAATGCCACTTGAACTATCCTTCTGAGTACAGCAAAATCTGTGTGCTTGCAGATGTAGTGCTTTGCCCAATTTTCATAAAGTATGTCGGCAACGTTTTCCTCATACGATGTTGAGTCAGTACTATAGCAGCCGCGTATTCTTTAAATAACCCAAGAAATAACTATTCGGGCGGTCTATCTGATCATAGGATGAGATTTTGTTTGAAGTTCTATTCACTTCTTTGGAGGAATGACTATAGCATCGCCTGTTATTATAAATTTATCTTCGAGCGCCAGGGGATTGTTTTTCTGAGTTATAAGTGTAAGCGCTTCATAAATAACTTTTTTCAGTTGTGAAAAATCAACTGGCTTGGTGATGTAATAGTGTGCCGCGTCTCTGAAAACTTTATTAACCGTATCCTGCTCTGAAGCGGTGGAGAATATAATAACAGGGAGATTCTCCAGTTCGTTGTCGCGTTTTATTAATCCTAAGGTTGCAAAGCCGTTTTTTCGCGGCATATTCAGGTCCAGGAACAGTACATCGGGTAGCTTGTTTCCTTTTTTGGTAAGCTCTTCGATCACCTGCTCACCATTATGCACAATGGTAAGACGTGCGGAAAGCGGCAACTCTTCTAAAGCATCTTTGAAAAGAAGGCAATCAGCATTATCGTCATCGGCAAGAAGTATGTTGATAGGTTGTGTGTTCATTCTTTAAAGTTAAGCATGTAAGTGCGGTATAGCTATCAAAAGAGTAATTATGTTCCAATGAACGCAGAAGCGTCGGGCAAAATCCAGTGTGAAGCAAAAGTGCGGTGTTTGAGGTGTATTTTGTTGACAACACTCCTTTGTTTTGCGCACGAATCCAAAAGGCAATGCCGAAATGTCTGGAGCGATTCATTTTAGGCTTTACATAAGATCAATCAGAATGTAAAGAGTTGCGCATACAGGATGATGGTATGGAAACGTCATATCAACCCTCCTTCGGCGGGCAGGTTTGTGCGGTTTGCTAAAATATCCTGTCTCGCTGAGACCGCCGCTGGTACGTGGTAATGGTCGTATCGTGCGTAAAACCGCGCTGCGTGGCGCAGGAAGCTTTTATTCACCGGACAAAACCGCGCTGCATGGTGCTGGAAGCTTTTGTTCAAACGAAAAAAGCTCCCCCGTGTTGGAAGAGCCTTTTGCGGCAACCGGCTAAGCTGCCGATAACGATTCAACAACAAAAACATATCAAAATCGAATGTCAATTATCTTTATGCCAGCCCGCATCGCGACGGTGGTATTGAAGACAGGCTTCTTCATCGCCCTGAAAAGCGGGCGGTTCATCGCAATGAAGAGGGTTTGTCATCCTGAACTTGCCTGTCCTGAATTTAGTTCAGGGTTTCAGGATCTCCCGTAGCGCAAAACTCATGCAG
>JBGSYX010000441.1:0-1707 GCA_041750735.1 Cyclobacteriaceae bacterium
CAACGTATGCAACACCAGATTTTGGCAAAGAGATGAGTGAATCATTTCGCTTCGTGGCAAAAGTGGATTCCTGTCAAAAATTTATTACAAAACTTCAGTGCGTAGTTGTACCCATATGTCATTGGCAAAAAGATCTTCAGGGCCAAAACGTCTGTGCTCAAATCAATGTCATACATTAGGTGTGGCGGCTGGTATTTTCAAAAATTTGCTTTAACGCGTTATTTAAAGGTTTCTAAATGAAAAATAGATTCAAAAAGCTATTTATTATATCTGCAATCTTGAACTGTATTGGAATGAAAACTGTTGCCTCTCCAGGGTGTGAGAATGAGTCAGGTCGGGAGAGGGATAGACAGCTTACAAAATCCATAGATAATTATCTTAGGCTTTTGGAGGTTCGGCAGACAAGTATTCTGAATCGTGATCCTGACTTTTTTACTCTCGCTAGTGTTGATTGTGGTGAGAGATCCTGTGGAGGTAATTGTAAAGGCCGCGATGGCCGCAATAAAGGTGAGCGTTCTGAAACATAGAATATTTAGCTGTTGTGCTTTATGAGGTAAAAATCGCTTTTTTATTCTTCAATCTGATCTTTAATTCGAGTGGTACAATGATAAAAGTATTTAAAAATCATAAGTCAGAGGTTGGAAGGGTATGTAGGATTTTTGGAAGAAGGAATTTTCTTGTCCTATTTGCGGCAGTGAATCTGCTGTTTTTAACAAATAGATACTTTAGAAGCGATGGTTTATTTTCCGAGTCGCGCATTCTTACTGTGGCGATTCCTGAGGCAAAAGATATTGGCGTTTATGATCCCGTATCCATAAAGTATGCGGATGAAAAAACAATAGTAGAGGCTCTTTTTAGTACCTTGGTTAAGTTTGATTTTGATTCCAATCAGGTTGTGGCGGATGAGGCAAGCCGCTTTTATTGGCGAGAAAGTCAGCTTCATTTTGAATTTGAAAGAGATCATAAAGCGATAAATGGGACAAGGATAGGGGCGCGTGATGTTTATTTTAGCTTGATGCGTTTATTTGTAAAGAGTCACAAGCCTGTCATTGCGTACCTTAAATCTACCTTGTGTGGTGAAAAACCTTTGGAATCAATCGATGCTCCCTGTCCCGGTATGGAATTTGATGAAAAGAAATTAGTTTTGTATTTCAAACAGAAAAACCCAAATATTCTAGCTCTTTTAACATGTTCTATTTTTTCGGTTGTCCCTTATAGCTCAATAGACAAAGATAATTTGAAGATATCAAATTATGAAATAACATCTGGTCCTTATTTTTATGCTGGCCTTGACAGCAAAGGTCGCATCAATCTTAAACCCAATAGTGGTCATTGGATCAAAAATACGAACGCAAAAACTATCGCTCTGGTTTCAGATGAAATTATTAAACTTAGCAATGGTCATCGGGAAGCACGTTCAATCGACCTTTTTTTAAAGGGTGAGATCGATCATATTCCTACTCACAATCTTCTGGTTAAGGGAGATTTTGAAAAAATAGAAACATCTATGAAAACTTATTATGAAACCCATCTTACCAACGAACTTTCCATCGTATACATGGCCTTCACGAACGCTGGAATGAAATTACCGCTTTCTGATAGAAGAAAAATATCACTTGCCATTCAATCCGTATTCAAAATGAACTCCCATGAACTTGGAAAATATCGTCGCGCAACCCAGCAGTTCTTTTTTCCACAAGGGTTTGG
>JBGSYX010000442.1:0-6604 GCA_041750735.1 Cyclobacteriaceae bacterium
ACAATAAGGTGGTAGAACAGCACCCTGACTGGGCAATAATCAAAGCTTCCGGACAAGCGAGTACGCAGAAAGTATCTTTTTTCAGTCCGTACCTGCAGACCTATATGATTCCACAACTAAAAGAACTCAGCAGTGTTTATCATGTCGATGGTGCATGGATCGATGGTGAATGCTGGGCTGTGGAACCGGATTACGGCGAGGCTTCACTAAAGAGATTTACCAGTGAAACAGGTATTGCTGAAATTCCCAAAAAACAATCAGACCGCTACTTTCCTGATTTCCTGGAATACACACGACGATTATTTCGAGAACACATGACAACCTACGTGGATGCCATTCACCAATTCAATCCTGATTTTCAAATTACCAGTAATTGGGCTTATTCTTCCTTAATGCCTGAAAAAGTCAACATCAATGTGGACTTTCTTTCCGGTGATGTGACACCACAAAATGGCGTTTTCCGATCAGCCTTTGAAGCTCGTTGCCTGGCTCCCCAAGGTAAACCCTGGGATCTGATGGCGTGGGGATTTTCATGGAATGGTGGTGAGATGCCCATGAGTATTAAATCTGCAATACAGTTAAAGCAGGAAGCAGCGGAAATCATTTCAATGGGTGGAGGCGTACAATTTTATTTTCAACAGAACCGTGACCTTTCGTTGAAACCATGGCTTGCTGGAATGTTATCTGAAATCGGCACTTTCTGCAGGGAACGCCAGCCGTACTGTCATAAAGCCGCATCCGTACCGCAAATAGCGCTTCTGTATCCGTCAAAAACTTACCAGAAGTACGCCGCTGTCCCATACTCACGCCCGGTCAATATGTTACAGGGCACCTTGTATGCCTTGCTGGACGGACAACACTCCGTGGAGATAATCATGGAGCACAATCTATTAGGGAATATGGAAAAATATCCATTGATCGTGATACCGGAGTGCAATGAACTTGAACCCATGATTCTCGGTGAATTAAAAGCCTATGTTGAAAAAGGCGGCAATCTATTGATTATTGGAGCAGGTACTACAGACCTCTTTTCTAAAGAACTGGGAATACAACGCTCTGATATTACACCCAAAACCCAGAGCTTCGTTACAGCAAATGGCAAAATTGGCGCCATACGCTCACATTTAAGGCAGGCAACATTGGCGCCTGGATCGACTGTCTTTTCTCCTTTTTATAAAGGCAGCGACTTCAATTATCCTGATGATTTCCCTTCAGCATCCGTTCGGCAGGTTGGGAAGGGAAAAATTGGTGGCATCTATTTCGATGCAGGATCCTCCTATTCAGAAAACAAAACACACATCATCCGTGATTTCATTGATAAAATGGTCGATGAATTATTCCCTGAAGAAATGGTGACAATTGAGGGAACGCATCTCCTACATATAGCTGTAAATTCTTTGAATAATAAAACTTACCTGAACCTTATTAATGTAGCTGGCGAGCACACCAACCAGAGTGCCATCGGCTACGATCAGGTACCGCCATTAAGGGATATTTTGGTGAAAATAAAAATGCCTCAAAAGCCATCTGCCGTTGTGCAGCAACCAGGAAACAAGGCTATCCCGTTTACATTTGAAAATAATATCGTTTCACTTAAAATGCCTTTGCTGGAAATTCATGAGATGCTTGAGATTCATTAGAAACGGAAAATCATCGAAGCCTTCGATTTAAATGATCATCCAAAAAAGCACTTAAATCCCATACCAATAAAATGCGCACAGACAGAAAAATTTACTTCACTAATCGCATCATCGTATTTGTAGTTCTATTCTTTTGGATCAATTATTCCAATGGTCAATCCATAAAACTTGTAGCGATCGCGTATGATACTGGCTTGCCGGTGACTGTAGAAATCACAGGTGACAAAATCACAAAAGTCAAAACGAAAAACCGTTCAGATGAGCCTCTTCTCTTTGTGGCGCCAGGACTAATCGATATCCAGATAAATGGCTATATGGGTGTGGACTTTTCAGATCAGAGCCTTACTCCAGAAATGCTACATAGCGCTGTGGAGGCGCTCTGGGCGCAAGGAGTGACAACCATTCTTCCAACCGTCATTACGGCAAGTCCGGAAAATCTGTTGAATAGTTTTCAACTTCTGGCTGCCGCATTGACTGTTCAAAAAACAGCTTTGTCGGTGCCTGGGTTCCACCTGGAAGGACCATACCTCTCTCCTGAAAAAGGCTTCCGCGGAGCACATTTGGAAAAATACATTCGCAACCCTGACTGGACTGAATTTATGGCACTTCAAGCGGCTTCTGGAAACAAAATTAAAATAGTCACTGTAGCGCCGGAAACTGATGGAGCCTTGCCATTCATCCGTAATTGTACTCAGAGTGGCGTGCTCGTTTCGCTTGGGCATCACAATGGAACTATGGAGCAAATTACCCTGGCGACAGACGCAGGCGCCCGCTTTTCAACACACCTGGGAAACGGATGTGCCAATATGATCGACCGCCACAACAATCCTATCTGGCCGCAATTATCAGAAGATCGCCTTGCAATCAGCATTATAGCCGACGGATTTCATCTGAATCGCCAGGAAGTTCGCACGTTTTACAAAGTAAAAGGACCAGAAAAAGTCATACTGGTGTCCGATGCACTTGATCTCGCCGGCATGCCTCCGGGCGAATATATCCGAAGTGAAAGAAAGGTATTGTTGACCAATGATGTTGTGAAATTTCCGGTTGAGAATGTACTTGCAGGTGCCGCCTCACCCATCAGTATTTGTGTTGGGAATATGATGAATTTTACGAATTGCAGTATTGCTGATGCCATCAGAATGGCAAGTACAAATCCAGCGAAGTTACTCGGCTTAGATGATCGTGGATCATTGACCGTGAATAAGCGCGCAGACCTGATTTTGTTTTCCATTGAAAATGGTAAAATGGTTGTTTACAAAACCATCCTTGCAGGACAGGTGGTTTATGAAAAAAAATAATGGCCGGATTGCTGGAAATTAAAGTATTTGAAAATAGAACTTCAAATCAATAAAGCCCCTGAATGAGTAATCTAAAAACCGAAACAGGCCATTACCGTTATCGCATTCTTGCGTTGGTTTTTATGGCAACAACCATCAATTATTTCGACAGGAGCATCCTTGGCGTGATGGCACCCACCCTTCAAAAATTATTCGAATGGTCCAACAAGGATTATGCTGCTATCATGATTTCCTTCAAAATTGCCTATGGGATTGGATTACTATTTATGGGAGGCATCATTGATCGACTCGGCACAAAAACCGGATATACGATTTCCATTCTCATCTGGAGTATTTTCGGCATGCTACACGCTGTAATTCGTCCGGCTTTCGGTTTGATCGGATTTATCATTGCAAGGTTTGGTCTAGGCCTGGGAGAATCCGGTAATTTCCCAGCTGCTATTAAAACCGTCGCTGAGTGGTTTCCCAAAAAGGATAGGGCCTTTGCAACCGGTATTTTCGATGCATCAACAAGTGTAGGAGCCATATTAGCTCCATTCATTGTCGGGGCCATTGTCACAGTGGAAGGACACAACTGGCAAATACCGTTTTTATTTACTGGGATTCTCAGCACTCTATGGATCATCCTCTGGAACAGAACCTATCAAAAACCTGAAGTGCATCCAAAGCTTTCTCAGGTTGAGTTGGAATACATTAACAGCGATTCGGATGAAGAAAATACCGACAAAATCCCATGGAGAAAACTATTGCCAAAGCGCGAGACATGGGCATTCTCGCTCACTACTATCAACGATGCCGTTTGGTGGTTTTACCTCTTTTGGGGGGCCAAGTTTCTCGCTGAAAAATTTGGGGTAGATATCAATAATATTGGCTTACCATTCCTGATCATCTTTTTAATGGCTGATGTTGGTAGTTTATTAGGTGGCTGGGCTTCTGGTTATCTTATAAAACGTGGCTGGAGCATTAATGCAGCACGCAAAACGACGATGCTTGTTTGCGCTATTATCATTCTTCCGGTATCATTTGTGCCGGTACTCACCAGCAAATGGCTGGCTGTATTTCTCATCGGCTTAGGGGCAGCAGGACATCAGTCATGGTCGATCAATGGCTATACGTTGGTTTCCGATGTTTTCCCCAAAAAAGCAACCGCATCAGTAACAGGAATAGGGAAAATGGTCGGGGTGGCAGTCGCGATCATTGCTGATATGGCCCTGGGTGCTGTTTTGGACACAGCGAATAATACAGGCTATTTCTGGGCATTCGTCATTGCCGGAGTATCGTATATCATCGTTCTTGGATTTGTCCATTTGCTGATGCCTAAAATGACTCCATTGGACGATAATCTCAATTACATTGTAAGACCTTAGTAATCTCATCATGGAAATTATTGTTGCAAAATCAAAACAAGAGCTTGGCATACTTGCCGCTGCTATGGGTGCATCCCTGATTAAAAAAACTATTTTAGATCGTGGTAAAGCGAATATAATCGTTGCTACCGGCGCTTCGCAGTTTGAAATGCTTAGCGAACTGGTAAAGCATGATCTCGACTGGACGGTCGTAACAGCTTTTCACCTCGATGAATATATTGACATCCCTGCGACTCATCCGGCCTCATTCAGGAAGTATCTCAAGGAAAGATTCGCAGATCTCACGCATCCAAAAAAATTTCATTATGTAAACGGTGACTCTGGTGATCCGGAAGCTGAATGCATAAGGCTGGGGAATATTATTGTACAGCATCCCATCGATGTAGCTTTTGTGGGAATTGGTGAAAACGGTCATCTGGCCTTTAACGATCCCCCGGCTGATTTCGATACGGAAGTCGCCTATCTTGTAGTGAACCTAGACGATGCATGTCGCAGGCAACAGATGGGTGAAGGCTGGTTTAAAACATTTGATGATGTCCCAAGCCGGGCTATAAGTATGTCCATAAAACAGATTATGAAATCGAAAAATATTATATGCTCTGTTCCAGATGAACGAAAGGCCCTGGCCGTGAAGCATACATTGGGCATGAAGGTTAGTAATGAAATCCCAGCCTCCATTTTGCAAACACACCCGGCGACATGGCTTTATCTTGATGAAAAATCAGCTTCCCTCCTGCCCTGATATTCACAGGAAATAAAGCCCACACATTCGGCAATCAGACCGGTTCAGGAACAACTTTTCTTGGAAAGACCAATGAGAGTATGATACTGGCTGCAAGCACAAATAAAATAATGAACAGCGAATACGCCGGACGGAAACCCAGTTGTTCCAGGTATTCATGAAGCATT
The DNA here is from genome assembly GCA_041750735.1 of Cyclobacteriaceae bacterium. GTDB lineage: Bacteria > Bacteroidota > Bacteroidia > Cytophagales > Cyclobacteriaceae > JAAUQL01. The sequence continues at coordinate 5,218 of JBGSYX010000442.1, forward strand.
AGCTTAGCTCCAACGTAAACCAGTAAAACTGCAACCCCGATCTTTAGAAGGTAAAACTTTTCGACTACTTTGATCAAAAGGAAAAAAAGCGACCGCAAACCCAGGATAGCAAAAATATTTGAAAAGAAAACAATGAACGGATCACGTGTTACGGCGAAAATGGCTGGTATGGAATCCAAAGCAAATATCAGATCAACGAACTCGATGACAATCAATACGAGAAATAAGGGCGTGATATAATACACTGACTTCTTCTTGATCACAAAGCGATTGCCTACATATCTTGGAAATATATTGAATTTACGGGACAGGAATTTGACTATCGGGTGGTTCTGAGGCTCAATTTTCACCTCCTTGTTTCTTTCCATATACATTCTCACACCAACATAAATTAGGTAAAGACCAAAGATGTAGAGCAACCATTCGAAACGATAAATTAACGCCGCGCCCGCAAAAATGAATACAAACCTCATGACGATTGCGCCAAGAATGCCCCAGAAAAGTACCGTTTTATAATCGGATTTCTTCACAGAAAAGGCTGCAAGAATCGCCATTATCACAAAAAGATTATCGACCGAGAGGGATTTTTCGATAAGATAGCCCGACAAGAAATCAATGGAACTAGTCTTCCGGTAGATTTCCAGGCTTGCTTCGAAATCCGTGTAATCCAGCTTGAGATAAGGCATGAACAACTCGACCTTCATACGTAGGTCTTCAACGGTTTCAATACCATGGACAAATTCGCCGTAGTACCGGATAAAAGCGGCAAATACTAATGCCAGAAAAATCCATACTGCGCTCCAGATGGCTGCCTCCTTCACTGATACCTCATGACTTTTTCGTCCAATTACCAGGAGATCAAGAGCAAGGACAAATACTACAAAAATCACAAAGGAGGTAAAAAATAAAATTTCCTTCGACATAGGTGTGTTATTTCTACAAAACTATAAGAATTATTCAAATTGGCTGCCTGACTTTTAGAATCATTAACACAAAAGTCTCCAGATTTTAGGATATTGGAGTTGATTTAATATTAAAACTACAGATTTTAAGAAATAACCTTTCTGGCTTTTTTAAGATCATTTATCGTAGATTTCTAAAAAGAAATCTCGCTGAATTTATGAAAGCAACTCTAAGCATTGCCATCTGTCTCTTCGCTGCACAAGCGTATGCCATTTTGCCTTCGAAAGAAATACATTTCCGAGTGAACCAACTCGGATACCATCCGACTGAGCAAAAGTTGGCTATTATTTTCTGCGAGTCAATCGTTCATGAACATTTTGAACTGATTGAGGCAGAAAAGGAAAAAACAACATTCAAACTTGAGCCAGTTCAAGTACATTCAAACGGTTGAGGAGAATTCAATTATTACACACTGGATTTCAGT
>JBGSYX010000443.1:0-14161 GCA_041750735.1 Cyclobacteriaceae bacterium
GCGATATGCTATCAGCAACTGCTTCGGGCGACATCTTTTCAATGGCATTTTTGGCAAAATAACCTTCGCCATCCTCAATGGTATTCAATACTTCAGGCAGGTATTTGGTAAAATCCAGTACGGAAAAATTGTCAATTAAAAAATAATTGACCTCCTGGTCTTGCTGTTTTACCAGCTTTCCGACAAGGTCTTTGTTGAGCATTTTCCTTGTCACCTTCTGAATGCTGTCTTTCACCGCTCCGTTGGCAATGTGCCACAGCGTGTAGCACGAATAAACTGCCCCGCCAATCACCGTCTCTTTAATTTCATGGATGGTGGCGCCTGTAAAACCATCGATTGCAGAACTGCGCACATCGCGTACGAGCTCCTCTTTTGTGTATGATGCCAGCACTGAATTGGGATTGGACAGTACGTAGTTGAGCTTCACATAGTCGTTGTCGGTAAATGGAAGGTGATCCAGCTTTGTCAGTCCTTTGCCTGGAATGGTATCATAATGATGAAACCGGCCTACTTCATCCCAGTAAAAATCTGCCTCAATGGCATAACACTTATCTACTTCGCAGACAGGCGTGAAAACCCGGGCATGGTATTGATCCACTATTCCCAGGCTGTCATATATTGCCTGTATGTCAATTTTTATGGAGTCTGCAACAGTAAACTGCGTTATTGGATGATCATGTGTCCGGGTTTTTAATGCAATGAAGCAGGCTGTTATTACAACTAAAACTATCGCCCTGATCATTTTAATTTTTCCGTCTCCATCAGTGTTCCGCCAAGGTTATAATTTTGAGTATTTGGCAAACTGTCATCACCGGTTCCCTTGAGCATCAGTTTTTCCAGATCGGAGAAATGACTCGTGTAAATAGCTCTTGGGGTCACGTTTTTATCTTTGCAGATGGATGCCGCCATGCCGATCACTTCGCCCATCATGCCTCCGGTTCGCATCAGTCTTACGGTGCCCAACGCTACGTGCGATACGCTGATATCGCGCCCGGCCATCATCAGGTTGTCAATGTTTTTCGAATACAAACACCTGAACGGAATGGGATAGGGGTAGATTTTGGTGTGAACGGCAATAGACCGGAATGCCTCTCCGTCAAATTTTTCCAGGTTTTCCGGATCCGGATAATGCAGATCAATGGTCCACGATGTAGGTGCAGTGCCATCGGGTAGGAAGTTCTGTTTTATCAAATCGTTCTCTGTCAGAATATAGTCGCCGACGAGTCTTCGGGATTCACGTTTTCCCCCGATATATGCTACCCATGTGAGCTTTTCTTTTTCGAATTTTTCTTTGGGTAAATAATGATTTTTCAAATATGACCAGTTCGAATACACGACCAGTAATCCATAGTCTCTTATAGATTCTGTTTCATTGATCATGTCTTTGCCCATACCAGTCTCCCAATCCCAATCGCCCCGGGTAATCGCGAAGGCTTTTTCATCATTCCACGGCAATCCCCACTCAATATCCGGGAAACTGCTGGGAGCATCTGTTTTTTCTGAAAACCACTGTACTGAAATACCCATGGTAAGGTTATCCGCTACCTCAGGAGCTGTCGGTTCGTTGAACGTATCGCGACTTTCTCTCCCGCTCATATATTCCGCTCCGGCGAGATATCCGATGGTGCCATCCCCGGTACAGTCGGCAAACAATGGTGCTGAAAATGTCTGCTTTTTACCTGTCTCCAGGTTTTGAGCAATCACCTTCACAATTTTACCACCTTCTATTACCACTTGATTGGCATGGTAATTCAGGAAGAGGGTGATGTTTGGTTCATTCAATACGGCTTTCAATTTTTTATCATCTTCATAGTAATCTTTGGGCTGCGCATTGCCTCCCTGATCCGGCCCGATTTCATTGACCAGGTTGCCAAGGGCTGGATATGGCTCCAGGTTGATGCGGGCTCCCAAATGTACCCGCACTTCTGAGCTGTTGTTGCCACCGAGCACGGGCCTGTTTTGTACCAGCGCGACTTTAACGCCAAGACGTGCTGCGGAGATGGCTGCGCAGGTGCCTGACATTCCTCCACCTACCACGACAAAGTCAAATTCGCTTTCTACCGGATCGTTATCAATGCCCAGCAACTCTTTTCGCAGCGCTTGCAGTCCTTCAAGGCTGTTGGGTGGAACATCTGATTTGTCGGCTGTAAAGTATATGGCATCGCACCTGCCATTGAAGCCGGTCAGATCGTGCAGCGCTATTTCTACTTGCTCCTTGGTAATCACCACGGTTCCTCCATCAACCCATGACCATTCCTGTTCGTTCAGTCCAAAAACTTTGCTGAGAGAATTACCGTCAACAAGCACTGCAAATCTTCCGGCAGCTACTGTTGACCAAGGCGCTGACCAGTTTCTGGTTCTTACAAATATCCTGTACTTGCCTTTTTTCGGAAAGGTCACTGTTGTAGTCGCATCCGCTACCGGAATACCCATGCCATGGGCCATCAGATAGGGCGAACCCATCACATCCATCGATTGCTGGTCAATGACCCAGCCGCCTTTTTTGGCAAAACTTTCCGTCTCTATTAGTATAGAGTTCCTGCCAGCGGCAAAGGAGGAGATTGACAAACTTATCAGGGTGATAAAGACAATATTCATTTTCCGCGTGTTCATTATGTTCTATAATTTTTCTGATTACACTAAATTAAACATATTGGACAAATCAATTTATAATTATTTGTATTCTAGACAGGCAGTGGCTTTGCAGTCCTTATTGGCAACAAACCGTATCCATCGCGATTGAAATCCTGTCGGAAACTGAAATTCGTAGGTATCCCCCGGCTCAATAGTTATTTCCTGCCAGGTCATCCATGGTCCATGGCCTACAGGATCAAACTGAATGGAGAAGCGTACCGGCGCAGCTGCTTTGTGAGAAAGTTTCAATGTCCTTTGGTCATAGAATCCAAATAAGTAAGGATCGGAAGGTTCATTGGCTTTAATGTCGCTGTTTTTCCACGGGCCTCCTGTGCCGGTTGGCTTACCCAATTTCCACAAATCATCAATAGCGCCGGCCCATACAGCAGCTTTACGATCTTCCGAAACGACTACGTGCGGATTTGTTTTGACCTGTTCAGGATTCAGGCCGGTCATAATTAGCAATCCGCGATAAGATGCATAGTCGTTGATTCTGAAGCTATGTGATGCCACCGGTCTTATTTTGGCATAACCATCTGCATTTTCAGCGGGTAGTTCATAGAATGTTCCATGACAATTGAAAAGATCGCGCTCGGTAGCTACTTCCCTGCAAATACGCAGCGCACCGGCATTGGTCAAGCTGGTAAATGATTCATTGCTCAATGGCAACCTCCATCTGCGACCAAGATCGTCAATTACTAAAACCGATGATTCTTCAATATGCACCACTTCTTTTGGAATGGCAAATTGTTCACCTATAAATGTATGTGTCTCCTGATCTTCTTTTTTCTGCAGTTTCATGGCGGCGTCTAGCTCGTAGTACCCGGCATCGGTGGCCTTGTTACCATCATAATCACGTACGGCACTTCCTAACGCTCTCCGATCGTTTCCCAGGCCATAGAGAAGCCCACCCAAAGCTTGTTCATCAGAAACAAGGCTGAGACCCGAAAATATGGCATCGGGGGTATCGTTTCTTTTATCTTCATCGGTGTACATAAATTGAACCGTTGCATCGGTATCTTTCGAAGAAGCAACTCTGATCCATTCACCTGCTGTGGTAGTTTCAAAATGGATTACTGTGGATTTGCCTGCTTCCAGTGTTATGCTTTGGAGATTCGACCAATCTCCATTCCCTAGTTTATCCAATTCAAAAGTAAAGTCAGTGCTTTGGTTACTTGCATTATGTATCCAGGCACTTCGATTTGGCCATCCGGCAAAAAGGAAAGGCTCGGAAACTTCATTGGCTTTAACTACGTCATTGAGCCAGACAGCGCCTGAAGCGGTGTTGGGCCCTAGCTGGTCGGGTATATCAAAGGAGGTAAACCACAGGTTGGAGTTGGATTGCCCAGGACCTTCGATGTTTCCTTTGGCTTTTCGTTTATTAAGAAACTCGCGTTGGGCCGAGTCGTCGCAGCCAAAAACTAACCGGTCATTCCACCTGCTATAGTCTCCAATTACCTTCAGATACGCAGATCTGGGGCGAATGCCCGCTGAATTTACAGTTGTGAATGTCTGCGGAAATTTCCAGAACATTCCGTGCATGGTCATCAGATAATCTGGTTGATCAGTTGTACCAATATCACGGATGCGTGGCCACTCGGTATTCCAACCATGCGCACCATCATAACTGTGACTGGCTTTAGGTAGTCTGAAAAATTCCCAGCCTGTTGTTGGATTGCGCACACCAAGTATGACAGACTTATGATCCCATCCCGTTGCCCAGATTGGGTCGGTGTCCGGATTTTTATTTCCATAAATGCCTCCTGGGCCAGTTACTTCGACAAACTGGTTGCGTCGTACCAACTTCCAGTACATTCCATTCCATTCCGAAAGAGAGCCTGCTTCAATGTTAAACTGTTTTAAAGCCTGTTCACCAGATTCTCCATTATTGGAATAAACCATTACTCCCTGGCCAGAATACAAACCCTTTCCATGAACGCCATACAACAGTTCAGAAACCAGGTTTGCTGATTCATCCAATCCTTTCTGGTTGCTAATGTTTCTGTCTTCATAAAGCAAGGTAGGTTCTAACGTTTTCACATCTACTTCATAAAAACCTTCTTCCATGGTACCATAGTAAATTTTACCAACAGGATCAAAAAGATGGCGCGCATTGCCAGTAAGTCGGCCCGGCATTTGTTCGTAGGGTATAGTACGAACAGTACGATGACCGTCTATAGCATAGGGGCCAATGAACAACTGATTGCTTTCATGATGAATCATCCTGTTGGCAGGTGTGCCACCTACACTTTCGGATCGTATAATCTGCAGAAGATCGGGGGTAATTTCGTAGAGTTTGTCTGAGGATCCATTTGGTAAATGTGGCCCTTAGGTGATAACCCATAAGCGATCGGCCCACGGGACCACTGCACCTGTTCCGCATTCCCCTTCATTGTTATAGTAGGCAAGGTGAGGATATATGCCGCTGAATTGAGGGTGTTGTGCCGGAGGTGTAACCCTTTCAGCACATGACAACAACAGGGAAATACTGATTGGTATGGAAAAAATTACAATTCTTTTCATGGATTAATTAAAGATTAAATCAAAAGACGAGCATTTGCAAAGAAATCCTTGAGCCCTTTTTCGGTGATGCCAGCTAATATCCACCACCGTATTTATGGTACTCATCGGTAAATATAAGTAATGCATTTCTTACCATTGACTAATCCTGGCGTTGCTTAATGGCGAATTTACATTAACACTATTTTTATCGCAATATGAGGATATATTAGCGCAGACTACGCATTTCGGATGTTGTGTATTTTGTAACATCACAAAAACTAATGATGTGAATCAACGGTATCTATCACTTGATGTATTCAGAGGAGCAACAGTTGCCTTTATGATCCTCGTTAACAATCCAGGAACATGGTCCTATGTTTTTGGTCCCCTTAAACACGCATACTGGCATGGTCTTACACCGACAGATTTGGTATTTCCATTTTTTCTCTTTGCAGTGGGAAATGCAATGGCCTTTGTAATGCCCCGTTTGCGCGAAGGTGGTGATCTTGTTTTCTGGAAAAAAGTACTGACACGAACTACACTCATATTTCTGATCGGGACATTTCTGAATTGGTTCCCCTTTTCTCAGTGGGTAAATAATGAACTTGTATTGCGCGGCTGGGAATGGATTAGGGCTGACGGCGAGATTGGTGGTATCAGAGTATTGGGTACACTTCAACGCATTGCGCTTTGTTATTTCTTTGCTTCGATAATCGTTTACCATACCAAACCACGAACTGTGGCCATTATCAGCGGTATAATCCTGGTTGCCTATTGGCTGCTTTGCATATTTATGAATGTCAACGATCCCTTCAGTTTTGAAGGATGGTTTGGCAAACAAATCGATCTGAATGTTTTTGGTGCAGCGCATGTCTATCGCGGTGATGGAATTCCTTTCGAAAATGAAGGACTTGTGAGCACACTGCCCGCTGTAGTGCAAGTACTTTTGGGATTTCTTGTGGGGGATTACATCCGGCGAAGAAGCATTAAAACTCCAGGATCTGATGAAAACACCCAGAAATCAACTTTTTTACTCACCTTAACCCAGTTGTTCGTAGCCGCTGCTATCGTGCTGGCTATTGGCTACTTTTGGAGCCTTGTATTTCCCATTAACAAAAAAATACAAAGCAGCTCTTTCATTCTTGTTACCGCCGGACTTGCCACGGCACTTTTAGGTGTCTTGATTTACTTCATCGAAATAAAACACCGCAGTGGAGGATGGACAAGGATTTTTACGGTGTTTGGGAAAAACCCACTTTTCATTTATGCATTAAGCGAATTGGTGCCACGCCTTGCCCGATTGATCCGAATTCCGAATAGTCCCGGTGACGATGGTCAAATGGTTTATATCAATCCCTTGGGTTGGTTTTATCAAAACATTTGCGCTCAATTTCCAGGGCCTCCTGAATTCGGCTCACTTGCGTATGCTATTTTTTTAGTCATGCTCTATTGGGCAATCGGTTATTGGATGGATAAAAAGAAAATCTACATTAGAGTTTGAGTAACTCGTAAATGATACATGATAAAAAACACGATAATCATTGCCAAACAACAGGGTAAAACGAACATGGGATGGCAATGACGTTATGTTTTTCTGAAAAGACGTACGAATTGGGTGCAATAAAATGGGAGACCTTAATGGCTATGTCACCAGGTAATGACCGGGGTTAAAAATATTCAATGATGAAACAAAACGGAAAAGGTGTAGGAAGCACTATTGTGATCATGATCATTATAGGATCCTTATTTTTTGTATTCGGATTTGTCACCTGGGTGAATTCAGTACTGATACCTTATTTCAAATTGATCTGCGAACTATCAGTGCAGCAGGCGATGCTCGTCGCATTTGCATTTTATATCTCGTATTTTCTCATGGCCTTTCCGTCATCCTTTATCCTAAAGAAAACCGGCTACAAAAATGGAATGATGCTCGGACTGTTTGTGATGGCAGCCGGGGCATTAGTTTTTATCCCCGCAGCAAACACGAGGGAATACACTGTTTTTCTGTTAGGTTTGTTTATAGAGGCAACTGGGTTGACACTACTCCAGACAGCGGCTAACCCCTATGTAACCATTCTAGGACCAATCGAAAGCGCAGCCTCGAGGATCAGCATCATGGGGGTTTGTAATAAACTTGCCGGAGCTCTTGCACCGCTCTTACTCGTAGGCGCTATCGTTAAAAATCCGAATGAAATCGATGAAGTTCGAGAGATGCTTCTCACTGCTACTATGGCGGAAAAGCAAATTGTGCTTGATGAATTATCAGCCCGGCTGATGGCGCCTTATATCGCCATAAGTATAGTTCTTGCTGGCCTTGGCCTGGTAGTACGGTTTACCAAACTTCCTGATATTGATGATGAAGTTAATATGATTGAGGAAGTGGGAATAAAAGTAAAGAAATCTTTACTTGAACATCGTCATCTTCTCTTAGGTGCTCTGGCAATCTTTTGCGCTGTAGGAGTAGAGGTGGTGGTTATTGACTCGATAATCAACTACGGCCAGTACACAGGGCTTTCCTTTCGTGACGCTAAATATTTTGCCACATATACGCTGCTTATAATGATCGTCAGCTACTGCATAGGCATATTCACAATACCTAAACTGGTATCTCAGCGGAACGCTCTCGTTATTTCAGCAACTTTTGGGATTATGCTTACTATATTGACGATGACGACAAAAGGGCCACTCTCGGTTTGGTTCATAGCTTTCATGGGCTTAGGCAATGCATTGCTTTGGCCTTCAATCTGGCCATTGTCTCTTCATGGACTGGGAAGGCTGACGAGCAAAGGTTCAGCGCTTCTGGTAATGGGAGTAGTAGGAGGGGCAATCGTTCCTTTGCTTTATGGAATGCTGAGTGATTCATTCAATCCCCATACCGCATACTGGATACTAATCCCATTTTATGTCTATCTATTATACTTCGCGCTAATAGGCTATAAATCGGGAAGAAAATTATCCACTTGACATACTAAGTTCATTTTTAAACCTACTCATCCTATGAAGAACATTATTTATCTCGTCCTGCTCCCACTAGCCTTTTTCATGGAAAGTGCTTGCACACAAAGCGCAACTGAAATTGAAATCAGCATTATTCCCAGACCAGTTTCCTTGGAAAGAACTACCGGAAACTTCACGATCTCGAAGTCAACAACCATTATGGTTGAAAACCCGGATCCTGCATCTATTCGCGTTGCCAATATGTTGGCCGATAGGTTAAGGACAGCCGGAGGCATTTCACTTGAAGTAGTCGAAGCGGAAAAATATACACCACGAAAGAACGTCATCCTTTTTACCACGGTTGGTAGCGATTCTACACTCGGAAATGAAGGATATCAGCTATTGGTTTCCAAGAATAATGTCCTGATAAAGGCACCGGCTGCAACGGGTTTATTCTATGGAATGCAAACCATTTTTCAATTATTGCCGGCTCAGATCGAAGGGAGCGCTGTATCAGATGGAGTGAAATGGCAGATACCAGGCGTAGAGATTACGGATAAGCCTCGTTTTGGCTGGCGTGGCATGCACCTGGACGTTTCTCGTCATTTTGTGCCGGTAGAATTTGTCAAGAAGTACATCGACAACTTGGCCATGCACAAACTCAATACTTTTCACTGGCACCTTACCGACGATCAGGGCTGGAGAATTGAGATTAAAAAATATCCAAAACTTACAGAAGTTGGCGCATGGCGCAAGGAAAGCCTCATTGGACATAACAGCGACACACCTCATAAGTTTGATGGTGTTCCTCACGGAGGGTTCTATACCCAGGAGCAGGCTCGTGAAATCGTACAATACGCCAGCGAAAGGTTTATAACGGTGGTTCCCGAAATTGAAATGCCGGGGCACGCAATAGCTGCAATCGCTTCCTATCCTGAGTTGGGCGTGACTGGTTTGCCTGTTGAGGTGGCAACTCACTGGGGTATATTTCCGGATATCTTCAATGTAGAAGAAAACACCTTTACTTTTCTTGAAGATGTCCTTACTGAGGTGATGGATATATTTCCAGGGGAGTACATTCATATTGGAGGAGATGAAGCTATCAAGGACCAATGGAAAGCATCTGATAAAATTCAACAACGCATTAAAGAACTGGGTTTAAAAAATGAACAAGAGCTTCAAAGTTATTTCGTTACTCGAATGGAGAAATTCATTAATTCCAAAGGGAGGAAAATGATCGGTTGGGACGAGATCCTGGAGGGAGGGTTAGCGCCTAATGCCACGGTGATGTCATGGCAAGGTGAGGAAGGTGGAATAGCCGCAGCGCAAGCCGGCCACGATGTTATCATGACTCCGCTTCAATCGTTGTATTTCTGGTGGTATCAGGGGGATAAAAAGACTGAACCGCTCGCAGCAGGCAGATTTATCTCCCTGGAAATGGTTTATCGTTATGATCCCGTCCCATCAGTGCTAACACCCGAACAAAGCAGCCATGTTTTGGGTGCACAGGGATGTGCGTGGGCTGAATACATGGAAGACGCGGCAAAAGTGGAGTACATGGTTTTTCCACGAATAAGCGCTTTGGCCGAAATCGTCTGGTCGCCAAAAGAAGGGAAGGACTGGAATGATTTTAAATCCAGAATGACAAAGCAATTTGAACGCTACGATCAACGCGGAATAAATTACTCCAAAGTTTCCCTGGATATTGGAACGGAATTAAAAAACGATTGAGCCATGAAAAATCAGCTAATGCCTCAAACAAGAAAATTCTTATGGCTATTTGCAATCATGTTAATGGCAGTGGGTAAGGTTTCCGCACAAAATAAACCTGAGGTTCTGTTGCGCTTTGATGATATTGGGATGAACCATGCCGTTAACACGGCAATGGAAGAGGTTTGTAAAACCGGTATTTCGGTAAATGCCACAGTGATGTTTGCCTGTCCGTGGTATCCGGAGGCGGTGGAAATTCTCAAGAAATATCCAAATGCAGCAGTCGGTATCCACCTAACTCTCACATCAGAATGGCGGTACTATCGGTGGGGGCCCATTACCGGTCCCTCCGCTGTGCCGAGCCTGGTGGATAGTCTGGGCTACTTCTTCAAGAACGAAGACGAATTTTTGAAGAGTGAATGGTCATTGGCAGATGTCGAAAAGGAATTGACCGCACAGATAGAAAGGGCACTTCAATCAGGATTAACTATTTCTTTTATGGACCCGCACATGGGTATATCACTGGTCACGCCGGAACTGCGAGAGCTTACGCAAAAGTTAGCCAGTAAATATAATCTTGGAATTTCCACGTTGGGTAGTAATACATATTACAATGAATCCTATAAAGACATGTGGGCAATTCCGGTTGAAAAAAAGAAGGAAGTGTTTCTAAAGCATCTCCATAACCTAAATCCGGATCAACCGAATCTGGTAATTCTTCATATTGCACATCGCGATCCGGAAATGGAAGTCTTAGAAATGCACAGCCTGCTTAAACGGCAAAATGGCGTACCGATGGCAGGACAACACCGTCAGGCAGAACTCGACATGGTGCTCTCCCCGGAATTTCAACACATGGTTGGGAAGAATTTTCGGTTGATAACGTATGATGTACTGATCAAAAAGACGGGGAATAAATAACTGCTCTTGTACAGATGAAACACCTTGAAGTTCCGTTTTTGAATAATCTTGATGAACGCTCAGCCATCGAGACGGTTTCATCAACGCTTGATGATCTGACAAGACACTCGATAGACCAGCAACCCTGGATGGGATTTCCGTATAGGCCGCAAGTCCAGTTTACCATTGGTCATTCCGGAAATTGTCTGTTTCTGAAGTATTTTGTTTCTGAATCAACCGTGAGAGCCTCCTACTTCAGGCCTAACGATCCGGTGTACAAAGACAGTTGTGTGGAATTTTTCATCGCACTTGATGGGGAAGGGGATTACTATAATTTTGAATTCAACGTTATCGGCACCTGCAAACTTAATTTCGGTAACCATAGAAATGACAGGAAGCTTATTTCAGAAAAAGCAATCTCGACAATACGGTTTTCAACATTTTTAAGAAACGTAAAAGGTGGAAATATTCTTTGGGAGATCACGCTGGTTATACCCCGTAGTGCTTTTGAAAAACATACTATTGATTCGTTCAAAGGAAAACATTGCAGAGGAAATTTCTACAAATGCGGAGACGAATTACCACTACCCCATTTCATAACCTGGAATAATGTGATTGCGCCATCACCGGATTTTCATCTTCCAGAAAGCTTCGGAGAGATTCACTTTCAATAATTTATTCGATTTTGGTGTCTGTCTTACAAGAATCCTGCATAAGCCAAAAAAATCAACAAGCACCTACAATTTAGATGGTAAGTGCTTGTTTGTTGGTTCCCATTTATGATTCAAAGGAGTTGAATTAACGAGCTGTCTTTAATTAACTATTTTTTAGCGAAAGATCTATAGCAGATCATGTACTTGAGTTGCATTTTGAATATATCGACTCAGGTTAAAATCTGTTTGTGGTGAGTATTATTTCACGGTCCGGGTATTGTGCATTTGAACTTTCTTCCGTTGTTATAAATATTTTGACAGGTTTAAAGGAAGATTTTGTCTCTAATGAAGCTTTCAAATTTTTTGAAAGAAATCCGGAGCCGCTATTCAATTGTCCTAAATTTATCGTTCTTCCTTGGTCAGTTTCCATCCAGACGACGTAGGAGTTTTTTGATGTTTGAAGTTTTTCTACTTCAGCCAGATTGGCGACACTGACTTCGATAGCATAGTTGTTGTTATGGTCACTTTTAACCTTTACCTCACCATTGGCAGCAGGAACTATGCTCGAGGCTAGAAACTGTGATTTTGTGGCGCATGAAGAAAATGTGCCTAAAACACCAGCTATCAATATGACAACAAGTATACTTTTTATGTCATTTATTGTGCTTAACGTTTTCATTGTAGTAGTTATTTATGTTTACTAATATTCATTTTCAAACTGAGCAGCCTATAAAGCCTTTCAGTTCAACTCGGTTACATTGATCTATCAATCATAAGTGCCTCATGTGGTTGCATCCTTTCAAAACTATCTTTCTCGTGATTGAATTATGACGAGAGCAGTTCACTTAAAACCTGAATCAAAGATGAGATTAAAGACGCCGAAATCCGTTACAAAAAAAAATAAATTAGTTGCATCATTCACACGTGCCCGCCGGCTCCGATAATCATGGAAATTGAGGATAATACACGGTTTAAGAGCTAAAAATGTTGAAATGTAATATTGGTGACGAGGTACAGGCCAGGGTAAACGAAGGGTTTTTGAAACCGGATTTAAAACTTATTTGAATTGCTGCACTTATTGAAGTATAGGAACTACCTTTAAAATTAATATTTAACCAACATTCCATGCAAGTTGCAGTAGACAGAAAAAAGTCAATATTTCATCCGGATGCTTCCAGGGTGATCACGCGCTTTCTATACCTAAATGAAGAAAGGGTTTCACGGACTATACATTCGATATTGAATATGTCTGAGGTTGAGGCAAAAATTGCTTTGAGCCAGATTCTAAGAGATTATTCGTTGCGGCACAGGAATATCTCCAGAATTTTTGAAAAGCATTTTGCCACTGTTGCCAGGCTAAACCCACATTTAAAGATCGATTTTGAATCAATTGTTTTCCCATATAAAGTACTTATTGGGGCATATTTTACCTCAGAATATTCCATTGAATCAGCGGCTTTTTTTAATCCTTCGATTGTTGAACACCCCGATCAATCGGAGACAGGTAAAGGAGAAAAACGGGTGATACTGAGCTTTAGGGCTACAGGTGAAGGACATATTTCGTCGATTGTATTTCGAACAGGAATACTCGACAGAAACAATCACCTTATCGTGGAGCCTATTGGAAAAATGGTGGAAGAAGCAGAACATATACGACGTCACATTTACAACAAAAAATCGTTCCGTGAAAAGCTGGATGAAATGCAGGAATCTCAACCAACTTTGCCAGCAGGACAGATACTCGATAAGTTGGGTGACAATTTTACATATGGGGAACTTCGTAAATGTGTTAATGATGCCAGAAAGTCGACGAACATTTCACTAGACGAGGAATTGGTTTTCAACCAAATCATCTGGCTGGCTTCATCACATTATGAACTTGAGTTTTCACTGGATACCAACATTTCTGAAAGAGTAATTTTTCCTGTGTCAGCTCTTGAGAAAAACGGTATTGAGGATGCCCGTTTCGTAAAATTTATTGATGAGCAGGATAAAGTGATCTATTATGCTACTTATACAGCATATGATGGATCATCCATTTTACCTAAATTATTGGACACCAGAGATTTTTATCATTTTAAAGTGTCACCGGTTCACGGAGAAATTGCCCAGAACAAGGGAATGGCATTGTTCCCCAGAAAGATTAATGGCAAATATGCTATGCTCTGCCGGGTGGATGGCGTGAACAACTATATCGCTTATTCTGATAATATCACTATTTGGCGTCAGGCAAAATTATTGCAGGAACCTAAATTCCCCTGGGAATTCATTCAAATTGGGAATTGTGGTTCGCCGATTGAAACCACCGAAGGCTGGCTGGTGATAACTCATGGTGTAGGACCTATGCGGGAATATGTACTAGGAGCATCATTATTCGATCTGGAAAATCCTGATAATGAAATAGGAAGGCTGGAGTCACCACTATTATTTCCAAATACATCCGAGAGAGAAGGATATGTCCCTAACGTGGTTTACTCTTGCGGGTCCATCATTCACAACAACGATCTGATAATTCCCTATGCTATGTCAGACTACGCCTCGACCTACGCCACAGTCAACTTAAAAGAACTTCTCAGCGAACTCAAGAATTCCGATTAACCCCGTTTTGGATCTGCGACATTCTAATCACATCTCTGATTTAACCATACCGAATAGTCAGAGCATCCACTGAGTTTTTAGTTAATGTGTGAATGATGTAACTAAATCACTTCAGAGTATAAAACATAATCGCCTATGACTCATCACATTTGACGGGAGGGTAAGGTTTCCCTCCGTCATCAAAAATCAACATGATAAATCTTCCTCACAATTTTGAAACTCCCGGA
>JBGSYX010000444.1:0-24465 GCA_041750735.1 Cyclobacteriaceae bacterium
CACAAATCATTTGTTGACTTTATCGAAGCGTCGGTTTTTCTCGTTTATATTATACTAATTTGCAGCAGAATTGAAATAACACTCCCATGAATAGCACCATTTCAAAGCTGATAGTAAATCTCACTAATCAAGGCGAAAGGCAGGCGGCAGCATTTAGAAATACAGGGTCTGACGAGTGGAAATCGTATACCTGGGCGGAATTGCATAATCTTGTAATGCAAGTATCCAAATCGTTGGTTTCGTTGGGGCTAAAGCGCCAGGAAAATGTTGCTATTTTCTCTCAGAACATGGTAGAATGGGCAATCGCAGATTTAGGAATTATGGGGCCGGGGGCGGTAACGGTTCCTATTTATGCAACGAATACTGCCAGTCAGGCAAAATACATCATCAAGGAAGCTGAAATTAGAATCGTATTCGTGGGTGACCAGGAGCAATATGATAAAACTCTAGAAATCTACCAGCAATCGGGCAGTACGATAGAACACATAATAGTTCTAAATGGTATGGTAAATATCCAGAATGAAGCGACCATGTCCTTCAGGAAATTTCTTGAAATCGGCCTGGATATATCTGATGAGGAAATTTCGCAAAGAATGAAAAGTGTGCAAGAGAACGATCTCTCCACGATAATATACACCTCGGGTACCACCGGGGAACCCAAGGGCGTCATGCTCAGTCATGGCAATTTCAATGAACTTTTTCGTATTCACGACCTTCGGCTTCAACTTACGAAAGAAGATCATTCGCTGTGTTTTTTGCCATTGAGTCATGTATTTGAGCGCTGCTGGACCTTGTATATGTTTTATAAGGGAATCAAAAATACCTATTTGGAAAACCCAAAGGAGGTGGTTCAAACCCTCCAGCAAGTAAAGCCAACCTTGATGTGTTCGGTTCCTCGGCTTTATCAGAAAGCTTATCATACTATCCTTGCAAAAGTGGAAAGCGGCTCTCCAGTGAAAAAACGATTATTTTACAATGCCATTGAAACGGGCAAACGAGTTAGTCAGCTCAAAAATACCGGTGTAAGACTTTCTGGGGGCCTTCAGCTTAAATACTGGTTTTTTGACAAGCTAGTTTTTGCTAAAATCCGAAAAGCTTTCGGTGGCAGACTCAGGATGATGCCAACAGCAGGTGCACCGCTTTCTGCTGAAATAACCCAGTTTTTTCATGCCCTTGGCATGCCGCTTCTCATAGGATACGGCCTCACGGAAACCACTGCAACGGTTTCAGTATTTCCTGATCAGAGCTTCACTTTTGGTACAGTGGGTGTGGCGATGCCGGAAGTGCAGGTGAAAATAGGCCCTAATGATGAAATCCTCATCAAGGGTAAAACCATTATGCAGGGATATTATAAAAAACCGGACGAAACGTCAAAAGTATTCGAAAGTGGATGGTTGAAAACCGGTGATGCAGGCTCAATCGACGAACATGGAAATATCACCATTACTGACCGCATCAAGGATCTCATGAAAACTGCCGGAGGAAAATATGTGGCGCCACAGCACATAGAGGCCATTCTCACCAATGATAATTTTATAGAAAATGCCATCCTGATCGGGGATGATAAGCCTTATGTATCGGCGTTGCTCGTTCCCAATATAGAAGCACTAAAGGAATACGCGCATTCATTGAGTCTGAATTATCATTCCATTGAAGAATTATTAAATAAAAGCCATATCAACGAGTTTTACGAAAAAAAACTGGAGCAACTCCAACATGGATTAGCCAACTTTGAAAAAGTGAAGAAGTTCAAATTATTGCCGCATGATTTTAACATGAATCTCGGTGAACTCACACCAACCCTCAAAATAAGGCGCCAGATAATCATTAGCCACTTCAGCGCTATGATCGATGAGATGTACGTCTGACCCAGGCATATGCCTGATCCAGCATCCATTATTGTCTTAAGAAAGATCATTTTCTATTCGATCTGTCCGATCTGCCCATGATACATTGCAGTCTTCCCCTGGAAAACTTACTGTTTTTTCATATGTGACTTTTATCATATAACATCAGAAAGACCGTCGTAATTTTGTGCCCTAATTGAATATTAGAATAAAGTAGCATGGAAGAGACGATTATAATTATTGGAGGACTATCAGCTGGGCCATCAGCCGCCGCAAAAGCGAGAAGAGTTAATGAATACGCAAAAATCCTGCTTTTTGAAAAGACATCATATATTAGTTATGCCACTTGTGGAATACCATATTCACTTTCTGGTAAAATAAAAACCAGGGATAAACTGCTTGTGGTTTCACCGGAGTTATTACGGGAAAGGTTTCAAATTGATGTTCACTTGAATGAACCGGTGGTCGAAATATTGCCTGATGAACATAGAATTATTACCACGGAAGGCGAATATTATTATACCAAACTCATATATACCGCCGGAGCTTTACCGTTTGTTCCACCGGTAAAAAACCTTGATATCGCTGAAAATTGGACAAATTGCCGCACCATTGAGGATTACGACAAAATCATCGGAGATGGTGTTTTATCAAATTGTCAGGATATCACCATACTTGGTGCTGGGTTGATTGGCGTTGAAACAGCGGAGAACCTCAAAAAGGCTGGTAAAAACGTTACGATTGTTGAGTTGGCTCCTACTGTGCTTTCGCCATGGGACAGCAAGTTTGGCAATATGGCTGAAATCGTGTTGAAGCAGAACGGCATTGACTCCCATACTAACACAACGATCGAGGAAATTGAATTAAAGGATAACAAAATTTCCAATATCCGTCTCAGTAACGGGGCAAACATACCAACAGATTACCTCCTGATGGGCATTGGCGGGAGACCAAATACGAGTTTACTGGCTTCGAAAGGCGCCGAAACGATCCGTAATGGCGCCGTCAAAGTGAATGAGCGTATGGAGACAAGCCTGCCCGACATTTATGCCGCAGGTGATTGTGCAAGTATAAAAAATATCCAGACAGGAGAGCATGATTATTTTCCAATGGGCACTCATGCGAATAAGGGTGGTCGGTCAGCAGGGGCAAATGCTGCAGGTGGAAATGAAACATTCAGGGGAGCGTACAGGACAGCAATTGTAAAAGTATTTGATTACACACTTGCTAGAACCGGTCTGAATCCAAGGGCATTGAAAATGATGAATCGCGAATTTGATTCTACATTTATTGTGGCCAATTCCACTCCCGGATTTTATCCAGACCCCAAGGATTTGATGCTTGAAGTGTATTTCGATAAAAATACCAGGGAATTACTCGGTGCGGAAGCATTTGGAGAAGTTGGTGTTGACAAACGAATCGATGTGCTTAGCACAGCCATCCTAGGTAAACTTACCGTTGATGATTTAACCGACCTGGACTTAGCTTACGCACCACCGTATTCACCGGCAAAAGATCCGGTAGTTGTGGCAGGATATGTTTCAGGCGATAAGGCAAAAAGCAAATTCATTGAAATAAGCCCTGATACTTTAGAGCGCATTATTGAGACGGAAAATCCGGAAAATTATCAGTTGATCGACGTGCGAACTCCTCTTGAGATAGAAAAATTGGGTGCGATTGCTAATTCTAAAAATATCGAACTGGATGCCCTTCGGTCAAATCTTGATCAGCTAGACAAGGAAAAACATAGTATTCTATACTGTGCCAAGGGACTTCGTGGGTACATCGCTACGATGATTTTGAAAAACCACGGATTTACCAACATCTCAAATCTTGGTGGAGGGTTTCTTGCTTGGAAAAAGTATGGTATGGATGTACAGTCTGTGGTGCAGGAAAAAAGTAGAAATTAATATAGTTGGTTGTTTTGGTTTTGAATTAGGGCCTACGGGCCCTTTTTTTATAGAAATATTTCAGCTTTGGGTCAATGCTTTCCATTCGCTAAAGCGTTCGCTAATTCGGTTGCTGATTAATCCATAATTTCCCCAGGTATCCTCCACGTGATACAGGGTCTTATGCCCCTTTACAAGCACCTCTATATAATCTTTTTTGAAGAGCCCTCCCGCATAATAGTAAAAAGTAAAAAGGTTTGCCTCCTCACAAAACAATTCATGACTTAGCGCACCATTCCATATTTCCGCAAGAATAATGCACTCAATTTCACGCCTTTTGAACCTGTATATTTCTGTTGAAGCTTCATCTTCAAAATACTCAGAAAAGAGGTTATGATCGATGATCCATCCCATATAGATGCCGATGTGTAAATATGCCTTCTCAATTGGTAGGGAGGGGGGGAAATCACCTAAAAAATGGTTTTTTGCCAGATCATAAACTTTCTCTTGCTTTTTGCCTTCAGTTATCATTGTCAGACCCGATATACATAATTAATTAACACTTAATAATAAGGAAATATGTCATTATTGAAAACAGGCCACAAAAAATAGATTGACTTGTTAATGGAAAAATAGATAACCCATGGCAATAGCAGCGATAAATCCCGCCAGATCTGCAATTAGTCCACAGGTGATGGCGTACCGCGAGTTCTTAATATTCACCGAACCGAAGTAGAGTGCAACCACATAAAACGTAGTTTCAGTAGAGCCCTGGAAAATACTTGATAGTCTTCCGACAAAAGAATCAGCGCCGTGAGTTTTCATGGTTTCGATCATCATGCCTCTCGCCGCACTTCCGCTAAGAGGCTTGAGGAATGCCGTGGGCAATGCCTCAACAAAGTCAGTATTTATTCCCATCGCCGTAAAACCCCATGCCATTCCTGAAACCAAATAATCCAATGCGCCTGATGCGCGAAAAACGCCTATTCCCACAAGCATGGCCACGAGATAGGGTATGATTTTGATCGCCACTGAAAAACCTTCCTTTGCGCCTTCAATGAAATCCTCATATACATTATTTCGCTTACGTACTCCCAGTAGAATCAATCCGACTATGAGCGAAAACAGTATGAAATGGCTTGAGACCACGGATATTTTTTGGATGGCTTCCTGATCCAGTTTGGACAGAAAAACAATGATTAATACAATAAAGGCAGTGATACTGCCCAGGTATAGAAGAATGGTTTTGTCAAATAAATTGATTTTCTGATACATGCTCACAACGATGAGGCCAACTAAAGTGGAAAAAAAAGTGGCAATTAGAATGGGAAGAAAAATATCAGCGGGATTCACCGCACCTAACTGCGCGCGATATACCATGATGTTAATAGGGATAATGGTAAGCCCTGATGTATTCAATACCAGGAACATGATCTGGGCGTTTGATGCTTTTTCTTTATCAGGATTTAGCTCTTGAAGACCAGTCATGGCTTTAAGTCCCAATGGTGTGGCAGCATTATCGAGGTTTAACATATTGGCCGAAATATTCAGCAGAAGTGGCCCTAAAACGGGATGCCCTTTGGGGATTTCCGGGAAAAGCTTCATAAAAAACGGCCCGACCATCCGATACATGATATTTACCATTCCGCCCTTTTCGCCGATCTTCACAATTCCCAGCCAAAAGGTCAGAATTCCTGTTAGTCCGAGCGAGATTTCAAATCCTAGCTTGGACGAATCGACAGTTGATTGAAATAGTGCCGAAAAAATGTCCGTGTCGCCAGCGAAAATCAACTTAAGGCACGCCACCACAAAGGCAATGACAAAGAAGGATATCCAGATATAGTTTAAGACCATACTAATTGACAGTGAGATTTTTTATTGTAATCGCCATCCGTCCAAAATACCATTTTTTATCTAATGAAAAAATGTTTGAACAGGCCTGAATATCCGCAGGCATCAATTTCAGCTTAGATCGCTCCCAATTCAGACAACGCAGTAGGCACAATTTATTAATTAAATGAATAAGTGGAAGTCATATCATGTGCCTGAAGCATTCATAAATGCCGAAGAAGGTAAATAACCCATAAATCAATGAAAAAACACAAAAAATGAATTATAAGCCATTAAAAGAAACCTGAAAAAATAAAACCAACAAGAAATACGACTAAATTAAATTTTAGCGCACCCTGTTAGACAATAAAATGTAAAAAAATGAGCGATAAAAATGAAAAAAAGCGATATAATGCAATAAAATATAGTATAAATGCAATTAATTGAAGTAAAATGAAGAATTTCGGCGGGCTTTTAATTTGATAAATATGCAATAAACAATATAATATATTATTAATATGTCAATTAAAGGCGCTTATAAATGAATAAAACCGTCTTAGATGTATTTATTATTATCAATATTTGAATTTATAAAATCATATATACCTTTGCGTTGCATCCGTTGATCATTGGATAAAATACTGTTGAGAGGGTGATGGAATGGTATAAAATATAATAGAAGACCGAATCGCTTACCTGATCACTGTTCAAGTCAAATAGTAATGAATTGAACTTATCGGACGGTATTTTTCTGGTGCATGAGCGGATCCGAAAGGGCATCTCATCGGCCGGTGGACCTGATCGGAAAACGAATATTAAAAAATGTCAAACAATTAAAACTTAGAAGAAATGAAACGAATCACTTTACTTATTGCAGCATTGCTTACCACATTGTATTCAGCAAAGGCTCAGAATGAAGAAACCGGACTACAGATATATGGCTCGGTAGATACCTATTGGAAATATGACTTTTCTGGCTACCAGAATATTCCTACAAGTTTTGCAGACGAGCAAAACTCCATTTCGATAGGTATGTTGGATTTGGGATTAACACAAACCATAGGTAAAGCAAGTTTTACAGGTGAATTATCGTTTGGTCCACGAAGTTTTAAGTCGATCCCTCTTTTCAATGTTGATAATGAAAGCGACCCTATGTATGTGGGACTCCAGAACCTCTATCTATCTTACGCAGTCTCCGATCTATTGTCACTAACGGCAGGTTATATGGCCACCTTTGTTGGCTATGAAGTAATCAGTCCAACTGGTAACTTTAACTATTCAACCTCTTACCTGTTTACAAACGGCCCATTTCAAAACTCGGGTATAAAAGCAGATTTCACTATATCTGATAGGTTTTCTTTCATGGTTGGATTGTTCAATGACTGGAACGTTTATCAGGATTTCAACGGAATCTCGGATCTTGGAGCTCAAGTACATTTTGTTCCGGTAGAAGGTTGGGATGTTTACCTCAATTTGATCACAGGTGATGTATCAGGCACCGAGGTAGACCTCACCACAGGCTTTCAAATCACTGACGCCTTATATTTGGGCCTTAACGCTGCCGATTATACCGCAGTGGAGGATGCCGGTGGATTTTCTGGTGTTGCCTTGTATCCGCAGGTGAGTTTAAGCGATGCGGTTGCCTTGGGTGTGAGATATGAATACTTCAAATTAAAAGACAATGATCTTGAAGGCGGAGGAATCGGAGGTGACTTGGCAGGAGGAAGTGTAAATGCCTTTACCTTAACAGCAAACCTGAAAGCAGGGCCTCTAACTATACTTCCTGAAGTACGGCTTGATAATGCAACAATGGATATCTTCAGCAACAGTGAAGCAATGCCGGCAGGCTCAGCCTCGCAGTTTCTGATAGCCGCAGTTTACGCGTTTTAATTAATTGAGTGAATGGCTCCCGGCATTTTGTCGGGAGCTTTTTCTTTTTAGATTTCGATATGATATCCTGCCTTGCATCCATATTAGTCAGTTTCTTCCTCATCCCCCAGCAGGAACTGTTTCCAAAAGACGATAATGGGAAATTCACACTGATGGAAGTTATTGATTTACCCGGCCACACTCAGGAACAATTATATAGTAATGCAAATGCATGGGCAAAGGAAACTTTCAAAAAGCCCCTAAGTTCCAAAGACACTACTGCATGGGCTATCACAGCCAGGGGTAGTTTCATAGTACACAATGTAGTATCGCTTAAAAAGCATCCGGATGGCGCGGTGGAATTTGAAATATCAATTGAAATCAAGGAGGCCAGATATCGCTACACCATTACCAATTATACTTTTATCCCATACATGCGAGATCGTTATGGCCAATTTGTTCCTCAAAATGGTAAATCCATGCCTTTGGAGTATGAACCTGCAACCATGAATAAGGCAAACTGGAATGGCTATGTAAAAACAACCCATACAAAAACCATGGCGCTAATCGATCAACTTACACAGGCCATCATGGTCACTGACACACAAAACCCTAAAAAAGTAAAACGCAACGATTTCTGGTGAAATGAATGATATGTTGAGGCGAAACGTGTTTTTGTCCTTAATAAATGTCAAAAAACCATGAAAATATACTGTAATTGGTAAACTTTTTTGAAAAACCCGACTTTTCCCAGAAGCGAAATTCACCATTTTGATAAAAATCATTCTCGTTTTTGCACATTATTACAAAACGACCTCATTTTAATCATTAAAAACTGCATATTTTCGAAATATTCGATTTTGATTACTAATTTATTAATCATATTGATGATGTATTACGATAATTGCATTAATTTTGGGTAAGATTTCAAACTATTTCATTCTAAAATATATTTATGGCAATTCTAAGATTCAACGCGGTTCAGGAAGCAGGCAGCAGACAGCCTCTTTACACTGAGCTACCCTCGAACAAAGTGTCTGACTATTTCGGTTCAGCAAGTTTTGGTATGGCGCAAATGCAAGCTACTCTTGCTCCTGATGTATACAAGGAAGTAAAACATTGCATAGACAAAGGGAAAAAAATCAACATCGAAACAGCCAACGCCGTTGCCGCTGCTGTGAAATCATGGGCAATAGATAATGGAATCTCCCACTACACACACTGGTTCCAGCCTCTCACAGGCGCCACAGCCGAAAAGCACGATGCCTTTTTCGACTACATGAGCAAAATTGAAAAATTCAAGGGAAGCGCACTTGTACAGCAAGAGCCCGATGCATCCTCATTTCCATCAGGTGGTATCCGCCAGACTTTTGAGGCCCGCGGCTATACAGCATGGGACCCAAGCTCACCGATGTTCAAATGGGGTAGCACGCTTTGTATTCCTACTATTTTTGTATCCTATACCGGTGAAGCACTTGACGTGAAAGCGCCGCTGCTTAAAGCTCTTGAGGCTGTTGATAAGGCAGCTACCCGGGTTTGCAAATATTTTGACAGAGACATCAGCAAGGTTACTGCATCACTTGGATGCGAGCAGGAATATTTTGTGGTTGATAAAGCTCTTTACAATGCGCGTCCGGACCTTGTAATGTGCGGACGATCAGTATTTGGTCATGCTCCGGCAAGAGGCCAGCAATTGGAAGATCATTATTTTGGTTCTATTCCAAGAAGGGTTTTCTCATTTATGCAGGATTTCGAGATCGAGTGCCATAAACTTGGTATTCCGGTCACTACACGTCATAATGAAGTTGCGCCAAGCCAGTTTGAAGTAGCACCGCTATTTGAAGAGGTAAACGTAGCAACCGATCATAATATGCTCATGATGGATGTGATGCGCCGCGTAGCTGACAGGCACGAGCTCGCCGTTATATTCCATGAAAAACCATTCGCCAACATCAATGGTACAGGCAAGCATAATAACTGGTCACTGATAACCAATACAGGTATCAACCTCTATCAGCCTACCAGCAGCGCGCGTGAGAATCTGTTATTCCTTACTTTCTTCATCAATACTATCGCTGCTGTTTATAAATATGCTGATATTCTCAGGGCGTCCATAGCGTCAGCGGGAAACGATTTCAGGCTAGGTGCCAATGAAGCTCCGCCAGCCATCATTTCTGTCTTCATCGGTGGGCAACTTACCGAAGTGCTTAATGAATTGGAGAAAAATGGCAATATCAAAATTGAAAAGGGTGACAATATGTATATGAAACTCGGTATCGACAAAATTCCAGAGATCATCCTTGACAATACAGACAGAAACAGAACCTCACCATTTGCCTTCACCGGTAATAAATTCGAATTCAGGGCAGTTGGCGGAAATGCCAATCCAGGTATCGCCATGACGGCTCTCAATACGATCGTTGCTAAACAATTGGAAGATTTCAGGGAGCAGGTTGATGGCCTCATTGCTAAAGGCAAAGAAAAACGTCTTGCTATCATTGAAGTCCTTCGGAAGTTGATCGCAGATTCTAAAAAGGTTTTATTTGAAGGCGATGGCTATTCTGATGCCTGGGTTGTGGAAGCGAAAAAACGCGGTTTAGCTAACGTGAAGGATACACCGGAAGCGCTTGATGCATTAATCACCAAAAAGAGCAAGGAAGTATTTGGAGCATTCAATGTTCTTAGCGAACGTGAGCTTGAAGCACGTAACGAGATCCTCTGGGAAAACTACATCAGGAAAGTACAGATCGAAGCACGTGTTATGGGTGACCTCGCGCTGAACCATGTAATCCCAACTGCAGTAAAATACCAAATGAAGCTGATCGATGCTGCCAAAGGTTTGAAAGACATCGGAATGGATAATAGCTCGATGCTGGCTATGATCAAGAAAGTTTCTGAGCACATCGATGCCGTGAGGTTGGGTGCAATTGAGATGATCGAGGAACGCAAAAAGACCAATGAGATAGAACATAGTCGTGAAAAGGCAATCGCTTACTGCCACAATATCAAGCACAAGTACTTTGATAAAATCAGGTATCATGTGGATAAGCTTGAGTTGTTTGTGGATGATGAGGATTGGCCTTTGGTGAAATACCGTGAGATGCTTTTCATCCACTAATTTCTGATAATCCATAACAGTATACGGCGCCTCTCAAAGGGCGCCGTTTTGTTTTACAGCCATATGGCGTAGTCTTTTGCAAAAAGAAAAGAGTTGATTCGACCATTTCGTAATGAGGTTTTCATAATTTTTTATAAATAGCCTTTACAACGAAATATCGCATATCCATGTCAGAAAATACCAGTATGCCACCAATCTACATTGTCTCAGGTGGCAAAGGCCTGGCCGGCCAGAACATCGTAGAGATCATGCTCATCCAGTATCCTGATAATAAGATCCCCATCATCACAGAGCCTGAAGTGCAAACAGAAGCCAGAGTAGAGGAGATTACCAATAATGTCCTGCTCACTAAAGGGGTCATTGTTCATACCATGGTAAGCCACAAAATGCGGAAATGTGTCATCGATGCCTGTGAAAAGAAGGGCATTCCGCATTTCGATCTGGTTGGTGGATTGAGTGGTTATCTCGACAAAACGCTGGATATACGGCCGGTGGAGCAACCGGGATTATTTCGTCTGAAAAACATTGAGTATTTCCGGAGAATCAAAGCCATCGAGTTTACAGTAGCTCATGATGACGGTCAAAACTATGAAAAGATCGAAAAGGCGGACATCATACTCGCCGGGGTTTCCAGAACCGGTAAAACTCCATTGAGCATTTACCTGGCTATGTTTGGCTGGAAGGTGGCTAATGTTCCTATTGTACCAGGTATACAACCTCCGGAGTCACTATTCCAGGTTGATGCCCGGCGGGTTTTTGGACTGGATATTTCAATCATTTATCTCATTGCACAGCGTGCAAACCGCGTGAAAGCGATGAATTTTGGTGACGACACCGATTATGTGGACAGGCGCAAAGTTAGGGACGAATTGGATTACGCGAAAAGCATTTTCCAAAAAGGCGGCTTCACCTCCCTGGATGTCACCAACAAACCGATTGAATATTCCGCTAACCGGATTACTACCCTGCTCACTGACCGCTTTGGTCCGGATAAGTGGCAAAGGGATGATGATTGATGAATTGGAGCCCTTGATTAAAGAGAATAGTCTTCAATTACAATCACACGGAGGGAGGTCGAAGTAGGTTTTCAGACACATATTTTTTAACATTAATCACAGATATCACATAAATAGCACACATAATTTCCGAATTGGCTATTTATATATTTGTTCCGCAAAGGGTTGGAATACTATGGAAACTTAACTTATAAAGGTTAAAAACAAGACTGAAACGGAATTTCTTGCTAACCTGGTTAAAAGGCTTGGAATAAAAGCCAGGCCACTAAAAAACAGGACATAGAAGGCTGGATACTTGCTCAGAAAATAAATGAAGGGATGAACTCGCCTAGTGTGAGCCGTGTTGAAATAATGAAAGCACTAGGCCAGTAATAGTTTATGCCGGGGCTCGGTGTAATTTCTTATTTTAGTTTTTCAAATTACGTTTGGTTTCATGAGACAGGACGAGGCTTCGAATTGCCGCCATCGCTTATACAAACTATGCACAATCCTATATAGAATTTCTAAAACGTTGAACATCAAAAGTGAGAAGAGAACAGTAATTGTATTATCAAAATTATGTTTTAGGTTTATTGTAGATTCATTGTAATAAATAGCATATAACTATGATAACAAAAATATATGATTTTAAAAATCTTAAGGGCGACATTTCCGGAGGACTTGTTGCTGGTATAGTAGCATTACCTTTGGCATTAGCATTTGGCGTACAATCAGGGATGGGAGCTATTGCAGGACTTTATGGAGCGATAGCGATTGGTATTTTAGCTGCAGCTTTTGGCGGTACCGCAGCGCAAGCCAGTGGCCCGACCGGTCCAATGACAGTGGTTTCAGC
The DNA here is from genome assembly GCA_041750735.1 of Cyclobacteriaceae bacterium. Lineage (GTDB taxonomy): Bacteria > Bacteroidota > Bacteroidia > Cytophagales > Cyclobacteriaceae > JAAUQL01. Next base: position 12,402 of record JBGSYX010000444.1, read on the forward strand.
CACATTTATTACAATCGCGATTAGCTTAACTGGAAGTCTTGAAAATGCGATGGGCATAATTGTGGCAACTTTTTTTCTTTGCGGTATGTTTCAAATCTTTTTTGGATTGATAAATATCGGTAGTTACATTAAGTATTTCCCTTATCCGGTAATCTCGGGTTTTATGAGCGGCGTAGGTCTTATTATTATTTTACTTCAAATATATCCGTTCGCTGGAATACCATCACCGTCCTCCACTTTTGGAGTTTTAAAAAACATCCCACTATTGTTTTCAGAATTTAATAGAGGGGCAATCGGGATTGGAGGGATAACGGTATTAATTTTCTTTTTATTTCCAAAAATTACCAAGGCTATTCCCAGCGCTCTTGTTGCGCTTATAACAACATCTCTTATTGCTTACTTTTTTAAATTAGATGTTCCACTTATTGGTGAGATACCATCAGGAATACCCTCGCTAAGATTAGATGGACTATTCAATATTGATACTAATGCTTATGTTATAATTTTAGAATACGCCTTCGTGCTTGCAGTATTGGGATCAATAGATTCTTTACTAACATCTGTAATTGCAGATAATATTACAAAAACGAAACACAACAGTAATCGTGAATTGATTGGCCAAGGCATAGGAAATGCAGTAGCTGGTTTAATTGGAGGAATACCGGGAGCAGGAGCTACCAAAGGAACTGTTGTGAATATTAATTCAGGAGGGAGGACACGCCTTTCAGGAGTATTTCATGGATTGTTTCTATTGGTCGTGCTGCTTGGAGCAGGAAAGTTTGCGGCCTTTATACCTATACCTGTTTTGGCTGGAATACTTATTCCGGTTGGCTTCAATATTATTGACATGAAAGGTTTAAAGCATTTAGTACATGTACCCAGAGCAGATGCTGTTGTGCTGGTTATTGTCTTATTAATTACAACTTTTGGCAGTCTTATTTATGCAGTCGCTGTTGGAATTATTTTAGCCTCGGTTATTTTTATGAAACGGTCAGGTGATATTGCAGAAAAAGGCACATCTGGTTCTACACTGGCCAATTTTAAAGGAGAGCAATACTGGGATGATGAAAGTAAATTATTTGAAGAATTCAAAGATTCCATTTATATAAAACACTTATACGGACCTTTGTTTTTCGGTTTTACGTCACACTTTCTGAATCTGTTTAAAATTTTGGATGAAAAAATAAAAGTGTTGATTATTCGAATGGACCGTGTTCCCCACATCGATCAAACGGGTTTGTACGCAATGGAGGAGACTCTGTTTGATTTGAATAACAAGGGCCTGAGAGTAATTATAATTGGATTGCAAAGTCAACCTAAGGATATGCTACGATCAATAGATATAATTCCAGATCTGATTCCAGAAAGACAGATCTTTGACAATATGGAAGATGGTTTTTTGTGGTTAAAAAAAGAATTAACCAAAGACATAGCTTACCAATAGTAGATCAATCACATACGTCATCGGTTGCGCAGCGACGAATTTCTCAGAGAATACCGTGCTCCGCAGTACCGATGACGATGGTTCATTCCGCCAATGAGTTAGTCTAACACGTATTTTACTCGAACTTATACTTACCCGGCACAGGCACGGGCGCTACGGGCAATGGGCCCATTTCGTACTTTGGCAAGGTGAAATCCTGTTTGGCATTCATGGCTGCCTCCCACGTAATTTCCTGGCCGCTGTAGGCTGCTTCACGACCCATGATAGCGGTCATTGTCGATTCTGCTGCCTGCTTCGCCTCATTGATTGGAGCTCCTGTACGAATAGCCTTGATGAGTTCGTTGTGCTCTTCCTGGTATGGGTTGTTGCGCGAGCCACGGAACCTCCATGAAGTGCCATCCTTGGTAGTGAGGCCAGTCTTGAGGTAAGTAAATGATGCTCTTCCTTTGGAGCCGATAATCTCATCATCGATGAAGTTGGCACAGCCATTTGTCTGCCGGTCGAGTGTGAAAATGGTGATGTCGTTAGGGTATTCATACTGGATGGCGTAATGGTCAAACGCATTGCCGTAAAGCCGTTTATCCGTCCGAACTTCGCGACCACCTACTCCCACAGCTTTTATTGGTGTGGATTGGAGTACCCAGTTCATAAGATCGATGGAGTGAATAAACTGCTCCACGTAAATATCACCTGAAAGCCAGTTGTAGTACATCCAGTTTCGTAATTGGACCTCCATGTCCGTCCAACCTGCTTGTGGCTCAATAAACCACAATTCGCCCAGCAGCCAACGACCGACACCGGAGCGGATATCGCCGATTTCGCCGTTATGGATTCTTGTCACCAACTCTCTCATGGCGTTGTCATAGCGGCGCTGAGTTCCTGCCCCGATTGTGAGGCCTTTTTTCTTTGCTATTTCTCCGGATTCTATAATGGAACGTACGCCCGCTGCATCCACGGCGACAGGTTTTTCAATAAATGCATTTTTCCCAGCTTCGACGGTAGCACGCAGGTGTTCAGGCCTAAAGTGAGGTGGTGTAGCAAGGATCACATAGTTTATCTCCGGTATTGCCAGCAGTTTCTTATATGCATCGAAGCCAACGAAGCATTTGTCTTTGGCCACTTCGATTCCTACCTTTTTCAGTTGCTGCTTGCAACCCTCCAGACGGTCATCGAACACATCAGCCAGAGCAACGATACGCACATTGGCTGCCTGGGCTTTTGCCCCATCCTTGGCGTCTTCAGTATGATATCCCGAGTCTGGATATATAACATTTGTCGCAGCGTTCACCGCGTCCAGAGCGGCTCCGGTGCCGCGACCACCGCATCCTACAAGACCGATGTTAATTGGTGAATCGGGGGCAGCATGGGCTGTGATGATAAATGGGACATTCATTGCGAGGGTGGTAGTGGCCAGGCCTATTCCGGTTTTTTTAATGAAATTTCTCCGTGTCTGATTGGGTATATTGCGATTTTTCATGGAAATAATATGTTTGAGCGTTTAAAAATTGAAAGTTCTTTCGATAAATGGATATCAAGTTAGTACTTAAAAAAGCAAATAGAAACCACTGACCGATTTAGTGGTTCCATTTTCCATCGCCGCCATGTATAATTTTTTTATAAACTTAAGCCTGGTATTCTGGTTTATTGGTAAAAAGTATAATTATGGCTGGTTCCATTCGAAATATCATACCTCTTGGCTTTCCCTGGGAGACCCAGGATCCATTCCTGTTTTGTGTGCACCATATGGACGCTTATCCAAAAGGCAACGAACATTTTGGACCGGCTGCTTCCCTTGCAGGGCGTAGCATAGGCCAGGATTTTACAGTGAAAGATGGCTGGAGAATGTACCACGGTTCAAAGGTTCCTGGTTTTCCGACACACCCACATCGTGGTTTCGAAACAGTAACCATTGTACAAAAGGGGCTGATCGACCATTCCGATTCCCTGGGCGCTTCCGCACGTTTTGGCAATGGCGACGTTCAGTGGATGACCGCAGGCAAAGGAATTCAACACTCGGAAATGTTTCCGTTACTGAAAAAGGAGGAGGAAAATCCACTGGAACTGTTCCAGATATGGCTGAACCTTCCGAAAAAATCCAAATTTGTTCAACCCTATTTTCAGATGATATGGAACGAAACCATTCCTGAAGTGGAGGAAAAGGATGCAGCCGGAAGAAGGACAACCATAAAAATGGTAGCTGGAAAACTGAAAAGTGAAAAGGCGGTGCCGCCACCTCCTGACTCCTGGGCTTCAGATGACACAAACAATGTGGCTATCTGGCTTATCACGATGGAACCGGATGCAACCTGGACCCTCCCCAAAGCTAACACAGATGTTAATCGAAGTCTTTATTTTTTTGAAGGGGAATCACTATTAGCCGGCGGGGAAAAAATTCCGGGCTATAAAGGCATGGTGCTGGATGCCGGTTCTGACTTAGAATTAAAAAATGGTCACCATACCAGCCGGTTGTTACTCCTTCAGGGAAAACCATTGAATGAACCAGTGGTTCAGCATGGGCCTTTTGTAATGAACACACAGGCGGAGATCAGGGAAACGATGCTGGAATACCAGCGAACACAGTTTGGCGGTTGGCCGTGGCCATCGCACGAACCTGTGCATCCGAAGGAACGCGGGCGCTTCGCAAAGTATGTGGATGGGAGTGAGGAGTTTAAATAATCGTTTTATGAATAGTGACATTTAAAACCATCAATAACTCACTATCTCAAAATCTTCCAAAAGCCCATAATCCAACAAATCGTATTCTGAACCTGCCGGTTGATGTTCCGGTGCGTAGAAAAAACTCCAAGGTGACACCAATCCTTTACGCGGATTATTGTGATGCGGGCCCAACAGGTTTTTGAGGCTGCCAGTCACGATCACTTCAACCGTGTTTTCACCATCTTTCAAATGATCGGTAATTTCCAGCTCATAAGGCTGCCAGCCGATAAGACCTGCCCGATTTCCATTTACCTTCACTTCCGCGACAGTTCCTGCCCATTGCTTTAACCTCACAAAGACATGTGCATCAGCTGGCTTTTCAACGGTTTTGGAATACACCATTTTATCGGAATAGTATGGCAAACCTTGAGATTTCCAACTACCTAGCGCTACCTCAGCGGGAGGGATGAGTTTCCAGCCTTTTTCAGCAGCTTCAAGGTTGAATTCACCCAAAAGATATACAGGTTCCAGTTCGGCAAGGATATCCATTGGGGAAGCTGTAATAGTGATGATGTTTTTCCCGGAAACGAGATGCTTTGAAATCTCATATACCCCAAAATCCTTATCAAGCCACCAATCACCGGAAAATTGCACGGGTTGCCTATTGATGGAGATTTTGTACAATTCGGGCGATTCAATCACAGCCTTCAGTGATGATGGTATAAAACCGTCGCTGAGGTTAAAGTGAAAAGCCGCTTCAAATCCAGAGTTTTCATCGAAGGTATTTTTATCCAGAATCCTTGTACGGTATTGCACAGCTATGCTCCAAGGGTTGTACTTCGGTGTGGTTTTTTCTTTTAAATGAACTTTGAAAACCGTATCTGCCGCATTGCAGAAGTAGATGTCCTTGTATTGTTTGCCGGCAACCGATAGGTCACAGTAATCGAGCGTCAGCGTGTTGGGTGATAGTTTTTTTATTTGAATTAATGAAGATTCCATGATTTTTAGTGCGGTATCCGATTGAGGATTAATGGACTCGCCTTTAAGATTCCCTTTTCCGAAGTACACGAGTTTGGACTCACCGGGCAGAAGTGAAAATTGCATGGAAATCATTTCATTTTCTAATATTGCTGGCAATAAGGCATATTCTCCACTCAGCAAATCAAACTCAGCAACGCTTTTTCCTTTTGCAGAAAAATCAATATTTGCCTTTTCCTCTTTGTGATAGTTCGTGAAAAAAATGAGCTGACCGTCTTTGAATACCCGGCGTTGATGAAATACATTTCCGTCCCAGGATTCCGGTGTCTTTGGAATAAATGATGAAGAACTTAGTATGTCGGTAATGAGCGCGGCATCGACTTTATCAGTCATGGTGATCTGTGCAGTGTACTGGCTGTAAAGGTTCGCCACAGCGGATGTGACATTCCCGTCGACCCTTTCGGAAGCGGGAGCAAGTGAGAGCACCTGGCCACCCTGGCCCAGGTAGTCCTTCAGCAATTGCAGCGTGGGTCCCATGAGATTCTGGGTTTTTGGAGGAATTATTACCATGTCATAAGCCCGAGAGCCTATGACTAACTTGCCATCCTTCACAATCCCATGATCTTTCATTATCGATTCACAGCCGAGGTCGTATTCGATCTGGTTTTTTTCAAGTTGAGTCAACAATCCTTGAAAACTTTCTTTCAACAGGTCTATTTGTCGTGCCTCACCATTCGGGCCTTTCCTTTCTATGGGTGAATTCACCATCCACCCTGTAGAAGTCGGTTCAAGTACAAGAATCCTGTTCATCTGCTCTCCTGATGATAAAGCAAATGAGAGCCTGTGAAAATATTCATTCAATGGTTTCATATTATCCCAGTAGGGGGTATGATACGAGTACGACTGCGGATAGTCGCGCTTCCTTGCTCCTTTCAGTGTGCCGTGGGCAAGATGGGGATTCATGAAATTCACACCAAGAGCATACTCCCAGTCGCCCTGGCGCTTCATGTCGGCAAAGGTGAGCTCCCATCCTGATCCTCCGTAAGTTTCGGAGAGCGAGCGATCCTTGTCCAGTTGATTGGCTACGCTGCTGAGCTCTTTCACGGCCCTGATATTGCCAAACTGTTCCAGAATATCGTCTGAATTGAACAGCATGTCGATACCCGGGTACTGGTGAAAGGCATACATAGCCATGTTGTCGGGTCCATGCTCCGGATTTGGCCAACCGTGCTCCCAATAGTGGCCGGTCCACTTCATGTTTTTCTCATTGGTGTATTTTTCCCACGGTTGCGACCACCGCTCAGTAAACATTTCCAGAAGCAAAGCATGATAGTCGTGTCGTACGTTTTTCCAGTCGCCAACTTCGTCATACAGACATGGCAGGTAGGGCTGTAACTGGTACCCGTACTTTTTTTCAAACCTGTTGAAAAGCACCGGTGTGAACCGCACGACCGTATTTGGTCCGCCGATAGTATTGATATTCGGCTCATCAGTGAAAATGCCGGGAACGAGTTTCCCGAATTCGTTGCCGATGTACTCTTCATAACCGTCCATAGTTACCTTCATGAATTTCTCCGTGATGCCATAGGCAAGCAGATCTACATAGGAGAATCCACCATACCAGCCTTCGCCTTTGGGGTAGTACCATTTCGTGAAAGCATAATAGGTGCCGGGCTTTCCATAATATTTATCCCGGCTGTTGGTGATATTGGCAAGAGCATTGCCCATCTGCTTCACGATGAGTATATACGATGTTGTGTCTTTTTCATCCAGCACATCTAATTTTTTCAGTTGAAGGCCGGCGATCGGATCTGATGTTGCGAAAGTTGCAGCCGGCACATGTCCGCCGGCAAATCCGCTGGGATAGGAGTTTTCGTCATACAGCCAAACCTTCATATCCAGTTCGCGAGCCTTATCGACGGTGTGCTTCACCAGTTCAAACCAATCATTGGAGAGGTATTCAGTAATGAGCCCGGGACGGGGATGGATAAAAACCATATGTGTGCCTGTATTTTTGAACTCCTCCATTTGGAAATCGATCAACTCATTGGTCATACGGTCATTCCACACCCAGAGTGGCGCCGGGCTGTAATCGACCGGAGGATTTTTAAAACCAGCAGTCAATTCGTCGAATGAGTTTGCCATCTTAGGATTCCACGTAATGTTGGAATCTTCTGAATCATTACAGGAAGGTAGTGCCAGGAATAAGAAAACCATCAGAATAAACACCTGAATGTGGCGACTCAGCGGATAAAAATTGCTTCCAAAGTCCATATGTCAAAATATAAAATTAGCGGAACGTTTTCGCCGGACAAGTTATGAAATACGGTGATAATATGCAGAAAGATGATTCAATAAGCAGTGACCGGGAAAAAATGAATTACTATCGGCATGGTTTGTCATAAACCATTCTTCTGCCTAATTTTGAGGCCCTTAAAAAATACCTATGAGTAAACCGGTTATTATTGTTGGCGCCACAAATCTTGGCAAAGCGGTTATGGAAGTTTTCAAAAGCAACGAAGTCGTTGTGTATGGCTTCCTTGATGACGATGAGAGACTCCATGGAACGGAGATTGATGATGTGTCCGTGCTTGGAAGTGCTGATAGCCCGGAATACCGAAAAATCATCGGCAAGACCTGTGATGTGTTCGTGGCCTCCGATGACAATGCCTGGCGGGCGCGGATGATCAAAGATCTTAGGGAAACGCGCGAGACAATGCCTGTGAATGCCATTCATAAAAGTGTGCAAATAGCCACATCGGCCATTTTGCATCATGGAACTTTGATGAACCAGGGAGTAAAAATTGGTTCGGAAGCCAGCATCGGCAATCATTGCATTATCAATGCCGGGGCTGTTGTTGATTATAATGTACGGATCGGCGATTTCGTACAGATAGGAGCGGGGGCCGTTATCAGCGCTGATGTAAGTGTCGGCGATGGGGCGTTTATCGGCGCCGGTTCTACCATAATTCCCGGCATTAAGATCGGTGAAGGTGGCCGTGTCGGAGCCGGATCGGTGGTGATCGCCAATGTCGGTAAGAATGAAACTGTGTTTGGGAATCCAGCCAAGACGGTCAAGTAGAAGGAGGCCACAAGCCACAACCGTCAAGCTATAAGTTGACCCGAATTGCTTGCAGCCAATACCTTATGACTTATCACTCATAACTCATAACTCATAAATAGCATTCTTTTCCCATGAACGAATACCTTATCCTGCTTTACTATTGCTATACCCGTATCGAAGACCCGGAAGAATTCAGGATTGCCCATCATACTTATTGCATAGAGCGTAATCTGCGTGGCCGTATCATCATTGCAAAAGAAGGAATCAACGGTACGATATCGGGGCCTAAGTCAGATTGCGAAAAATATATGGCCGATCTCCATGCCGATCCGAGATTCGCGAATACGGAGTTTAAGGTAGAAAAACATGAAGGTCATGCTTTTGCCAAAATTAACGTCCGGGTAAAAGATGAAATTGTGCATTCAGGACTTACTCATATCGATCCGACAAAACAAACCGGCACGTACTTAGAGCCACATGAATTCAAACAAATGAAGGACGACGAGGATGTGGTGATTGTGGATGTCCGGTCCAATTATGAGAACAACGTCGGGAGGTTCAAGAACGCGATTTACTTCGATTATGAAAACTTCCGTGACTTTCCCGACCGGGTTAGTGAACTGGAGCCATACAAAGATAAAAAGGTCATCACCTATTGTACCGGAGGAATAAAGTGCGAAAAAGCCAGCGCTTTTCTGCTGGAAAAGGGCTTCAAAAATGTGTATCAACTCCATGGAGGAATCATAAAATACGGAATAGAAGCAGGCGGCGAAGATTTTGAAGGCAAATGCTACGTATTCGACAACCGCGTTGTAGCCGATGTGAACCGCGTAAATCCCAGTGTCATCAGCGTCTGCTACCACTGCGGTACCAACTGCGACCGCATGGTAAACTGCGCCAATCCCGATTGCAACAAGCATGTTCCGCTTTGTGAAAAGTGTGCTGAAGAATTGGAAGGCGCCTGCTCAGAATCCTGTAAGAGCCATCCCGACAAACGCCCTTACGACGGACGTGGCTATTACCCAAAAGTCCAGAACGGGTATAATCCGTATAGGGGATTGAACAGATAGATTTTCCTCTGTTTTCCATTCAATTAAACCGTAGAGGTCAAATAATGAAATAGTGAGTAAAAAAAACTATTTTTGATATAATGAATTCCAACAGATATGATGTCAGGAATAACGAGTTACATACACTTTCTAATTGGAAATTATGAAGCAATTAACGTATAGGGTCCTGTTAAACCGTGAGCCAGAGGGTGGATACACTGCCAACGTTCCAACTTTACCTGGCTGTATCACCTACGGAGAGACTGTTGATGAAGCAATTTCGATGGCAAAGGAAGCAATTGAGCTCTATATCGAAAGCCTTGTAGCCCATAACGAACCAGTTCCAGATGAAACGAATATGCTGGAATACTCGCTGACGCTCGAGGCCGCAATATGAGTTCTACGCCATCATTAACCCCAAAAGAATTAGTTAAAATTCTCACAAAGAAGGGCTTTTTACTTGATCGTAGTCGGGGTAGTCACCAAATCTGGCTTCATCCGGATACTCGAAAGCGCGCAATTGTGCCAATGCATAACAAGGATATTCCAATGGGTACGCTTTATGCCATCTTAAAACAAGCAGGCATCGAAAAAGACCAACTTTGATGATTCCTTCTCGCGCGAAAGTTACTTTCATACGAAACAAGCTTCACGGAAGTAACTTCTGCGCTGGTTCGGGTCTAGTATGTGACCGACTTAACACATTTGATTTGAGCCTAATAATTCCTGTCCGTTAATTTTAGGTCATCCTTCTCAGTTGGGAAAAAGTCAGTGACATAGACAACCGATGAAATGTCATCAATAAAGTAGATTATTTTGATTTCGGATCGTTTGGAACGCTTATATAAAACATACCTGTAGGCTTTGTTGCGGTGTAGTAGTCTGGATTCTTTTGTGCCCCTTTCCGGGTTATGCATTAATGACCCTGCCATATCTCTGATTTCCCTTGCAATTTCTTCGGCCCTATCAATAGGATAATGTTTATAGAGGTATTCAAGGATTTCATAAAAGGCAATGGTAGCTGAATCAGTTATTACTACAGCATACTTCGTCTCTTCTGGTTTTTCCAATTTTCAAAGTCTGCGTTAAACTGATCAAATGATTTAATATTTCCTGATTCGATAGCTTTTTCAGAAGCCTCAGCCCTTCGATTCATTTCTTCATTGGTCAATAAATTCTTAATATAAGCCAGTACCACCTCTTGTTGATCTGGCTCCAACCTTAGTAATTGACTAATCAGCTCTTTATCAATAACCTTTGCCATTTTTATGCTGTTTTTCTATTGGTAAATATACTTGTTATTCCGGCTTGGCGCAAGCGAGATGATTGCCAATCTGGCGCAAGCATCTCGCTTGAGCACTTTTCTAAAACGCCTGCACTAAATACTGGAATAAATTAAAACCTCATCACCTTTCATGGGCTTTTAAAGCATTTGAAATTATATTGCAGGAAATCATTTTTCATGGCTACATTCTCTGAAGCTGATCTGATACTGAATACCGACGGTAGTGTATATCACCTTGGCCTTCTGCCTGAACAGGTGGCAGATACCGTCATCGTGGTTGGTGATCCGGGAAGAGTAGCCAGAGTCAGCAGTATGTTTGACAAGGTGGAATTCCAGACCGTAAAGCGGGAGTTCGTCACCCACACAGGCTATTACATGGGAAAGCGAATCACCGTGCTGAGTACTGGCATCGGCGTAGATAATATCGAAATCGCCATGATCGAGCTGGATGCGTTGTTCAATATTGACCTTAAAAGTCGTACTCCAAAAGAGGATAAGACCAGCATTAACATCATCCGCATCGGAACTTCCGGCGCTATTCAGCCGGATCTCGAAATGGGTTCAGGGGTAGTTTCGGAATATGGCATCGGACTGGACAACTTGATGCTTTTTTATGATTTTCCGCAAGGTGAAAAAGAAAGCGCCATTGGCAATGCGCTCCGGGAACAGTTGAATTTGCCCTTTTCACCATATATAGCGAAGTGTTCTGATGCATTATTCAATAAATTCCAGACGAGTTTTACGACTGGAAATACGGTGACATCCCCCGGGTTTTATGCGCCCCAGGGCCGAAAGCTACGCATGAAGGTGGCGAACCCTAAATTTCTTGAGCAAATTACGGCATTTAACCATGAAGGTTTTCGGCTAGCAAATTTTGAAATGGAAACTTCCGCGATCTACGCTTTTGCACAGATGCTCGGGCATCAGGCGTTGAGTGTCAATGCGGTGCTTGGCAACAGGGCACAGGGTACATTTACCGGAAACCCTTACACAATTATCGATTCTATCATCGGGCGGGTGCTCGATTTAATTTAACTTTTTAATCATGTTTGACAATATCAGAGCAAAAGTCCTGAAGTACCATCAACTCAAGGAGATCAGGAGTAAATACCACAACAAAACCATCGTTTTCGCAACGGGCTGTTACGACATCCTGCAGTCCGGGCACGCGGTATTTTTCAATCAATGCAAGAGTTATGGCGACATGCTCGTAGTCGGAGTCGGAAAAGATGAAACCCTTCGTCAATTGAAAGGTCCGGGCCGGCCTGTGAATCCGGAAAACAATCGCCTGTACCTCGTGGCAGCCATGGAAGACGTAACGTACGCGGTGCTGAACGACGACCATATTGGCGATGGTAAAATTGATTTTAAGGAAGTTTTAACCGCGCTGAAACCGAATATTTTTATCCTGAACGACGACGATTCTTCTGTTGGCCCAAAACAGCAACTTTGCGATGAACTAGGTGTTAAAATTGAATTTGTAAAGCGAGAAGTCCCGGAAGAGCTTCTGCCAACCTCCACCACCAACATCATCAACAAAATCAATTACAGCCTAAAAGCGCCATTACGCATCGACTTTTCCGGTG
>JBGSYX010000445.1:0-6060 GCA_041750735.1 Cyclobacteriaceae bacterium
AATGACGGGTGCCATGGCTATACCTGCCATAAGGGTCTTTACAAATTGCCTTCTTGAAGTTTCCATTGAGATATTGTTTGAGAATTTGTCAGGAGGATTAAGGGCATCCTTCCATTTTTTAAATTTAAAAGATTGAGGGAACTAATCCTATCCGAACCATATCGTTGGCGGTTAAATTCAATCCTCCTTTACAAGGTTAACAGGCCGACTCACTTTATAAGTTTTCCAGAATTCCGGATCGGGCTCTACTTGTTCTTCGAGTGGTTTGTCTTCATCGATTCGCTCTTTTTCAGGGATTTGATGGACATTTTGTAAATCAAAATTGCTATTGATCAGCGCCATTTCGATGCGAAATGTACTCCTGTCGTCTTTCTTAAAAAGTTTCGAATCCGTAATCCTTGTTCCTCCTTCGACCGAAATATCACTCAAATACCAGCGTCCGTTGATGGGTTTGTAGTGAACTACTCCGCTAAGGGTCGGGTTGGTGATGCCATAGCCGGCAAAGAAAATGATGGGTCGGGCGATACCTGGAATCACGATTTCACTGTTATAGCTGATAGAAACGATGGCATCACTTGTTAATGAAATATATATTTCACCCTCCTGTCGCTGGTGTTCGTGTATGCCCTTGCTTTCGAATCCGATGATGATAATGGGCTCATTGTGGAACCGTGTGTAACCATCGATGAAATAGCTGTACTTATTCATAAACTTTTCATCCAGGTAATGCGCAGTATCGCGTAGAGGATCCGCGTTGAGCATTGTCTTGGGTCCGCCAAATGAAGCGGAAAGTATTTCTTCATCGATAGTTTTAGCATCAGTTTCCGGTTCTTCACCCTTCTTTGCTGCTTGTTTCTTATCCTTTTCCAGTTTTTTAGCCAGCTTGTCGCGCATGAATTGCAATTGGCCGAGATCATCCCCTCGACGCGCCTTGAGCACGCGTGATTGACTTTGCAGTGTGTCACCATAACGCGGATTGAAGGTCTCTACTACGCCTTCCGAAAACTTGAGAAAAACACCGTTTTCCTGGATATACTCGCTGTAGTAGCCCTGTGTCATGTAGGCATTGTCGGTGTAGTTTAACCGAAGCTTCTGCATAGCATTTCGCACATAATCCCATGGTTGCCATGGCCTTACTTCTACCTCTCTCAGTGTAATCACATCAGATTCCATGGCTATCGTCATGGGATTTTTGACCTTTTTTAGCGGAAGTACATAGTTCTTATAACCCATAAACGAACAAAGCAAGGTCGAATCACGCAAGCTAGTTGGGACTGCGAAAATGAACCGTCCATTGCTACTGGTAGCTGTGCCAAAAAAGGTATTTCTGATCCCCACTGAGGCAAACGGGAGAGGCTCCTTTGTCTTTGAATCGACTACTACTCCCTCGATGACAATGTTCTGAGCGGACACGATGCCGAGTGGAAGGAGAATGAGGAGGAAGGCAATGTATGGTTGATGTAGTTGCATGATTACCTTAACAATAGTAATTCGCCTGAAATATTGTGAGAAATTCAGAGTTTAAAAATTCTTTTTCTTAGGGGATAGAAACTTCAGGATGAATGGTTGAAATGGAATCCAGGTGGTGGGGTAGGTGCATTTAATGGGTAGAACAAACGTAAATGTGTTCTTGTTATAGACCAACAAATGTGGAAGTTCATAGGTGGGTGTAGCCAAATACTACACCCAGTATTTTGATTGAGATTACCCTAGCCTTTTTTCAGGGTCACATTCACCGGATTTGCCAGTTTACGGGCATCTTCTTCCATCACCGTTTTTAAAAGCCCTTCCGTCTTGAACCGAATGTCCGATTTTTCCCATCCGGCGTAGAAAAGGTAACGCCCTGGTTTACCAGATTCAGCTTTCAAAGGAACGCAAGCAGTCAGTGTCACACCGTCATTTGGCGCCGATTCGGGAGCAAGGAACCAACTGTCGCACACGGTTTTATCAACGAGGATTCCCATGCTTAGCCAATCCTTGTTTTCAGATTGAGCACCGTCGGTGATGAGTCCGTTGAACTTTTCATTTAATGCAACAAAATTTGGTTCCGGCGCGGAATCGAGCCGGTACAATAGTGTAGTTCCGGTGAGGATGTTGCGAGTTCCTTCGTAATCATTCAGCAGTGTCACGTCACTTTCGTAATACCAGGTTCCGGGACGCATGGTTATCACTTCCCTAATGGTATATGACTCGCCAGCCACTTCCCAACCTTCATAAATCAGTTCGATGATGGATCGCACCGGCCCATTGGCGATCAATCGGAAATGCGCATCGCGTGTGGGCCCAAGTCGATACAGGCTGTCGTTTACCTGCAAAGCAATAGAACCAGCACCCAGCGTCGGTCCGACTTTCAACACATCCATACCCCATTCCGAAATATTGTGATAATTCGTTCCCGGCAAACCAACCGAATCCAGCACCATCCGCTTGGTGAGTTTCCCGAAAATGTCTTTGCCATTTCTTGAGTCGAAATAAGAACGGAACGCGACTACATCATTTTCCCATCCGGGTCCTTCAAACTGGTACAAATAAGGTGTGCTTTGCGCAACGTGATCCCGTGGCCGTGTATGCTTATCAATGGGTAAAAAGACATTATTTCGTGTCTCGCTGTATTTCAACTGCGCATGGGTTCGGGCAGTGAATGACGGATTTTCTGATTTGTTGATTTTGCTAATTGTAAATGTAGCTGATTCATTAGCTCCCAGATCACAAACGAAAAAAAGTTCGTCCCAGGAACCATCACCATCGAAGTCGTCGCATTGGGAAGCCACCGGAGCACCATTTGCATCAGCGACTAGGATAACCTCGTCGCTCGTAATATCACCCAGAAGGTCTTCCAGGCTGTCGCGATTTATGGCCACAGGTTCATCCTTCCGAATTTGATCGATTGGATTTTCAACTATAATCTGGTAGCCAGGATTACTGCATGCTGCGACCAATGCTATTAGGAATAATACTGATAAAAACGCCCTGTTTTTCATGATTTGATGGTTATTGTAATACTACTCGTTCGCTGGTTTGCCAATGGTTGCCAGTATGCCGCCATCCACGTAAAGTATATGTCCGTTGACGAAATCCGAAGCTTTGGAAGCTAGGAATATCGCTGCACCAACCAGGTCCTCGGGTTCACCCCAGCGGCCTGCCGGAGTTCTGCTGATTATCCAGTCGTTAAACGGATGACCGTTGACACGGATAGGCTCGGTTTGGGCAGTGGCAAAGTACCCCGGACCAATGCCATTGATCTGAATATTATGTTTTGCCCATTCGGTAGCGGCATTCTTGGTGAGCATTTTAAGTCCGCCTTTCGCTGCCGCGTAGGCGCTGACGGTATCGCGGCCGAGTTCGCTCATCATGGAACAGATGTTGATGATTTTGCCTGACTTTCTTTCAATCATGCCGCGGGCGACAGCTTTACTCATGATAAAGGGGCCGGTTAGGTCGATTTTTATGACTTGTTCCCAGTCGCTCACTTCCATATCGATCATGGGAATTCGCTTTATGATACCGGCGTTATTTACCAGGATATCTATCGGCCCGACTTCCTGCTCAATGAGGGCGATGTGTTTTTTTACTTCCGGCTCATTCGTTACGTCAAATACGTAGGGATGGATTTTTACCCCTTTTGAAGCATACTCAACAACGGCGTTATCGAGCCGTTCTTTTTTTATATCGTTGACGACAATACGTGCACCAGCTTTGGCAAGTCCAACGGCGATGGCCATTCCGAGTCCATGCGTAGCACCGGTAACCAGTGCTGTTTTTCCAGTTAAATTGAATAATTCAAGGCTCATTTTATTTTGGTTTTATATTCGTAAAGTGCGGATTACAACCGCAGTGATATAATTTTTTATTGATGTCGTTTAGTCTAAGAATCCCAGACAATGAAAAAATGGCGTCATTGCGATGATTCGCCCGCTTTTCAGGGCGATGAAGAAGCAATCCATTTCTGAGTAAGAGATCGCTTCGTACCTCGCGATGTCGGTTTTTAAGGATTTTTGTCATCTCAAGTTATTCTTTTTTCACTATGTTCAGTCTCCAACTGACTGTCAATCAGAGCTGGGAGGTGGGATGAATAGATCATATCAGCGTATCCGGCGGACAGACATCCATATCGCCATAATCCAGGTTTTCGCCTGCCATTCCCCAGATGAAACAGTAATTTGATGTTCCCGCCCCGGCATGGATCGACCAATTTGGCGATATCACAGCTTCCTCGTTTTTCATCCATATATGGCGTGTTTCTTTTGGGTCGCCCATAAAGTGGCAAACAGCCTGGCCTTTTGGAACTTCAAAATAGAAGTACGCTTCCATTCGGCGTGTATGTGTATGAGGCGGCATAGTATTCCACACACTACCGGGTTTCAGTTCAGTCATTCCCATTTGTAACTGACAAGTCGGCACCACACTGTTCACGATGAGCTTATTGATTTTGCGATGATTGGAAGTTTCTGAACTTCCCAACTCGACAACTTCGGCTTCCTTTAGTGTGATCCTTTTCGACGGGTAACTATGATGTGCCGGGGCAGAATTTACATAATAGCGAGCGGGATTTGTTGCACTGTCACTGGAAAAGACAACATCTTTAGTCCCCTTACCAAGATATAACGCTTCCTTATAACCGAGTGCGTAAACCGTACCACCAGCAGTGACTGTTCCGTTACCACCAACATTAATGATCCCGAGTTCGCGGCGTTCAAGGAAATAATCCGCTTTTAGTTCATCTATCGGAACCAGGGTAAGTTTTTCATTCACCGGAAATACGCCACCAACGATATACCTGTCGTAGGTGCTGTAGGTGAGATTGATCTCATCCGGTTGAAATAATCCCGGTACATGGAATTCCTGCCGTATTCTTTGCGAATCGTAATGCCTGGCATCGTCCGGATGACAGGCATGCCTGATCTGATAGTTAGTTTTCATTTAATATCATTGTTGTTTAAGATGAAATTTAGATGATTCACGGATAATGACATGGGTTTTGAGGACTTCTTTTTGCGGAGTGAAAGTGGAATTTTCGCTTTCAATTTGTCCTATAAGTAATGACGCAGCCATTCTGCCCATCTCACCACCGGGTTGTTCTACAGTGGAAATGGAAGGCGTTGTGAATGCAGTAAAGGGTTCGTTTGAAAATCCCATTACACAAACTTCCTCCGGCACTTTATACCCGTTTTCTTTCAGCCATAGCAACGCGCCAAGCGCCGAATAATCGCTCGCGGCAAAAATGGCATCCGGGGCATTATCCGATTGAAACAATGTTTCTGATGCGGCATATCCGGCATCCTCCGTCAGCACATCATTATTTATCCAATGCGGATTTATTGGTTTATTGCCAGATTGTAAGGCATCCATATATCCACGTAAGCGGTCATTATAGACGTTCAGGTGTGACGGCCCGCCGAAATGGGCAATTCGCTCACAGCCCAGATCCAGCAGGTGTTTCACAGCATTGAAGGCACCGTTATAGTCATCCAACACCACCTGATTTATCTGTCCGGATCCAATCACCCTGTCGAACATGACAACCGGGATTTTATGGTCAATGGCCAATTGAAGGTGCGCATCATCCATGGTTTCCAGTGACACGGAAAGAATAATTCCATCCACATGCGCATCCACCATAGCCTTGATACTGAAGACTTCCTTTTGATAACTTTCTTGCGTCTGGGAAATCAGCACCTGGTACCCCTTTTCCGACACATAGCTTTCAATGCCCCCGATGACATTGGAAAAAAAGTGCCGATTAGTTCGCGGAACAATCACGCCGATTGTATTCATCCGCCCAGTCCGGAGGCCGGAGGCGAGCATATTGCGGGAATAATTGTATTTGACGGCCAGCGATTTTATGGCCTCGCGGGTATCTGCTCCAATCCTTGGGTGATCCTGCAAAGCGCGCGATACCGTAGAAGCCGTTACGTTCAGCTCCCTGGCAATATCGTGAATAGTGACGCGTGTTTTTTTGTTAGCCATCAGGCACTCAAAAGAGAATCAATTTATTCTATTTGCACAATCGATTGCGCAATATAATAAAAATGGTTCATGGTTTACCCAATTTCACCTGAA
>JBGSYX010000446.1:0-5261 GCA_041750735.1 Cyclobacteriaceae bacterium
TTCGGAATGACGATCCCTTGTACGTGACAGCCCTAAGAATTCGCCCAAAGTGACCAATCAGAATCATATGTAGGAAAAAAACGGATGAGTCTTCCCTTTTTTAAATACAATATAAGATTTACAAAGGTAAAAGGTGAAGATGATAAGCAGTATCCATAAGACGTAGGTAACCAGCAGGCTAAATCCATAGTCAGTTGGATACTGCTCAAAATCTGTCATCATATCCATGAGTGAATATCCCTGAAAAACTCCAAGAATTACTGCAATGGTGTGGATCAGGTAGAGATGCACGATGTAAAAGAACATGGGTACCCGACCAAAAACCACAAGGAAGTTTGAAATCTTCCCATATATCCGTTCAAAGACCGAGAGCAATATGATCGATGGCCCTAATGTCATGAGTAAATAAGATAGGGATGGCGGGTATTTGGTAACGTTAAAAAAGGAAATGAGGCTCATGCCAGGAGTAGATTGTACAGACCAAGGGTTCATGTCACCGTATATGTTCAGTCCACGCACAATAAAAAACAACAGGGTAATGCCAATCCCCATGAGGGTCATTTTTTGTTGCCGGCTGGTAGCTTCAAGCCGATAGAAATCAGCAAAAACGTACCCCAACGTCATAACGCCGATCCATGGGATCACTGGATAATAGGCAAGTACCTGCATGGATCCGATGTTGAATAGCGACTGAACATGGAGCATCTGCCATACAAATGACCATGACCCAAAGACCTCCGGATTGACGTTGTCTAGCAAATTGTGCCCAAATACCATGACCAGCCCAAAGATTAATAGCAACTTTTTGGGTACATAAATCAATGCCGCCAGGGTGATCATGCTCATCCCAAGAGCCCAGATTACCAGTAAGTAAATGGTTGTTTCGGTGAAGTTGAACGTCCAGCCAAATTTTACTACTGTCAGCTCCAAAAGCACCAGCCACAGTCCACGCGTCCATAGAAAGTGTGAAAGTTCTTTTTTTGATTTACCGTTGATTTCACCCAGCCCGGAGCCTACGCCGGCCACAAACATGAAAACCGGTGCGCAAAAGTGCGTGACCCAACGGGTGAAGAAAATCGGTATAGTTGTTTGTGATAGATCGGAGGGATCAAAATGATACATGGTGGTATAATCTCTTATGTGATCAAGCGCCATGATAATCATAACCAAACCGCGAAGCATATCAACAGAGTGCAGACGGATTTTACTGGAGACAGGCTGATTCATAGGTTAAAGACAGGTTCGATTTGAGGTTGTGTCAGGAATTCAATTTTCAATATAGGGATTATGATTATCTCCATACACTCTTAAAGCGCAATTCCTGAAAAATTGTATCTTTACAACCCCTCATTCCGCTGGGGATTTGATGGAATTTTAACAATTATAAAATGATTACACTATCTGATGCCGCTAAAAACCTTTACGAAGAAAAGCACTTTCAATCCTATTTGCGCTTTCCTGTCACGTTTATAAAGGGCAGCGGAGTCAGGTTATACGATACCAACGGAAAGGAATATCTCGATGCACTGGCCGGTATTGCCGTGAACAGTGTGGGGCATTGCCACCCAAAAGTGGTTAGCGCTATTCAGGAGCAGGCAGCGACACTTATTCACATTTCAAACCTCTATCACAATGTGCCGCAAAGCACCCTGGCCCGACTTCTTACAGAGATTTCCGGATTCAACAGGGTATTCTTCTGCAATTCAGGTCTGGAGGCTAACGAGGCTGCCCTGAAAATCGTTCGAAAATACGGAGAGAGCAAGGGAAAAACCAGCCCTGTAGTTTACTTCACGGGTTGTTTTCATGGCAGGTCTGTGGCTACCCTTGTTATGGGAAAAGAAACGTTTCAAAAAGGTTTTGGTCCATTTCCAGAAGGATTCCGCGAGCTTGTGTTTAATGATGTTGATGGCCTAAATACTATCGAAGCAGATACAAAAGCAGTTTTTGTAGAATGTGTTCAGGGCGAAGGCGGTATAAATATCGCCACTAAACCATTCCTTACGAAACTCGGCAAAATATGCCAGGATAAAGGAATATTGCTGGTAGTCGACGAGGTGCAGACCGGCATGGGCCGTACAGGTAAAATGTTTGCCTACGAACATTTCGGATTGAATCCTGACGTCATTACCCTGGCAAAGGGCCTGGGCGCAGGGTTGCCAATAGGAGCGGTTCTCGCAAAAGAACATGTTGCAAAAGTTATCGGCCCTGGTGATCATGGCTCTACCTTCGGTGGAAATCCTGTGGTTTGCGCCGCAGCGATAGCAGGACTTGAGGTGATTTTGGAAGAGCAGCTTGTGGAAAATGCACGGACTGTCGGCACTTATCTGCTCAATCAGATCAGCTACCTTGTTAAACGGTATAAATTCATAAAGGAAGTCCGCGGAGTGGGCCTTATGATAGGCATCGACTTTGGAGCGCCCTGTCGTACAATTGCCCTCAAGTTGTTGGAGCAGGGACTTCTGGTGAGTTGTACAGCCCAGCAGGTGATAAGGATAGTTCCTCCGCTGATTCTCACGATGAGTGATGCTGATGAAATAGTTGAAACACTGAAAGTGGTGCTGGATGATGAAGAAATCAACAAATTGTGACTTGACTGCGAATCGTAACAGTTTTTATCGTGTTTCGCTTGTTTTCGTCTAAAATATTTTATCTTTTTTTAATATTTCGATAAAATATTTTGTCCATTATTGTTATTTTTGCAAGCTCGAAAACTGTCTGATCGACCAAAACAAGCACATTCTGCTCATCGTCCGGTTTGGATAGTTATTTCAGAAATCATTTCTGATCTTTAAAATAAATGGAGGAAGCCGTCTGGGAAAATGCGGAGTAACTTATCATGTAGAATATGAACGACACAGAGAATAAAGGATTGTATGTTCCGAGCATGGAGCATGATTCATGCGGTATAGGATTCGTAGCAAACATAAAAGGAGTAAAATCCCACTCCATCGTAAAGGACGCTATCACCATGCTCGAGAATATGGAGCACCGGGGCGCTTGTGGCTGCGAACCAGACACAGGCGACGGAGCAGGAATACTTATCCAAGTGCCGCACCAATTCCTGAAGGAAGAATGCGCAAAACTCGGCTTTGAGCTTCCGGAATTCGGAAGCTATGGAGTTGGGTCAATTTTTTTCCCCACCGACTCAGCGGTAAGGGAAGAATGCCGCTTTATTCTCAATAAACATATTGGTGAATTGGGATTCGAATTACTGGGATATCGTGAAGTTCCGACCAACAATAGTCACATTGGAGCAACTGCGAAGTCGCTCGAGATGAAACTGGAACAAGTGTTCATTCGGCATAAAACAATCAAAGACCCGACCGAACTCGAACGGAAAATCTATGTATTGAAAAAATACACCACACACTTCATCGGACACAATGTGGAAGGAAACAATGGTGATTTGTACTTTGTCTCATTTTCCTATAAAACACTGGTTTACAAAGGTCAATTGCGCACCAACCAATTAGTGACATATTATCCCGACCTTCAGGATGAAAGGGTTATTTCAGCACTCGCATTGGTACATTCACGGTTTTCGACCAATACTTTTCCTAAATGGAAGCTTGCTCAACCTTTTAAATACATTGCCCATAACGGGGAAATCAACACCGTTCGTGGCAACCTCAACTGGATGAGTTCAAAAGAATCCCTCATGGAATCCAGCCACTTTAGCAAGGAAGATATCATGAGATTATTGCCGATTTGTGATCCGGCTCACTCTGATTCAGCCAATCTGGACAGCATGGTAGAAATCCTTGTGCTTGGAGGCCGTCCATTGGCTCAGGTAATGATGATGGTGATACCGGAGGCCTTTGAAAGCAATCACCTGATGCCCGATTATAAAAAGGCATTTTATGAATACCAGGCTTCTATAATGGAGCCGTGGGATGGGCCGGCTTCCATTTGCTTTACCGATGGGATTGTCGTAGGAGCCACACTCGATAGAAACGGCCTGCGGCCATCACGCTATTGCATTACAAATGATGACAGAATCATTATGGCTTCCGAAGCTGGTGCATTGCGGGTGGATCAATCAAAGGTGATTATGAAAGGACGCCTGCAGCCGGGTAAAATGTTCATAGTAGACTTGGCCCAGGGACGCATAATCAGTGATGAAGAATTAAAGAAGGACATCTGCAACAGGCATCCTTATCGTCAGTGGCTCAACGAAAACCAGATTTCAATAAAAGATCTTCCTATCAAGGAGGATTATGAATTTATATTTGACAAAAATACGCTTCAGACACGGCAATTGGTTCATGGATACACCACTGAAGACATCAAAGTGATTTTTCAGCCCATGGTCAATCAGAGGATAGAGCCAGTGGGATCAATGGGTAATGACACGCCTTTAGCTGTCCTGTCTGATCAAAATCAGCATTTATCCAATTATTTCAAGCAACTATTTGCCCAGGTAAGCAATCCTCCCATCGATCCAATTCGCGAACGGTTAGTAATGTCGCTTAATATTTCTTTCGGAAAAGTTAAAAACTTCATGGAAGAGACGCCTGAACATTGCCGTCAGATTTACGTGGAGCAACCAATTCTGAAAAACAGGCAGTTGGAAAAAATCAGGGTGCTGGATAGCCCATTCTTTAAATCGAAAGTTATTGATGCCACTTTTGATGCCAATGGCCGAAAAGATGCACTAGAAAACGCGATCGATGAGATTTGTTATAAGGCGGAAAACGCTGCACGTTATGGGATCAATGTAATAATCCTGTCGGACCGTAAAATCTCGAAATCCAGAGCGCCGATCCCATCACTACTGGCAACAGGCGCTGTGCATCACCACCTCATTAGAAAGGGCTTGAGGGTACGATGCGGAATTGTAGTTGAAGCCGGTGACATACGCGAGACGCATCACTATGCCACGCTGATCGGATATGGTGCAAGCGCTATAAATCCATACCTCGCTTTCGAGACGCTCTACGATATGCAGCTGAACGAGCAGCTTCCTCAGAACATCGACAAGATGGAGTTATTTGATAATTATATCAAAGCGGTGAATTATGGATTATTGAAGATCTTTTCGAAAATGGGTATCTCAACGATACAGTCGTATCAGGGCGCTCAGATCTTTGAAGCTGTCGGCATTAATTCAAAAGTCATTGACAAGTGTTTCTATGGTACGGTATCGCGACTGGCAGGTCTCGGATTTGACGATATAGCCAGGGAAGTCCTGATACGCCATAATATAGCCTTTCCCGATAAGCCTGTTATAAATCAAAGGCTGGAGGTTGGTGGTGTCTATC
>JBGSYX010000447.1:0-1876 GCA_041750735.1 Cyclobacteriaceae bacterium
TACTCGAATCTTTTTTCTTTGGCTTTGAAGCGTCCAAGGTTAAGCTGGAAAAACTGAACAGAAACGTAGAACCGATGCTCTGCTGCGATTTATAAAGGATAACATCACCTCCAAGAACTTGCGCCAATCCCTTGGATATGGCAAGACCAAGTCCGGATCCGGAGATTCGTTTGGCCGTATGTGGATCACCACGATGAAAAGGCTCAAAAATGGTATCACGATACTTCTTGCCTATTCCGGGTCCGGTATCGGAAATGTAAATGAGAATCTTTGCCTGACCGTTTTTTGCAGGCTGGTGTGTAATGTCCATGGAAATCACTCCCTGTGCAGTGAACTTGATGGCATTGGTTGCAATGTTGAGTATGATCTGCCTGATCCTGTCCGGGTCGGATATGACACAATCGGGTGTGGTGTGGTCGATATTTATCACCAAATCAAGCCCTTTGTTGGTAAGATCCGGTTGAAGGGAAAGCTCGATTTCAGCTAGCAGTTTATTCAGCGAAAATATCCTTTTTGAGACCTCATACCTTCCCATTTCAACTTTGCTGAGGTCCATAAGTTCATTTATCTGCTTAAGAAGACTGATCCCGCTAGTGTTGATAATTTTTAGATATTCTATGAACTGTTCTGGCAATTCGCTGCATTTTTCCAACATAAGCTGCGTGAATCCGATTATTGAATTGAGAGGTGTACGCATTTCGTGATTCACGCTGGAAAGAAAAACACTCTTTGCTTGATTGGCAGATTCGGCTAGTGATTTTGCTTTGTCCAACATGGCGACCTGCTGGAAAAGTTGCTGTTTAGCAGTATGAAGTGAAGCTATTATGATGGACATTCCTATTCCGATTACCATGAACAAGACGACCCTTATTCGATCCGAATCACTTTCGATGTATAAACTGTTCAGTGGCGGAATAAAGTAGTAAACCCCAAGAAAGGTGCTTGCGAATGTTGCGGACAATCCTGGTACAAGAGAGCCGTACCATGCAGAAATCATGACTGAAAGCAAAAAAACCATCAAGGGTGCATCTGAACCCAGATAGGAGTGCAGTACGAGCCTTGAGTAAAAAGCTGTAGCTACAAGTAAAAAGGTCATGATAAAGATAAGCGACGCTCTCTTCACATTGAATACCTTTTCACTGATCAGGTCGACAAAGGTGGCTTTGAGCCCTGATACCAATTTATTGAACGTTGCTCTCAATTTATTCATACGTTCTCCCTGTTTCTCATGAGAAAAAATTGACGGAGTCTTGACTTGAGGTTTTGTATTATTGCGCATTGCTAATTTTTTGGTTGAAAAAGTCAATGATGAATTTCAAGCGTTTGCACTTGAACGTTCAACCGATAATTGTCACAAAATTTAAATCTGATAGTCGTACTGAATATAAATGCTTTTATATAGTATTGTCTCAATGTCGCAAGCCTAGGCCATAGATGAGCAAGCGTCAACCCTATTTTTCTATGCTTCGAGAAAACCGAAGCATGAAATTTCCCAAAAAATGCAGGATAAAAAAAGATTGAGATTAATCAATAGAATAATTGAACTGATTGATGAACTGTCCCATCTTGGAAAAATCGATTTCGATCATGTTAAAGTCAACTGTCCAAAAGGGATGTATCGAAAACGGCCAAGTCTTCCATCCTCAAGATGATCTTTCAGACCAGGTTTCTAACGGGAACTTGGCAAGGGTTGACTTGGCAGCGTGAACGCCTACTCTTTGACAAGGCGATACTTACGAATTTCCGCTTTGCCATCTGGCTGCAGTTTCCGATTGGTATTGGGATGATAAGCGACAAATTTTGCGATTTCATCCTGCTTGAGTGTCAAAGGCTTCGTGGCTACCGCATGGGTGACAAATTCATTGCAGCCAGGAGT
>JBGSYX010000448.1:0-22858 GCA_041750735.1 Cyclobacteriaceae bacterium
CCCTGGTTCAGGCTACTGGTTTTCGATTCAACGCCTGCCGATGTATTGGCATTTTCAAGGTATTCGATGGTATTTTCCAGCAACATGAAACTCATTCTCAGCTTGTCGCGATTCGTAATATCATACAACACTTTGGCGGTAACATCATAAAAGTTGAACGTCTGGTTCGATTCGGTAATGGTGTCTGCAGTAATATCAGTGCCGTTATCAACTTCCGTGTTTTTAAAAACACGGTTGAAATACTGGTCGTACGTCGGAGTCTGAAGAAGATCGGATATCGATCTGCGCCCGGCAACATGAACGGCCAGGTTTTTAGCCAAAGGGATTTTAAGGAACAGATCGGCATTTATCATGTTTATACCTCCACCACCAGTAAATTCATCGTTTATATTATCATCTGTCCGGATGTCGATTACACCAGCAACGCCATCGCCAAAGGCCGTCGTCGTGCCATTTTTAATCAGCGTCACCCTGTCTGTTAAATATGGATTGAATGTAGTGATGAGTCCGAAGAAATGTCCCGACTGGTACATTTTGATTCCGTCCCAGAGAATAAGGTTTTGGTCATTGGTGCCACCACGAATATTTAAGTCGGAAACAGTTTCGCTCAGGCTGGTAATTCCCGGCACTGCTTGTACCGTTTGCAATACATCCGGATCGGTGAGGCCGGGCAATATGCCAAGCGCTCTGGCATGGATATCGTATGCGCCATCCGTATTCACATCAATTCCTTTCGTGATGAAGTTACGGACAAGCACTTCCTGCAATTTCATTACCTGTGGTCTGAGTCGTACAGTGTCGCATCCAGTATTTCCAAACTCCGAAGCAGCAATATCCAGGTCATAATAACCAATAAAAGAAATGGAAAGGACATCACCCGAAGCTAGTCCGGTGATGGAAAAATAGCCATTTTCATCTGCAGCAACTCCCTTGGAATTTACACGTATTGCAGCACCTGACAGGGGGATGTTACCATCGGCTACTACTCCACAGATATTTATTTCTTTTTGCGCAGGTGGGCTGATGGCAATTTGACGCTCACTCAATACCTGGAATTCCAATCCGGTTTGCTTATGTAAATATTCCAACACCTCTGAGAGGGTCAGATTTTTTGCCGGAGGTGTAACCATGACATGCCGAACATGCTGATCTGCATATGAGAAACTTATGCTGAATTGGTTTTCCAATGTGGATAGAACGGAGGACAAAGCTACCTTGTCCTGTGCTTTTTGTGCAAAAGCATAAGTTCCCAAGGCCGAAATAAAAAAAATCAGGACAAGAGTTTTATTCACTTCGAGCAGTCAATATTATTTTGTGCTCACCGTCCTTTTTCCAGTTTAAATTCATCGGAATTGTAATTGCCTGTAAGGCAAGAATTTCATTATCATGAACAAAACTACCCGTATAAAGCCTCTCCAAATCAACATCCTGGGCACTAATGGTCTTATTGTATTGCCGCTCAAATTCACGAATAACCTTGGATAGCGGGACGGTTGTAAAAACACTTTGCCCGTGAATCCATGCAGGGGAGATGATTCTCTCCGGTTGCAACATGGTAACTTCGTTATTTAGCAATCGAAAGCCGTTTCCGGCTTCCAGCGTGGCCTGCTTATTCCCGCTGTCAACGCGAACCGATCCTTCAAAACACAGAACTTCAAAATATCCCTCTCTGCTCATCACATTGAATTTTGTACCCAATACACTCGTGGTTCCAGAGGTCGTCACCACACTAAATTGTTTTCCTTTGGCAACTTCAAAGTAGGCTTCCCCATCCAGTATTACTTCTCTGCGTGTTTTCCACCCTATACTTTTATAGCGAATTGAACTTAGCGCATTTAGTATAACTTTCGATGAATCGGGCAAGTACAATTCGGCCTTTTCTCCATAGGAAGTGGCGGTTTCTGTGTATCGGTTTACATAAAAGTAAAAGAGCGTGCTGAATAGAATAATCAGTACAGCTGCTGCCCGCATCCATGGTTGGAAAATAGGCATTTGGACTACTTTTCCTTTTTCGTTACCGGTGAGTTTTAGCTGAGCCCATTCAGTTTCGATGTTGAATTCGGGAGCTTTAAAAAAGACAAGAGAATCAGAAAGTTTTCGAATGGATTTATACGCATCGCTTTGATCATATTCCAGGCGCTCCGCTTCATTCAACGTTCCGTTCAACCATTTCTGTATGATTTCTTCTTTCACCATTTTATTCGTTCACTATTACAACAATTTCATTCCACTTTTTCCTACCAACATCAGTAATTATTTTAGATGCCTTCTAATTTTTCCCTTAGTTTGGCTAATGCCGTGTAAATTCTTTTTTCAACTGCTTTTGTCGATATGCCCAGCATTTCGGCGATTTCTTTGTGTTTTTTACCATCGATCCTGTTGAGCAGGAAAGTAGTTCGCTGTTCCTCTGTAAGATCCTGTAGAGCTAGTTGAAGTCTTTGCATATATTCATTTTCCCTCATGACAAACTCTGGCGATTCGCTTGTTTGTGATATGTGCGGTTCTTTCTCGTATGCCAAAGAGGTCTTTTTCTTCGAAAGTTCATTGAGCATCTGGTTGTTTGCCACTGTAAAAAGAAATGATCGCGCTTTCCCGGGCAACACTTTTTTACAATTGTCCCATAACTTCATGAATGCCTCTTGCACCAGGTCTTTCGGATTATTGTCCTTCCCGTATTTATAGTACAGAAAATTGTGCAGGTCCCGCGCATGAGTTTTAAACAACTCCCGGAAGAGTTTTTCATTGCACACATCATTGATCTCCGTATCCATCGCCTCAAAAAAACAATTAAATAAAAGAAAGGGAAATTACGGTAGGAAATCCGAAAGTTCAACCATTGCAGAATAGGTGAATTAAAAATATTCACCAAAAAAATTGTCGATAAGGGTAGGAGTTTGATCCATTGACTTGTTACATATACAAAATCGAATTACTCAGATACATGATAATCAAGAAAGGAATACTCGCATTCGCCATCGCATGGGCCATCATGGCAGCAGGATGCCAACAGGAAGTTGACCAACTCATTGAACCGCCCACCGGCCAGGTATTTACAAATCAGTCGGATGTTGCGGCGATTATTCAGCGGGTTGTTATGAACGATGGTTCAATTGATAATGTCGTCGATGGATCCAGTTGCAGTTCCCTTCAGTTACCAGTAACTGTTACAGTGAACGGCCAGGAAATCACACTTAATTCAGCAAGTGATTTCAATACGGTAGAAAACATAATTGACCGTTACGGTGATGACGATGACGAAATTGAATTTGACTTTCCTATCACGGTCGTGTTAGCTGATTATTCTACGGTCACTTTTACTAATGAAGACCAGTTTGAGGATTTTGTCGATAAGTGCACGGAAGATTCAGAAGATGATGATATCGAATGTGTTGATTTCAAATTCCCCCTTTCAATAAGCATTTACAACTCGGATAACCAGGTTGCAGATGTAGTCACTGTAAAGGATGACGAGGAAATGCACGATTTTATCCATGACCTGAATGAGAGCGAATTTGCAGGATTTGCATTCCCGATAACTGTTATTTTATCAGACGGCACAGAAATAATAATCAGCAATAACGATGATCTGGAAGATGTGCTGGAAAATAGTATCGGTGATTGCGATGAAGACGACGACAACGACCATAACGATGACGACGCAGATGCTACCGATCTTTTGAATACCCTTACGACAGGCCAATGGAAAATAAGCTATTTCTTTAACGATGAGGATGAAACCGTCAATTACACAGGATATGTTCTGACCTTCACAAATGATGGGATTGTAAAGGTTGTCAAGGGCGGTACAACAATCACTGCTTCATGGTCTGTCGACGGTGATGATGGATCATTGGAATTGGACCTGGATTTCGGCGATGATGACTTGTTTGAAGAGTTGACCGAGGATTGGGATGTCCTGGAATACAATCTTCAGACCATTAAACTGACCGATGACTCAGAAGAATACCTCAGCTTCGCAAGGCCTTAATCTTTATATAAATTTTAATCAATCATTTATAAATCACTTAACCAAAAAGTAAAATCATGAAACAATTGGAAAAAATTAAGTTCTTCGCCCTTGTCGCGGTAATCGCGTTGTTTATGGCATCCTGCGGTGAAAATGTGGATCCGGATCAGGCCAAAGTAAACCTGGAAATGAAAGCAGCGACCGACCTCGGCACCATTGCTACTAACGGGCGGACGGAAGCCACGGAGATCGTATTTACCAAAGCAATCGTGGGTGTCACTAAAATAGAATTTGAAGCAGAGGGCGATGACTCTGATGACGATAATTCAGGCACTGGCTCCAATGACGACGATGATATGGATGACGATGACTCAGACAGCGACGACGATCAGGAGTTGGAAATCAAGGGCAATTTTGAAGTAGATCTTATCGCTGGAACCAGTGATCCGGATTTTGGAATTTCCGGAATTACGCCCGGCATCTATGATGAACTTGAAATAAAAATGAATCCAATTCTGGATGGAGGAAAAACGCTTCTCGTAGAATTCAACTATTCGGTAGATGGCGCTGCGCCTGTCACCGTAGAAATATCTACCAGCCGCGAACTTAAATTTGAAGTGGATATCAATTCAACTGTAGATCTGAGCGCCAATGCCATCAGCAATATACTTGTGCTGTTTGATCTGGATCAATTACTCACCGGAATCGATTTGAGTAGCGCCAGCGCCGGTTCTGATGGAGTAATCAGAATAAACGAAACATCCAATACCACGTTATATTCAACGATAGCATCAAATCTCCAGCGTGTTTTGAAGGCCGGTGAAGATGATGATGACGACGATAAATTCGATGATGATGATGACGACGACGATGATGACGATGATTAAGAAATAGTCAATATCAACATTTTATTGAAAGACGGATTACATTCCGTCTTTTTTTTGTTTGAAGCATGCTTTTTAGTATTATTCTTGTCATATCCTATTGATAGTCAATGAATAAATAAGTATTTTTATCCGTATTACAATAAACATACAATTTACCAACCAACCATGAAAACAATAGTAGCTTCTGTCCTTGCGGTTTTACTCGTGGTATCGTGTGTCCAGATTCCGCGGCAATCCATAGAACTTTCAGCAAAAATGGGACAGGATATAAAGGCGATTTATAACGCGCATACCAATCTTGTAAATCTCTATTTCAATTCCCTGGAGGGAGAAATAAACCATTTTGTGGACAACGTTTATGCTCCTTATCAAATCGGGTTGCTTATAAAAGCTGATGTAGATGATCTTCATGACGGCCTTGATGATACGCTGGCGGGCGCATTAAGAGATGCACCTGACAGTCAGGAGGCGGCAAAAATGGCATTAGAAAATATGGAGTCTTTTATAAGTTATTTGCGCAGCGACATCGAAAATTACCGCACTGAACTTTTAATGCCAGTTCGTCAACAAAGGATGGAAATTGTTTCTGGTCTCGATAAAAGTTATTTGAATCTTATCAGCGCCAATGAGAGTATCACGTCGCATTTGTCGTCCATTAAAAAAGTGAAAGATACTCAAAACGAATTGCTCGAACAGATTGGACTGGAGGCGAATTTCAATGAACAAATGGGACAAAAAATTGCTGAATTTTCAGGTAAAGTCAGTGGTATTATCAGCCAGGCCGAAAAGATTGACCAAAAAAGCGATTCAGCCATCGATCAGTTTAAAACTATAAAGGACAAGATAACCAACCTAACCAATCAATAACATGCCGGAATCATTTGAACAACGCCTGCAACGGCGTATCGCGGAAAACCGGAAAGCATTTCATGGAATTTATGCTGACCAGTTGAACGCACTTATGGGTCTCTCACGAGAAGAAATTGACGACATTGTGCCTGGGACCGAAGATCTTGAGGTTTATGCACAACTTATTACCGTAGTAAATCAGGCATCAGCTGTCAATCTCAAACAAGCCGATCTCAAAATACGCATTCAAAACCTTGGCGAGGTGGCAGTCAACATAGCCTCCAAAATCCCTGGGTTAATCTGAGTTTCACATATTATTCTGAGGCCGCAACGAATACATTCCCATTCTTCAATGGGTGGAGTTTGTTTATTGTTGTTTGTGTATTTTTAAACTTATAATAGTATTTTTGACTATAATTTCTAACCTCCTCAAAATATGAAAAAGAAGATCGCACTTTTTGCGCTGGTTGTACTCATTGCCAGTTGCACAACCAATGATAAATACGAATTCCCGTTTCAAAACCCGGAACTGTCATTCGAAGAGCGTGCCGATGATTTACTAGGTCGCATGACACTTGAAGAAAAAATAAGCCAGCTCAATTACGAGTCTAAAGCGGTTGACCGGTTGGGAGTTCCGGCGTACAACTGGTGGAACGAATGTCTTCACGGAGTAGCCCGAAGTGGCCTCGCCACCGTGTATCCACAGGCCATTGGCCTGGCTGCAACCTGGGACAAAGACATGATGAGCAGAGTCGCTGTTTCCATTTCTGACGAGGGACGAGCCAAATACCATGATTTCATCAGCAAAGGAAAACGTGGAATTTACCAGGGTATCACCTTCTGGACACCAAATATCAATATCTTCCGCGATCCAAGGTGGGGGCGCGGCATGGAAACTTATGGTGAAGATCCTTTCCTCACCGGAAATATGGCGGTTCAGTTTATCAATGGCTTACAGGGCGATGACCCGAAGTATTTCAAGTCCATTGCTACCGCCAAGCATTTTGCAGTTCATTCCGGTCCGGAGTCATTGCGACATAGTTTTAATGTATCACCATCCGAGCTGGATTACCGGAATACGTATTTAAAAGCATTCGAACAAACAATCCGCGAGGCCAATGTGGCTTCGGTGATGTGCGCATACCAGCGTTTATACGATGAGCCGTGTTGTGGCAATTCCCCTTTATTAAATGACATTTTGAGAAATGAATGGGGGTTTGACGGTTATGTAGTTTCTGATTGCTGGGCGCTGGTCGATTTTTATGAGAAGGGTCATCACGAGGTAGTTCAGACACCTGCTGAAGCTGCTGCTCTGGCCTTTTCCAACGGCACTGATGTGAATTGTGGCAGTGTATCACCCTATCTCGCCGAAGCCGCTGAAAAAGGGTTAATCACCGAGGATCAGATAAACACAGCTGTAAAACGGCTTCTTCTTGCCCGTTTCCAAATGGGGCAGTTTGACCCTGACAGCATGGTGTCATTTGCATCCATCCCATATTCAGTGGTGGACAGCAAGGAGCATCAGGATCTGGCGCTGGAAGCAGCGAGGAAATCGATAGTACTCCTCAAGAATGAAAAAAATACCTTGCCATTGAACAAGGAGCTTAAGAAAATCGCCGTCATCGGCCCCAATGCCAATGATATTGACGTGTTGCTGGCCAACTATAACGGCATTCCATCTAATCCTGTGACTCCCCTGGGCGGTATAAAGCAAAAACTTCCAAATACCGAAGTGCTATATTCGCTCGGTTGCGAACATGCTGAGCGGCTGCCAACCTTGGAGCCAATACCAGCGAGTGCCTTATTTACAGATGAAACACTCAAGGAAAGTGGGTTGAATGCTGATTTTTGGGATAACGCCAAATGGGAAGGCGAACCAAAATACAGTCGCATAGATTTGGGGGTGAATTATTATTGGTGGGATAAGGCGCCCTATGAAGACCTCGATGGAGACAATTTCTCTGTACGGTGGACCGGCTACCTCGTGGTACCTGAAACTGGTGAATATGCCATTGGTGGCGATGGATTTTTCCATTATGAAGTTAAGCTAAACGACAGCATTGTTGGCAAACACAGTAGCATTCATCATAGTGTTAAGAAATATACTTACCTGCAATTGGAAGCTGGCAAGCCCAATAAAATCGAACTGAATTACTTCGATACCCATGGCGATGCCAACGTGAGCCTGTTGTGGTCCATGCCGAGAAAGGACATTGAAAAGGAGGCTATTTCCATGGCTAAAGAGGCCGATGTAGTTGTGCTGTTTATGGGTCTTTCGCCGAGGCTGGAAGGGGAGGAGATGCCAGTGGAAGTGGAAGGGTTTGCTGGAGGCGACCGAGTCAGGATTGATCTACCCGATTTCCAACAGGCGTTCATAAAGAAAATATATGCTATTGGTAAGCCGACCGTACTCGTAATGCTCAACGGTAGCGCCGTGGCGATCAACTGGGAAAATGACAATATTCCGGCAATTCTTGAGGCATGGTACCCTGGCCAGGCAGCAGGAACCGCTATCGCTGATGTGTTGTTCGGCGATTACAACCCGGCCGGACGCCTTCCTCTGACATTTTACAAAAGTGAAAAGGACATACCTGAATTCGAAAATTACAACATGGAAGGGTTCACATACCGGTATTTCCGAGGCACACCACTATATCCATTCGGTTATGGATTGAGTTATACCACGTTTGAATACGGGGAGCCTATATTGAGTCAACCGGAATTGTCAGCAGGTAGCGGTGCGGTCATTGTGAAAGTGGATGTGAAAAACACCGGTTCAAGAGCTGGAGAGGAAGTTGTCCAATTCTATGTTGCCGACAAAACAAGCGTTGATCCAAGGCCGCAAAAAGACCTTCGCGGATTTGAGAGGATAAGCCTGAATCCCGGTGAGACGAAGACCATCGGGTTCGAGATCAACCCATCAACCCTGGCATACTGGAAGGTCGAGAAACAAGCCTACGTGCCGACGGTTGGGCAGTATGAAATAATGGTCGGAAGTTCGTCAGCCGATAAGGATTTGAAAAAACTGACCTTGGAGGTGAAAGATTAGCAAAAACATAGCAATACCTCATCTGATATGGTGATGTAAAAAACAAAAACTGGTTCAAGTGTCTCACTTGGACCTTTTTGTTGTTAGGAGGTATCAATTCTGCAACGCCATAATAGTTGTTCAATTCATTGAAAAATCAAGCAGGTAATAGTGTAAAAACCTCAGTAAAAAATTTAGCACAAAAACTAAGTAAATTAGTATTAGCTAATATATTTGGCAGCAATGATCTATCTTTGCTTCATCAATTGGGGCAGAGATGTGCACGAGGTACACCATCGCCTCTTCCGTGGAGGCAATCGAAAAAGAGTTTCAGGCTGAATTTCAATTCACCTTCCAAAAGGCCTATAATGCCCATTTTGGGATGGAACTTCCCGTCATTTGTTCGGGTGAGGAAACCAAGATCAGGTCATTCCGGTGGGGGATGGTGCCGTTTTGGTCAAAGGAGCCAAATCTGAAATTCCACAACATCACTTCATCGGCTCGAGCCATTGTGAAAAGCCCGGTGTTCAAAGTGCCAGTAAGACGCAGACGATGTCTGGTTCCTGCCAATTGCTTTTTTATCTGGTGCAAGTCAGGCGCAGGCAAAATGCCCTACCTGGTCTATGATGCCCGACATCGCCTGATGTCATTTGCCGGAATCTGGGATACCTGGCAAAATGCAGACAAAACCAGTCTGATTCATTCATTCTCCATCGTCACTTCCGAGCCATGCAAACGGCTTTCTGGGTTCACCGGCCAGATGCCTGTGATTATCCCTGAAGGACGGCGTCTCAAATACCTGCGGCAATCCATCAGCCTCATGGAAGTAATGCAGATGCTGCGGCCAACCGAGTCCGATACCATCAACCTGTACCCCGTTTCAGAGGATGTCAATATTTTTCAAAATAATACCAGGGCTATTCTGCTTCCTGTCGGCGAACGTATTTACAAAGAGGTTGTGTACGAACAAAAAGTTTACCTGAAGCTGGAGGGTATGGGTTCTATGAAGGACAATCCGGACCGGAAACCGCAACTGAAGCTCATGATCTGAACAGTCCAGCAATCCTATGCAATCTACCAGATGTACACATAATCACTTTTAAATGACAATAATCATATGAAAGTCCATCATTTCAGGGTAACTTACTTTTGAAAATTTTTTTCATAAACAATCATACAATTATGTGTTCAACCTGTGGATGTGGCAATTCTGATGAGGGAATCCGAATAATGATCCCCGGAACTGCCGATGCTATGCCACATGATTCCGGCCATTCGTTGCTTTTAAACCCCGGACATCAGCATTCCGGACATAGCCATCATCACTCCGATGAAGTTCATCTGGCATTGGAACGGAATATCCTCCATGAAAACGATCTCCTTGCTCAGCGAAACCGCGGTTATCTGGAAGCAAAAGGTGTTTTCGCCCTGAATATTGTCAGTTCGCCAGGATCTGGTAAAACCACCCTTCTGGAAAAAACCATCAACACAATGCAGGGGATCTTACCACTTGCCATCATTGAAGGTGATCAGCAAAGTATGAACGATGCCGATCGGATCGCGGCAACCGGTGCCCCAGTGGTGCAGATAAACACCGGGAAAGGATGCCACCTTGACGCAGATATGGTGTTGCACGGTATGCAAAAGCTGGACTTACAGAATAATTCGATCCTGTTCATCGAGAATGTTGGCAACCTTGTTTGCCCTGCGCTTTTTGATCTCGGCGAAAATACCAGGGTTGTTATTTCCAGCGTCACAGAAGGCGATGACAAGCCCGTGAAGTACCCATACATGTTCGAATCCGCCCAGGTTTGTATCATCAATAAGATTGATCTGCTGCCCTACGTTTCATTCAACGTGGAGACTTTTAAACATTACGCCAGCCGTATCAATCCTGCCATGAAGTTTTTTGAATTATCTGCAACAACCGGTGCCGGAATCGATAAATGGATTGAGTGGTTAAAAGAACATCAGGCCAGGATACTCAGGGCGTGAAAACCTATCACGTCCATATCGAAGGTTGCGTGCAAGGCGTTGGATTCCGGCCATTTATTCGCAACCTCGCTGTAAAAAACCAACTGAATGGAACAGTTGCAAATACACCAGCCGGCGTTCATATATATTTCAATGCAGAAAATGGCCAGGCCCTTGAGTTCATTGAACAAATAAAAAGTGACGCTCCGACCCGGGCGGTTATTACTTCCCTGAATTTTGACGAACAGGAGCTCATGGATTTTGAGGGCTTTTCTATTTGTGAAAGTCGGGTAGGTGATGCACCTGATTTGCTGATCACACCGGATTTTGCGATTTGTCCGGAGTGCAGGTCGGAACTACTGGAACCTGGCAACAGACGATACCGCTATCCATTCATTACGTGCACAACATGCGGTCCGAGGTATTCTATTCTAAATGGTCTGCCCTACGACAGGGAGCGAACAATGATGAGCACATTCAGAATTTGCCCAGAGTGTAGCGCTGAATATGAAAATCCCAACGATCGCAGGTACTATTCCCAAACCAATTCATGTCCTAAGTGCGCCATTAGCTTATGGGTGGTAGATCAGCATGGAATGAACCTCGATATTCATGGAAATGATACAATCAGTTTCATCTGTGAAAAGCTCAATTCCGGTGACGTAGTGGCCGTCAAAGGCATCGGTGGGTTCTTGCTCATGTGCGATGCCTCAAATGCAGAGGCAGTCGCCCGTCTTCGAAAAGACAAAGCCAGGCCTTCCAAACCATTTGCCATCATGTATCCTTCGATGGCAGATATCGAGCGCGATTTTAATGTATCAGAACAGGAAGTTGAAGAGCTACACAGTTCACAGGCCCCAATTGTGTTGCTGACCATGGAAAAATCACGTATTTCCCAGGCAATGATGCAATCTATAGCACCTGGTCTGGATAGGATGGGCGTGATGCTCCCTTACGCACCAATATTTGAACTTATCTTGCAAGGAATCCGTAAGCCCCTGCTGGCCACCAGTGGTAATTTACATGGCGAACCTATAACCTATCGCAATAAAACTGCGATTTCTAATCTCCATAAATTTGCAGACTATTTTCTGTTCAATAACCGCCGGATTTTGACTCCTCAGGACGATTCGGTGGTAGTGTTTTCTGAACTGAAAAAGCAACGGATTATTTTGCGCAGGTCAAGAGGTATGGCGCCGGCTTTTTTGCAACCCGCCATCAATCGCGACTTTCAGGGGCGCATTCTGGCAATGGGCGCCTTATTAAAAAGCGCTTTTTGCATCTGGAACAATGGAAGATGCCACATATCCCAGTTTCTCGGAGATACAAATGAGTTAGAGGCGCAAAACAGCTATGATAAGACATTAAACCATCTTATGAAATTGCTGCATTTCCAGCCAGACACAGTACTGATTGACAAACATCCGGCTTACTTTGCAACTCAATATGGAAGAGAAACAGCCGCGCATTTTGGGGCTGGAATTATGGCGGTACAACATCATAAGGCACATTTTCTGGCGGTATTAGGCGAAAACGAACTATTGACTTCGAAAGAAAAAATCCTTGGCGTTGTGTTCGACGGCACGGGTATGGGAAATGATGGGGCCATCTGGGGAGGTGAGTTTTTTCTGTATGAATCCGGAGAATTATCCAGGGTGAACCATATCCGCTACTATCCACATATTTTAGGCGATAAAATGGCCAGGGAGCCCAGGCTTTCTGCTTTTGCACTGGCGCATGTTTCTTCGGCCGATTTAAGTCTTGTGCTTCCAAATTTCCAACCGGATGAACAGGATTATTATCAGAAAGTGCTTAGAAGATCATCGCTCAATACTTCAAGCATGGGGCGTTTGTTCGACGCCGTTGCCAGTTTGCTGGGTATTTGTCAGATAAATACCTACGAGGGGGAGGCAGCTATGTATCTTGAAGTATTAGCGAAATCGTATTGTAAATGCAGTCAATCCTACCCACCTGCCTATGAATTCGACATCATCCACGATGGTTCGATAAGCTGTGAAAAAATTATCAATGTGATAATTGACCAGATAAGGCATGGGGTCGACAAGGGGTTGATCGCGGCAAGTTTTCACCGGACTGTGGTGGTGATGGTCAGAATGGTGGCCGAATTCCAACAGGCGCAGCATCTGGTTTTCAGCGGCGGCGTAATGCAGAATTCGCTGCTGGTGGATATGATCATTGACCTGTTGGGGAATGATTTTCAATTGTATTTTCACAGGCAGCTTTCCCCCAACGACGAGTGCATAGCCTATGGGCAATTAGTGGCTTATTATACAGGAAAGGCGGTAGCCACGGTTTAAATTAAATTTTTCATAATAAATAAGAAAGCAGATGTGTTTGGCTATACCAGGGAAGATTATAACAATAAATGGTACAGAAGAAGCGATATTTCGTTCCGGGGAGATTTCTTTCGACGGTGTGATTCGTGAAGTGAATCTCGCAGCAGTGCCTGAGGCCAGGGTAGGAGATTACGTGCTGATCCACGTTGGCATGGCTATAGCTGTTGTCGATGAAGAAGAGGCAGAAAAAAGCCTTGCATTATTCAGGCAAATGGAGGATGAATCGCCGGAAGATTAATAAGCTTGACCTCATGAAATACCTCGACGAATACCGTGATGCTGATCTCGCTAAAAAATACCTGGACGAAGTCCATAAAATTGCCAGCAGGCCATGGTCGATCATGGAAATCTGTGGCGGTCAAACACATAGCCTGCTGAAGTACGGCATCGTTGACTTGTTACCCAATAATATCACTTTAGTTCATGGCCCGGGTTGTCCGGTTTGTGTTACACCTGTTTCAGCGATAAACCTTGCAATAAGGCTATCGATGCGACCAGACACCATACTTTGTTCGTTTGGTGATATGATGCGCGTGCCGGGATCGAAGGAGAGCCTATTGGCGGCAAGGGCCTCTGGAGGAAAGGTGCAAACCGTTTATTCGCCCCTCGATGCGGTGTCAATTGCCGGGTTGAATCCAGATAAAAGAGTAGTCTTCTTTGGCGTAGGATTCGAAACAACTGCTCCTGCCAATGCACTCGCTATACTTCAGGCATACAGTCGCGGAATCACGAATTTCTTTTTACTTCCATCGATGGTACTTGTTCCACCCGCTATCGAAGCGCTTTTTGGAGATCCCGATACACGGGTCGATGGTCTTCTGGCAGCTGGGCATGTTTGCTCGGTGATGGGGACAATGCAGTATGAAAGCATTGTCAAAAAGCATCAAATACCCATCGTTGTTACAGGATTTGAACCGGTCGATTTATTGCTTGGCATTCTTACGTGTTTGCGTTACCTGGAAAACGGTACGGCAGTGCTCGATAACAAATACTCCCGCGTGGTGAGTCATGAAGGTAATACGCAGGCAAAAGCCATGATTGATGAAGTCTTTGAAGTCGCCGATCAGGAATGGCGGGGCATTGGTGTCCTTAATTCCAGTGGATTAAAAATAAGGCAAAAATACCAGCAGTTCGATGCCCGGTTGATTGATCCTGGTGTAGAGGAACTTCCTGATTTGCAAAGCGCATGCATTGCCGGCCAAATCCTCAAAGGCTTGAAAAAGCCATTGGAGTGCCCGTTATTTGGCGAAATCTGCAATCCGCAACAGCCAAAAGGTGCCCCGATGGTGTCAACGGAAGGCGCCTGCGCTGCCTATTATAACTATCAACATTTCACCTGATCTATGTCTGAAAAAAGCTTCAACGTATCTTGTCCGGTTCCAGAATACAGTTTCGAAAAAATTACACTTGGACATGGCAGCGGCGGCATACTCACGAGTCAATTACTTGAAAAGACAGTTTACAGTCTGTTTTCCAATGATGAGCTAAACAGTCAACACGACGGTGCGATCATATCGCCCAAGGGTCGGATCGCCATATCAACGGATAGTTTCGTGGTGTCGCCCATATTTTTCCCCGGTGGCAATATTGGCGATCTAGCCATCAATGGCACCATGAACGATCTGGCCATGTGCGGCGCCCGGCCGAAGTATTTGTCACTGGCTTTGATTATTGAGGAAGGACTTTCCATGGAAAAGCTGTGGATTATTCTTCATTCCATCAAAGTAATTGCCGATCAGCACGGTGTGCAGGTAATCACCGGAGATACGAAGGTCGTGGAATCGGGCAAGGGAGATGAGATTTTTATAAATACCACAGGGATTGGAGAAATGTTGGATGATGTTTCGATCAGCGCCAACAACATTAAGAGCGGAGATTGTGTCATTGTCAGCGGCATGATTGCCACCCATGGCATGTGCATCATGTCGGTAAGGCAAGGGCTGGAATTTCGGACAAATTTGCAAAGCGATACCTGCTATGTTGGCGATGCTGCACTGGCGCTGGTAAAAGAGTTGGGAAATGATCTTCACTTTCTTCGCGATCCTACCCGCGGCGGCGTGGCGACGTCCTTAAATGAATTGGTTAACAATACCACCTATGATATAGAACTGGACGAATCAGAAATCCCGGTGCTGCCAGAAGCCAGGAGCGCTTGTGAGATGCTGGGCCTCGACCCGCTTTATGTTGCTAATGAGGGTATTTTTATTGCAGTCGTTGCTTCCGGTTCAGCCCGGCAGGCGCTCGATATTTTACAGCGGTTCGATATTTCGAAGCAAGCGGTTTGCATTGGTAAGGTCCTTGAAGGTGGTCGCGGCAGGGTAGTCGTTCGTTCTTCTCTGGGAGGCAAACGGGTAGCCGGGAAACTGCCGGGCGATCAGTTGCCCAGAATTTGTTGAATTTTCAAGTTACTCTGATATCGTAGTAATCAACAAAACTTCTATTGCACGATCAATTACCCAAGAACTAATAGGAGTTGCTGAAATATCTGCAGGTGAATAAGTGTGAATCGGTTCACGAATTATATTTGCAGATTAATTTATGATTATCTTATTGTGAAGGCTTTTTATCGGGGAATTCTCATCATCGGTATAATTCTCAGTGCATCATCTGTTCGGCTCGCAGCGCAAGATGACACATCCATTAACAGGCAGGTTTGGGTGATGGGTTTGTTCAATTGGAAAATCAATGAAAAGTGGGTATTTAATGAGGATATAAATTTCCAGCGATTATTGTCAACCCCGTCATTTACCCGAATATTAACACGATCCCAGATCAACTATCAAATCAATGGCATATCAAGCTTACACGCCGGGATAATATTCAGCTATACCTTTGATGAGGAAAATGGCGACCTACTGGAGCTTTCACCTTGGCTTGGGACAAAGCTCCGATGGCCGTCGTTTTGGAGGATGAATTTTGTGCATTACATCCGCGCGGAAGAACGGAACAGGCTGGAATTAGGAGGAGAGGATAGTTGGACGAGCGTATGGCGATTGCGGTATCGGTTGGGCACCGAGATACCCTTGAACCACGCCGCTATCACTGATAACACTTTTTATGGAATTGCAGCTTATGAATATTTTTCGAATGAAACAGGAAGCACAGAAACATTTCTGATCCCGGCTACTCATCGGTTTGATATTGGTATCGGATATTCACCAGGTTACCGGACCAGGTATGAAGTAATTGCGGTTTTTCTTGATACACGCGATGAAGCCACCGATAAATTTGACTTTACCAGCGCTATACTTTTCCTTCGCTGGCGGCAGAATTTCAACTGGCAGTGATGCTGTTGGCCACATTTCTAAAATCCTCGTTTCAATAGCCTCACTTCACTTGTTATTGGAATTTTGATTCAGTAAATTCCAATGGATTTTAATCATCTAAAACCACCAAATTCCCATAATCATGCAAACCACTGACTTTAGATCCCCAAATAAGATAGCATTTACGTTGCGAAAGGGATTTTTACTAATCCAAATTCTGTGTGTATTTTCCGCATTCGGGCAATCCGGACTGGATAATAAGCTCCCGGTCCGCGGAC
This sequence comes from Cyclobacteriaceae bacterium, assembly GCA_041750735.1. Taxonomy (GTDB): domain Bacteria; phylum Bacteroidota; class Bacteroidia; order Cytophagales; family Cyclobacteriaceae; genus JAAUQL01. The sequence continues at coordinate 16,607 of JBGSYX010000448.1, forward strand.
TGTGTATCGCTTCCCCAAAGCCGGATGGAGTAGATCGTTTTGTGAGATTTATCCAGGAGGAATTAGCCACAAAAAATGTAAATACGCTCATTCTCCGTGTGGACTACAATTATCAGTACGAAAGCCATCCTGAATTGCGTGACAGTGTGGCGCTTTCCAAAGCAGATGTGAAAAGATTGGTGGAAATATGCCGCAAGCATAAAATCAATCTCATTCCCCAGATCAATTTATTGGGTCATCAGTCATGGAGTACAAAGCTGACCGGCCTTTTACGCGTTTATCCGCAATTTGATGAAACACCGCATGTGAAAATGCCTGAAAAGTACGAATGGCCAAATGCTGACGGACTTTACTGCAAGAGTTATTGCCCGCTCCATCCGGACGTGCACAAAATAGTTTTTGAGCTGGTGGATGAAATTATGGGGGTCTTTGAGGCAAAGGCTTTTCATGCTGGAATGGACGAGGTTTTTTATATAGGTGATGATAAATGTCCCCGATGTTCAGGGCGCGATAAAGCGGAATTGTTTGCCGGTGAAGTGAATAAAATCCGGAATCATCTGGCAGGCAAGAATCAGGAGTTATGGATTTGGGGTGACCGTCTGATTGATGGAAAAGCTACTGGCCTGGGCATGTGGGAAGCAAGTATGAATAATACCCATCGCTCCATCGATATGATTGCGAAAGATGTATTTATTTGTGATTGGCACTATGAGCGGCCCGATCCGACCCCTGTGATTTTTGCGCTAAAGGGCTTTAGGGTGGCTACATGTCCGTGGCGACACGCTGATCGGGCATTGAAGCAACTTGAGGACATGGTGGAATTCAGAGAAAATGCAACGGAAGCCACGAAGGAAAATTTTGCCGGGATGATACAGACCGTATGGACGAGCGCTGAGAATTTTATGGACTTGTACTATGGTGTGACTAAACCTCCTGCCAATTCGCAAGGCGATCAGGTTGGCTGCTTCAATGAGATGTTTAAGGCGATAAATGCGCTTTAGGTGGGAATTGTAAGCTGAAGGCTACAAGTATTAAGTACAAAGTACTAAGCGTCGGGTACCGAGTCCTCATTTCCTTATTGGCAAGTTTTTCTTCATTAAACCCGCCATTACTGTTCTTCAATCAATTGTGGTCTATTCGTTTGTTCTCGATTCGAATATTCTTCCATCAAGAACAGACCATTCCTATAAAAAAAAGAGGCGGGTATTTCCCGCCTCTGTATTGTATTACTTAACAATTATAATTGCTATCCGCAGGTAGATCCTGGGTATCCACAGTTTTGCGGGTAACCCCCTACCGTTCTGTCAATTTGTTCCTGAGGTATTGGCCTGAAAATATGGTAATCTTTTATGTTCGCAGAAGCCTGTGGGTTGTGTAACCTCACCCTCTCGACGAGTTTCCCGGTTCTGGCAAGATCCATCCACCGAAGCATTTCACCATCGAGTTCTCTGGCTCTTTCATCGAGTATGTAATCAAGTGTAACATCTCCAGCGGTGATTTCCATGTTGGCTTCTTTACCAGGCCATGCAGCTCTGCGACGTACAACATTAATATCATCAGCAGCTCCTTGTGTATCACCTTGTTTCAGCCTGGCTTCGGCGCGGATAAGGTAAGCATCGGCAAGTCGGGCTACGACAAAGTCGCGTGATCCCTGTTCCCATTGACGGTCCGGGCGCAAATTATCCAGGAATTTTTTAAGTGTCGGAAAAGTAGCCTCGGTATATTGATCAGTCGTAAATACGGTATAGCGAGTGGCCTTTTTTCTTTCTGCTGGCCATTCGGCATCTTTACCTGGGCCTGGGATGAATACTGCTGTATCTCCAAGGGCAAATTTGGGTTGACCCGCTACTGCACCTGGATATCCCGCATCCTGATCTGCCTGGGTCCATTTAGGAATATTGCCGGTAAAGTTGGAATACCATACATGTTTGTAGGATTTATCATACCGGGCATCATTGGCCCTATCCCACATCCCCAGTGAGAATGGAGTTGGCCTGAATCGTTTCCAAGGACGACCATTTTCTGTATCGCGCTGCATTCCGGGAAGTTTATCATACTCCATGAGGAAGTAGAGGTGCCCCTTGTTACCTTCAGTTCCGTTCAGTATGAGATCAAGTGTGCTTTGAACTGACCAGATTACTTCAGTACTCTTTTGTTTGTTTATATCCCAAAGTGCTCCGAAATCATCAAGTAGTGCAAAGCCATAATTGCTGATGACGTTGGTCATAAGGCGTTCTGCTTCCGCCGCATCACCGCTTTGTGCATAAGATTTATATGACCTGGTTAGAAAAGCCTTGGCGAGCATAAATTCTGCTGCGGCTTTAGTAGCGCGTCCGTACTGCGACTGGGTATTAGGTAAAGAGGCGACACCTTCCTGCAAATCAGGAATGATTGCCTGCTCATAAATATCAGCGGCAGGGGTTTTGTTGGCTGTGACCTCCGCACCTATTGTTTCCTCTAAAGTCAAATGAACATCGCCCCAATGTTGCACTAAGTAGAAATACCAGAATGCGCGGATAAAGCGAACTTCAGCCAGGCGAATTTGTGAGGTAGCCGGATCCAATCCACTGATACTCTGTGAACGGTTTATAACAGCATTGCATTGATTAATACCCTGGTAAGCGTAGTTCCAACATTCACGGATTACTTGCTGAGTAGCATTCAGGTTGTTATCATACCAGTTTATTACCTTATGAGCCCCGTCGGCGCCATTCGTATGCACATCGGTTCCAAAAGTATTCATGGTAAATCCTCTTTCCGGTGGGCCGTACACATATTTCAAGTAAGAGTAAGCACCGTCCACTGCATCTTCCAGACCAGCAGGTGTAGTATAGTAGGTGGAGGCAGCCACATCCGTCACAAGGGTTTCCTTGAGATAATCTTCGCATGACTGGCTCATGAAAGCCACCATGATAATTGTGAATAATATTGATTTTGTTTTCATGTTCTTTTCGTTGTTTTGATTAAAACTGAACGTTGATACCAAGCATAAATAATTTGCTTGATGGTACGTCATCGGTGCCGATTGCTCCTGAATTTTCAGGGTCGTAGCTCTCGAATTTAGCAGAGTACCAGGGGTTCTGAGCCGTGGCATAAATACGTAAATTTGTCATATGGAGCTTCTCGGTAATACTTCCCGGGAAATTATAACCAAGGACTACGTTTCTTAGCTTCCAATAACTTCCATCGAAATACCGAAGTGTGCTATTCTTCTGTGGGTTTTCCTGATTGAAATTCGGGCGTGGATATGCGTTAGTTGGGTTATCGATGGTCCAATAATCAACATCCATGTTATTATACCTGCCTTGCATCGTGTTTAAGCCGGAGTGCAAATCACTCTGGATCATATGTCCAAGCCTGAAGTAAAACATGAAGGACAGATCAAATCCTTTAAATTCAAAGCGGTTATTGATACCTCCAAATACATCGGGCACATCCGAACCGAGGATTATTCTGTCTTCCCCTGAAATTTTACCATCCGGGCCGGTCAGTTCGCCATTGGCATCTTTCGGGCCATACAAATCAGCTACTTTGATTTCACCTGGGTATGATCCGTCAATTTGAAAGGCCTCATCTGCTTCATCAGCCTGCCAGATACCTATTTTTTTGTAATCATAAAAAACCCTGAGCGGTTCTCCGATAAATCGGTTACTTCCTACATCATCAATTGATTCGCCATCTGGTCCCTTAAGTGCAAGTTCGCGGATCGCTTCTTCATAATGGGTAATGTTTCCATCAAGGATCCACCTGAAGCCACTCTGCGTATCGAAAATGGTAGCGCTTAGTCCTAATTCAATACCAGTAGTTTCCGTAGCGCCGACATTTTCAAGGATAGAGGTATATCCTGATGTAATTGGCAGATTACGGGCTAGAAGAAGGTCCTCAGTGTTGGTGTTATACCAGTCTAAGTTACCGGAGAGTCGGCCGTCGAAGAAGCCGAAGTCAATACCCACATCAATAGTCTTCGATATTTCCCATCCGAGGTTTGGATTTGGAATTTCATTCAATCGGAAACCAGCCGCATTGCCACCGTCCCAGTCATAATACGATCTTGCCAGACGGCCTGCAGTCTGATAGGGATTTACAGATTGATTGCCAACTTCGCCATAAGAAGCGCGCAATTTCAGTTCATCCAGCCATCTCGATGTACCCGACATAAAGTTTTCATCGATCAATCGCCATCCTACCGAAACACCTGGGAAATAAGCCCACTTATCTCCTTCAGCAAGGACTGATGATCCATCTGCACGGTATGTAAGTTGGAGCAAGTATTTATCAGCAAAAGCATAATTGATTCTTCCCATAAATGAGGCAAGTTTTCTTTCCTTAAGTGTACTTCCCACTCCGGCAATAGTTCCTGCGCTTCCGAGGTTATACCATAATTGGGTTTCATAAGGTAAGTTAATTACGGAGGTCCTGAGTGAGTCAAAGGTCTGCGATTGAATTGACTGTAGAAAAGTCATTTTAATTTCATGCTTTGAACCAATTTTGGTATCATATGTCAGCAGGTTTTCAATGGTATATCCCGTTTCCTGATTTTTCTCTTCCTGGGCAGCGGAGTCACCGTTTCTTCGCGCATTTGTTTTACTTCCCTGAAATGCACCGTTAGTTCTGTACCGCATGTCAGGGCCGAAAAGGAATTTGTATTTGAGGCCCTTCACGATGTCTGCTTCAACATAAATAGAAGAGAAAATCCTGGTGAAATCACGTTCATCAATATAGGCATCCGGAACAAGTTCGTTATATGGATTTGTGCGGATACCATCGACGATCGGAAAAATGTCCAACCCGATGACAGAATCGTTTTCAGCATTTAATATATAGGGTACACCCAGGGGACTGTTTCCGAAGGCTTCTCCGAGTGTAGCACTTGATCCCCAATTCTGTTCTGCGATGGAAATGAATGTGGACATACCCGCCTTGATATTCTTGCTAATCTGTGCATCTACATTAATACGTCCGGTGAATCGTTCATAATCCTGGTTCACGATAATACCCTGCTCTTTAAAATAGCCGAGTGACATATTATATTGTATTTTGTCATTTCCGCCCATCAGACCGAGTTGGTGATTGGTTTGCCAGCCATCCTGAATCACTCCGTTATAGGGTACGTCTAGCCCATAGCCAGTCGGATCGGTGCTGCCCATCAGGTAGTCCTGATATCTTCCCGTGGCGAGGGATTCTACTTCACGCGGATCGGAAAATACCTTCGAATCATCGGGAAGTGTTCCGTTCCATGCCTGACGGCCAAGTTTACCTGCAGAATCTTCCCTGCGTGATTCTCTCTTGAGATCGGCAAACTCTTCGCCGTCCATCATCCAGTCAATTTTTTTAATTGAGCTTGTTACACCGTAGTAGCCATCGTAGGAAACCACAGCTTTGCCACTCTTACCTCTTTTGGTCGTAACAAGTATAACGCCGTTTGCACCCCGGGAACCGTAAATTGCAGTAGCAGCTGCATCCTTTAGGATTTCCATGGATTCGATGTCCTGTGGATTAAAGTCATAAATGGTTCCTGAACCAGCAATCATCGGAACACCATCTATCACATACAGTGGTTCGTTACTCGCACTCACCGAGCGTCGTCCACGAATGGTTACCGTCGGATACTGGCCCGGACGGCCACCGGCTTGCATAACATCCACGCCTGAAACCTGGCCTTTCAGCGCATCCACAGGGTTTGCTGTAGGAATTTTGCTGATTGCCTGTTGGTCTAAGGAAGCGATTGCGGCGGTCACGTCGCGTTTTTCCTGTGTTCCATAACCAACCACCACTATTTCAGAAAGAGCTGTGATGTCGGGAACAAGAGTAATGTTGATGATAGACTGTGTACCTACAGCCATCTCAATGGTTTCATAACCCACAGAGCTGAAAATAAGCACCGTAGCGTCATCAGTTATATTCACTGAATAGTTGCCATCGAGGTCGCTTATAGCGCCTGTCGTTGTTCCCTTTATGATGATGTTTACACCAGGTAAAGGTTCGTTGTTGTCACCACTTAAAATTTTCCCTGTGACGGCTCGGGCCTGCGATGTTGCAGTAAGGAGGTTTTCTCCGGACATACTTGCCGGATTAAAGATATCCCGGGCATTTGATGCTGTGCTGAGCAATAAAGCCAAGACACAAATCCCCATGGATTTCTTCAGTAGTTTTTCATACATAGTTTTAAAATTTGGGTTGAACATTTATTTAAAAATCCTCATCAATTTCAGAAGAAGATGATAAGTTCTGTTTTGGGTATTCGTCTTAGTG
>JBGSYX010000449.1:0-2714 GCA_041750735.1 Cyclobacteriaceae bacterium
GGTCGATTTAAACACTGCAGCCAAGATGGGCGATGTAGAAGATGTTAGCATCACGGCCTAACCCTCTTGGTATCTGCAAGGCGGCCCCTATAAGGTATGCTTCTGTTTCAGCTTCACATAAGTTTTAAATACTCGATAAGTTTTATAATTCATTTACATGTAAAACATGACCGATCCTTTCATGGGTGCGATTTCGTAAAGTGCTCCCCCTTTGATAATTTTGTCAAAATTGCATGTTGTCGCAATATGGATCGCATCTTTCAGCTCAAAATATGGTAAAAAGGTAGTCCATCTAAATGAAAATTTTGGTATCTCATCGAGGAGGTTATTATGAAAGTTTTGGGGACCATCTGCATACTGCTCGCTTTTGCTGGGTGCACGCAAGAGGCACAGAATAGAATTAGCCGCAGTATACAGAACTGGACTGGTACAAATGGCGTGTTAGATGTGGTGAGTGATGGTAAGGTGCTTTATAGGTTTCTCAAGATAGACAAAATGACAACAGCTTCAGCGACTGATGGAAGTGATGCGCGTGCCTATAGGTTTGGTTACGGCGTGTTTGATAAGAATTTTAATTACAAACAAGATGAAGGCGAAAAAAGAGTCTATTTCGAAGTGAGTGATTTTGGCACGAATTATGTTTTTTATGAAAATCCTTTCGAATAAAGATACACTGAGAACGAAGCTGTCCGAGTCTCGTCATCTGGTAGCCGGTAAGACGCAAGATGCCTGATTGAAATGCGTGGCTGGCGTTATCTATCTAGCAGGAGAACAGAATGTCTCGCAATTTTATAGGATTGGTGTTTTTTCTTCACCTTGGTATCGGCTGTACCGGAAACAAGCTAGATTTTGTTGATATCATCGAAGTTAAATCTCAAAAGCAGGAAGAAAAATCGCTCTCAATATCTCAAACTGTGCCGTTTCAATCAAAAAGCGGAACGACAGACTCCGAAGATAATAAGAGTTCTCGATCAATAGAGTGGCAGCTCTGTTCCCCGGGCTCGCCATTAAATGGTCAAACTTTTTTAGCTTTAAGCGGCGAAGGGTTTGATTTTTCCGGATCCAATTTTTGTGGAACTTGGCTGCCGCAGGTTTTTTTGAAGGAGCGCTTGGGATTCTTAGCGGTAAATCTTCCTTCTCAGGGACGCTCAACAGGTTCCTCTGACTATTTTGGTCCACTCATGCAGCAAGCAGTTACTCTTGTTATTAAGGATGTTCTTCAGGTAACAGGCGGAAAAGCACAGGTATCAGGAGCTTTTGGGTATCAAGAGACATCTATCGTGGCTGCATTTTTCTCGAAACACAATCCAGCTATTAAAACATTGATTTTGGGTAGTGGCGTCTATGATTTTGAGATTTATCATAAAAAAATGGCCTCTTCACCCCAAAAAGAAGCTCTTAATAAATTGGTTGCTGAAGAAAAGGATCAATTTTACGAGCAGCGTTCTATAGCCTGGGAATTAGATGGTCTTCCGGGACAGATATTTATTTATCATGGCAAGCAAGATGAAGTCGTTGAAGAGTCGCAGGTTTCAACTTTTCGCAACGGTATGGCGGCGAAGGAGTACAAGATAAAATATTATGTTTTGGATGATCAAAAACATGATATTGCCAAGGAACGCCAAAGTGCAGTGTTAAGTGAAATTTTAAAGGGTGTGAAGTAAAAAGGGAATTCAGCTCATGCTAGTCAAAGTCGAAGGTTTGACTGCTTTGTCCGCTGCAACTTCTCTTTTTCTCAAGGATAGGAGAAGGGTATTGTGCATAGGTAATTCCTGAGCCGTTACCACGATCAATGAAAGTATAGGGATAGCCCCAGAATATGGACTGAAAAGTATACGGTTTGGCAGCAATCCAGTAGCGATAGAAAGAGTTAGCTGCAATTTTCATATCAATGAAAAAATTAAATCCAGAAATTTTGCGATAATTCGAGCTCATTGAGTCGTAGTCAGAATAGGGAATACGCAAAAAAGAATACTCTTTGCTGCTATTTGCCGCGATAATTTCGCTTCTTGTTGTTCCTTTGGAGTCAATAATGAACTCGACGAATACACCGATATTGACCACTTTTGGATAATCAGCACGAAAGAATTCAGGGTCAACCACAACTTCAGCTTCAAGCCATCGTTCACTGGTAGCCTTGTTATAGGCATCACCAAACGATGAAACGTAGAATTCGCAGTTTTGTGATATTGTGTTTCCCGTTATGGGATAAGATAAATCGAGACTTTCCTTGATGCTGTCAGCCATGCCGATTGTCGATAAAATCGAAAACCATAAAAGAATACCAGCTTTATTTAATGTTACCAGCCTGATCATATCGCTTTTATCCTTCATTTCGAAAAAGATCATGGAACGGGTTAGCAACGAAACATGTGTCACAGCTTTACTAAGGGGAGTAGATAGGTCTATTTAATTGATCTGTCAACATGTGATTCAGGTTTTGAAGGGAGAGTACGAGAATTCTTTAGCAATTTCAAATAGAAATTGATCTGTCACGGAGTTCGCGTATGACTACAATATTATAACCATTTAGAATATAAAGGAAAAGCATGAGAAATGCGAGCAGATGAGAGAATTGCTTGAAATTGGATGAATTATACATTAACTTGACGCCTAATCGGACTCGCAAGAGGGTTCAATTTTTGCTTGGAAAGATGGCCGAGTGGCTGAAGGCGCACGCCTGGAAAGCGTGTGGGTGGCAACGCCTCCGGGGT
>JBGSYX010000450.1:0-1926 GCA_041750735.1 Cyclobacteriaceae bacterium
CGAGGACTTGGAAGATATTTTTATAAAGGAGGAGGACTTGAAAGATATCTATGAAGGAGAAACACGATTGCTTGGATTTTACAATCTTGACGGTAAACTATGTAGAATGACACTGATCTCACTAAAAGACTCATGGGTGAATTCAGTCGACTACTATTTAGATTCTGACAAGCTAATCTATGTTATCGAAGCAAGCGATCTTCTAACTAAAAGATTGGAAGTTGTAAACGAAGAAAGTAGACATTCAATGTACATATTTCAGGACAATAGAATTTACGACTTTGAAAGAGTAGGTAATTATAATAGACCTTTTGACAAAGAGACAACGGAAAAAATTATAATGGAGGACACTTTAAGAAATATCAACCTCCTGACAAAAAAGTGGGCTGAGAGTCAACATTTAAAGAACTGACCCAAACCAACTGCTGGCAACAGCATGTTTCCGCAATGGTGCCGTGACGAGTTGGTTTAAAGTTTTATCTTCGTTCAACGTTTAGTTTCGTGGGACAGGACGCGGCTTCGATAAGGCACCACTGCAGAAACACAAACGTTGCCAACCATATGAATATGAAAATTGAGTGTAAACGACTTTCGATTTCAGAAGATGATTTAGGTTTACAAATTGTTTTTTACGAAAACGAAAAAGAAGAGGATCCTGAATCTTTGGATTATAGTAATATCACCGAAGTAGTAAATTCTATCGGTTCCTACCTAATGATACAACGGTCATATCCTGAGGACGAATTTGAAAAAGACTATTACTATATTGAATTGACAGATTTTGATAAATCAGGAGATTTAAAAGCATTTATTTTCACCTTAACAGGAAAAAAACTAAAAATTAAATGGGAGAAAAACTTGGTTGAGATTGAATTGAATATTTATGAAAAAGACATTGAGGACTTAATCGAAGCCTTAAAACAATTCACCCAAATTGACGGACAGTTTCTTATTGAAAAGTAAAACGGTTGGCAACAATGGCGAGCATTCATAGGGTTTCATTTCAAATATCAAGCGTGGTCCCGGTCTGGTACTCCGGGGGATTAAAACGCTCCCGACCCGCTAGGCTGCCGAAGGCAGCCAGGCCCGCGCAGCGATTTAATCCCTACGCATGCTAGCCTGGCCGTTAGGCGCAATCCACCCTATATTCCAACATTGACTCCCGAAGCTAACGGTGGGAATAGAAGATTTTTCTTAACTTAGTCTGGCTCTCTGCAAGGCCGATTTTTAAACTGTCGCTTCGAGCACGGGCGCAATCCTGGTTGAGATGTTTGCGATGACTCCAGTGGCGGCTCCGATGATACGGGGACCCCGGTCAGAATAATTACTTGCCAAAAGCACATCTCCTGAGAGCTATTTAGACAAATACAATTATGGATCAGGAATCAGTTTCAATGGAAGTGGTCAACCCACAGGCAGCAGGGGTTGATGTGGGCAGCCGCTCGCACTGGGTGGCTGTAGGGCAGGCCGAACAAGACGTTCGGGAGTTTGGGGTTTTCAATGAAGACCTTTTTTTGATGGCAGAATGGTTGAAAGAAAAGCATGTTAAAACCATCGCCATGGAGAGTACGGGCACCTATTGGCAGAACCTCTATGCCGTACTCATCACCCGAGGATTTCATGTGATACTCTGCAACGGGAAGTTCACCAAGAACATCAAGGGTAAAAAGACCGATGTGAAGGACTGTCAGTGGATACAGAAGTTACATACGCTTGGCCTGCTTTCCAGCAGTTTCCTGCCTGATGGCCAGACGGAGGAACTGCGCACCTACTGCCGCCACCGGTCCAATCTGCTCTTCGCGGCCGCCTCGCCCTCCAAGAAGATGCAGAAATACCTGCGCCTGCTCAATCTCAGGCTCGATGTGGTCGTTAAGGATGTCTGCGGCCTGACGGGCCTTGCCATCATCCGGGCTATTTGTGCCGGGG
>JBGSYX010000451.1:0-16967 GCA_041750735.1 Cyclobacteriaceae bacterium
CGGTTCCCTATCCTGTTCAATGGCATCGACAAAATCGCGGAACAGGGCTTCATGGCCGAAGCCGTACACGGTGGGCGGGTCCTTCTCGTCGGGATTAAGGACTTTATCCTCGGTATCGCCCACGGCGCTAGCATCCGCGAAGCGCCAGGTTTCTATCTTATTAACGGCTAGGCCGCCTATAACGACGCTGCCCTTCTCGCCGAACCGCGAAAGGGTTTCGTTCAGGTTTGTGGGGTAGACGTCCGCGGTGCCCTCTATGATGCCCACGGCGCCGCTTTTGAATTCGACGATGGCGCAGCCGAAATCCTCGGCCTCTATGGGCCGAAGGAAGCGACGGGTCTGCGCCTGCACTCGTACGGCATCCTCGCCCATCATCCATTGGAGCAGATCTATGCCATGCGTGCACTGGTTCATGAGCGTGCCGCCATCCAACTCCCAAGTTCCGCGCCAGGGAGCCTCGGCATAGTAACCCTCGTTGCGGTTCCAGCGCACCTGCACCATGCCATGCATCATGCGGCCAAAACGTCCCGCCTCCAGCGCGTCACGTAGCTTACGCACCGGCGCGTTAAAGCGGTTCTGGAAGCAGACCGCTATCTTCTTCCCGGCTGCCTTAGCCGCTTCGTTCATAGACTTAGCGTCCGCCGTGGAAAGGGCCATCGGCTTCTCTACGATTACATGGGCGCCGGCGCGCAGGCAATCGATCGCGACTGCCGGGTGATAGCCTGACTCGGTCGCAATGGTAACGATGTCGGGCTTAAGCTCGGCAAGCATGTCGCGATAATCCGCGTAGGTTTTAGCTTCATCGGCGCTCGGCAACGCTTTTTTATACTCAGCCGCCTTAGCTTGCGCGCGCTCGAGCCTCGGGTCGCAGGCGGCTATCAGTTTGAGACGATCCGCATTCTTTACGAACGCCTCGATGTGCTTGAAGCTGATACGGCCGCAGCCAATAAGGGCGATGGTGTACATTGATTCTACTCCTCGAATATATCGTTAGGTACTAAGGCCGAGCGATTCATAGCCGGCGATCAAGGCTTTTTCTTGCGCTTCCCAATTATATCGTTCCCGAAAGCTTTTCAATCGTTCCGAGTAATGCGCGCACGGGGTTTTCAACGCTCTCGCGACGGCCTCGGCTATGGCCGCCGCGCTGTGATCGGCGAGTACGATGCCGATGCCGTTTTCCTCCACGGCCTTTTTCATCTCATACAGCGGAGAAACCAATACAGGAATATCCGCCATCGCATACTCGAAAAGCTTATTGGGCAGGCAATAATAATAATTCAAGCATGAATTTTCTATGAGCGACAGGCCAAAATCCGCGGATGCCGTAAAGCGCAACAAATCCTTAAAGGGAACGGCTTCATGGTAGTAAATCGCATCGCTAGTGGCCGCGCGCTCAATTATCATAGGCGCTAGATCGCCATAGCCAAGAAATACTACGACCGCATCAAGCCGCATGGCGGAAAAGGCTTCAAGTAGCGCCTCTACGCCGCGATTCTGGGTCAATCCACCCTGATACAGGAATATCTTCTTAGCGGCGGGAATACCCAAGGCTTGCCGCAGGGTATCGTCATGGGTTACCGACTCAAGCGGCGGAGCATTCAGCACCAAAAGAGGCTTTTCGATGCCGTATAGCCGTTCGTATTCTTGAGCGATGCTCTGGCTTACGGTAATCACGATATCGGCGATACCGATAAGGGTTTTCTCTAGAAGGCGGGTAAGGCCTTTTCTATAACCGCTTAGCCAATTAGTTTCCGTCTCGTATTCATGAGCGTCGTAAACGATCTTGACTTTAGGGTTATAAAGAAGCCGTAATAGGAATCCCACGGGCAGGGTATTCAAGTCGTTGCAATGGACGATGCTGTCATGCCTGCACAACGCCGCGGTTTTAAAATAAAATCGCAGATAACGGGAAAGCTGCCTTATTTTATTTTTACCGCCAGCCTTGCCAATTGCCAGGCGACGAACGGGAATCCCATGCTCCACATCGAACGGAGCTAAGCCATCCTCCATGACGCACACGACCCGAGCCTTAAAGCCATATTTGTTAAGCGACAAGGCTTCCTTAAGCACGCGGCTGTCGTTCTTAAAGCCGGAAAAGAGCACTAACGATACGGCTGCGTTCATGATGCTTCCGGCATTGCTTTACCAGGTAAATCGGGCGCAGCTAAGGCTAGAATAAGGATAAGCCAGAAATGCCGCCAATGGAGCGTATCGATAAAGAACGATTCTAGTAGCAGGCTCAAAATCAAGACCGCCAAAAAGGCCTCGACTTTCTTTTTCCGTAGAGCTAAAAACACTACTATGGCGAAGCCAAGGAAAGACATAACGCCCAAAAGCCCGCGCTCTCCCAGTATCCTATGATAAAGGCTATGCGCGGATACGCGCGAATACAATTCATAGTTGCCCGGCCCAACGCCCAGCACTGGCGATTTCGTGAACATATCGAGGGCCTTTGCCTGGGCGGTAAAGCGTTTAGCGTCATACCCAAGCAAACCGAGGCGCGACTTGACGATGGATCCTATATCCAGGCTTCCTATCTTTACCGCGCCTGAAACGAGCGCGCTTATGGCAAGGCTAAAAACCAGCGCGAATATAATCGCCTTGACACGATTTTCCTTAGTGCTGGAAAAAAGCGCGCGCACGAGGAGGATGGTCAAGCCTATGCCATAAGCCAACCAAGCCGCGCGCGAGAAAGTAAGCAAAACGCCTATGCTCATGACGACGCTGAACGCGGCCGAGGGAAGAGCCTTGCGGAACCTCGCCTCGTCGAAAAAACGCTGGGCATAATAGAAGAAGGGTAAAAGCATATAGGAAGCGAATACGTTCGTGTCCTTGAAGAAGCCATAGAGGCGTTTCGCGTAAACGATGCGCATTCCTTGGGGATTTTTCCCGGTCGCATAAACGATAGTACCGGCGATTATCCCTATGCAGGCGGCAAGGAACATGGCAAAAAACACCTTGGCCAACAAATGCTTTCGCTTTTCGCCCTCAAGGCTAAAAATGCTTTGCGCGATGATGAAGAAAGAAAAGAGATAGGCGTCTATTGCTAAGAATCGTATATCTATGGTTTTGTACATAATCAACGCATACAGCGCAGAAGCCGCCATTGGGACGAGCAATAAAATCGCCAAAATGATATTCCGCCGGCCCCATCGCATTCTCATAATCAATCCGGGCAAAGCAATCAGAAACGCGTACTCAGCTAAAGACGGCTCAAAGAAAACAAACCCGGAAAGAAACGCGAAAATCCAAGGAAACGATTCCAGATAGCGGCCGTATAAGTTCCGGTACGTATTCATGGTTTCAGCCCCGTAATGGCTTCTAGATTCCCCTCATCGCCAAGGCTAGAATCCAGAGTCTTTTTCCTTAGATAATGAAGCATGATAAAAATGATAGCCCCAATCGCCCAACTCCCCAGCATAAGCAAAGTACCCAACGCGGCGTCCACATACACGGAGGCCAGTACCGTTGCGCCGAGTATCGCGCAAGCGCTATAGATATAGGCTAAGACCTGTCTATTGGAAAAACCCAAATCTAGCAATTTATGATGGAGATGATGCTTGTCGGGCGTAAAGAAGGATACCTTCCATCGCCACCGCCGTAATATGGCCGCAAGCGTATCAAGTATAGGAAGCAAGCATACGGTAATGCCCGCTATAGGGCTAATTGACGAGCGCGAAATTTCTACGCTTAACAAAGGCAACAGAGCAAGTACATAGCCTAATAACAGGCTGCCAGAGTCTCCCATGAATATATTTGCCGGCGGGAAATTATAGAACAAGAAGCCTAAGGACGCCCCGGCGGCGGCTATGGCCACGACCGTAGGTAAGTATTGCCCATCTTTCAGGAAAAACGCAGCCCATATTCCAAAGCCTATAAACGATACGCCGCCTGCCATACCGTCCATACCGTCAAGGAGGTTAACCGCATTAGCTATGCCGACTATCCATACGACGGTGAGTATGGGCCCAAACCACGATAACTCTACCATCCCAGTCAAGCCAGGAAGCTCAAAGGTTTTGAAAGAGTAGCCAGCGCTTACGACAAGTATAGCCAACGCTGTTTGAACGAGGAATTTTATGCGGCCATTGAGATTTCGGATATCGTCAAGAATACCAAGCGCGTGGAAGCCCGCTCCACCGACCAGGAATATCCAAAACCGCGCATCAGGGAATGAAGAACCACGCCTGAAACGCGCAAAAAAGACGGTAATTGCTATGCCACATAAGAAACCCCAGAAAATTCCAATACCGCCCAACCGGGCTATGCTTCCTGAATGGATCTTACGCTCATCCACCTTATCATACAGCCCTTTATTTTTGGCAGCCCTCATAATAAGCGGTATAAGGATTGAGGACAGCGTAAAGGCGATAATGAAATCGACGAGAAAGGTCATGGCTATCCTTTCAGATACGGCGCTAAAGCCGATGGCGGAGGCGGTAATTTCCTGAATAAGCCTAGAACACTTTTGCTATTCGGCCGAATCACCGCCCAAGCGGTTAATAGTATTATAGAAAAATACAGCCAGATAGATTTGTGGCTCGCATACCATAGTTCTAATTGACCTTTGTAGGGAGCGATAATCATATCGTGATAGTACTTTCTATCGCCCCCTAATCGATCCAATAGCCCTTCTTCATCGCGAAACATTAATGACCCGATACCAGTCAAACCTGGGGTTTGCGACAGTACTGCGGCTTTTTCCTCTTCTCCATAGAGTTCGATATGCGCCCTGACTATAGGACGGGGGCCTACAAAGCTCATCTGGCCGATAAAGATATTAAGCAGCTGCGGCAGCTCGTTAATCTTGGTCTTCCTTAAGAAATTCCCCATGGGCAGAATACGGGGGTCGCGCTTTTGCGTAATGAATCCGCCGGCCAAATTCGGGCTATCTTTTAGCATTGTGGCGAATTTGAGTATCTTAAAATCCTTGCCGCCCTTGCCGACCCTTGGCTGCAGGTAAAAAATGTAATGCTCTCCGGTAAGCTTTAACGCGATCATGATGGGCAGCATGAAAGGCAGGAGCACCGCTATGGCAAGGAAAGAAAAAAAGATGTCAAAAATCCTAGTCACGCGCGAGCCTCCTACATCCTGCCGTCGAGGAATTTACCCGTTTCCATGTGTTGGAATTCAGGTATAGTGCGGTTAAAAAGGTCAACCATATCCTTGCGACTCCAAACGCCTCGACTTCGCAAAGATCGGATAGCGCGTTCGAAATCTTCTATGGCTTGCGCGTGGAAAGCGGCCTCGTTCTTTACTATTCCTATCGTTTTGAAGCGATCCATATCGATAATTTCACCTTCAGTATAGAATTCTTCAAAATCCTTTTCTCCGGTAGTATCGCTCTTAAAAAAGTATACAGGCCAGCGTCCCTTCGGTTTCAATTCAGGCACGCGGGCGCGCGCTTCATCTTCTGAGGAACACTTCACAGGCTCAAACCCCAAGCGGCGTAAATATCGTTCAGCTATATCGCTAAAAGTTATGAGATTCTGGTTTTTGTCGAGTTTCGGAAAAAAAAGATCGCGATTAGCGCCGAGCAAACAAGATAAAAGGCAAAGCTCTCCCGATTCCTTCGGTGTAACGAAATACCTTCTTACGTCATTTGGGGCCGTTAAGGGCTGATCCTTCTCCATTCGTCGATTAAACCCGTACAAAAGGCTACCATCGGAAAAGGCTACATTCGCGAAGCGAGCAGTTGAGACGGGCATCTCAAGGCTTCTGCGCATCAAAAACATCTCCATAATCCGTTTACTAGCCCCCATCATATTAACGGGGTTAGCGGCCTTATCCGTGGAAACGCAGAAATATTTTTTTGCGCCATGGTCCTTAGCCTGCACCATGGTCCTATCGGTATTGAATATATTTACATCAAGCATTCTCATAAGCGTGTATGGATCTTTCTCGCTGCGTACATGCTTAAGCGCAGAAAGGTTTAATACATAGTCATAGCCCGGTCCCGCCGCCATAAAAGAATCAAAGATATCGCTACCGGCGTCGATAGCAAAAGTAGAGAAATCTCCATCGATGTATCCCAAAGAAGATCGAAGGTCGCGAACGAGCTCCACCATATTGTTTTCGGATATATCCACGACATGGAGCAGCCGTGGTTTTCTGCGAAATATCTCACGGCAAACGGCCTGCCCTATCGATCCTGCGCCGCCAATAACGAGAAACCTTGACAAGGACACTATATGGGAAAGCTCATCTTCATACGCTAGTATATCAGGACTAAAAAGCTCGCTGTCTCGTCCTATGAGACTAAGAATATCTTCCATTTAATATCGACCTTTCAAATAGTAAATGAGCTAGACCCGGCCAGAACTCAAAGGCTTTTCTCGCTTTTTTTTATAATAGTCTCAGTGATTATAGAAAGGAAATGGGCGGCAAGCACAGAATACTCATGATTCCTTAAGACATAAGCGCGACCGCGAAGCCCCATCTGTTCACGTTCCACAAAGCTCAGGGCGTTCACGGCTTTTAAGGCATCAGCTATCGCTTGAGCGCTTTCCGGTTCTATGCTTATCCCGCAACGGGCATCAGCGCAGGGATCATTAGCGGCATCAACTGCGTGAATTATTGGCTTAGCGGCCATCATGTAGTCGAAAAGCTTGTTGGGCGATATGCCATACGCATACAAGGGCGATCGCCTCCATCCAAGGAATAGCGCATCCATTTCCGCTAGTAAGGATGGCACGCAAGCCTTAGGCACCGGATCAAGGAAAAGCACATTGACCGCGGACCGCGCGCGTTCGCATAAACGTTCTTTTTCAGGACCTTTTCCCGCTAAAACAAAGGCATACTCCGGGCACATCGCGGCCGCATCGACAAAACTCTCAAGCGCATTCGAGATACCATGGCCACCGGCATAGGCTACCATGAATCTGCCTTGTTTAAAATCTCGTATCGTTTCTTGAACCCCATCAGGCAACGGAATTGCCTCACGCCACTCATCAAGATCTATGCCATTGGGAACCGTATGGAATTTCCCCGATTGAAGGCCTCGGGAGCGCATATAGGGCTCAGCTGCCGGAATTAGCGATACTATCGAATCGGCTTGCCTATATCCATAATCCTCGGCGATTTGGGTGGCGACGATAAACGGATGGAAGCTTGAATACCCGCCTAATTCTTTAGGCGATAAAGGCCACAAGTCATGCACTTCGAATATGTGCACTGCCTTCCAGCGCTTTGACAACGAATGCGCAATATAATTATCGTAGGGATAGGTCGAAGACGCAATAACCGCGTCGAAACGCTCTCCACTGAGCAAGGCTGGTAAGGTGCTGAGCCTTCGTAGAAACGATAGGATATTAAAGATGCGCCCGCCGCCATTGTCCTGGTACGGGGGAACGGAAAGCCATAAATACGAAATGCCGTCTATAAGCTCTTTTTTATATAAACCAGGCACCTCAGGTTGAACCTGCCTGAGATGGGACCATGAGGCTGCGACTACCGTAACCTCATGTCCCGCCCGCACCCACTCGCGAGCCAAATAGTATGTTCGGAAAGACATTCCATGGCGAGGAGAGCCTGCATAATGATTGATGTATAGGATTTTCATCCGATGAGCTTTCTGTATGCTGCCACAAGAGTTTTTGCTTCAGTATCCCAGTTATATCGTTCCAGGACAGCGCGCTGACCATTCTTACCCATTTCTTCAGCTTCCTCGGGATGCTCGATAAGCCAATCTATAGCCTTAGCAATTTCTTTTGGGTTTAACGGGTTGACACAAATCCCGCAGGAATTGCCTTCAACAATTTCGCGCCAGAGCGGGAATTTCGAAGCTATAACAGGTATCCCTGCCGCCATGTACTCGAAGAGCTTTATCGGCAATGACTCCTGATAACTAGGCGTTGGATGTAAGGTAACCAAACCAATACGTGAACGGTTCAAGACTTCTTGAACCGCTTTTCTGCCAAGGAATCCTAGATCTCTTGTGTGCTTCCATCCGGAAAGTACTTCAAGACTCGCCTTGAACTCCGGCGGAGAGCAGGAACCTGCAAGATTTAAAGAGATCTCTGTGTTTGTCAGCCCAACCGCTTCAATCAGTTCAACGCCGCCACGAATGGCCGAAATCGCACCCACATACGCGATCTCCAAACTTTGACGTGGATACTCCTTAGCGAGTATATATTCACTCGTGATTGGATAGTTCTTCACACAAATCGTCACAGGGTTTGTTTTCTTTAAACGACTGGCGATTTTCTCGGTAACTGTTACTAATATGTTGAATTTTCTTAATGCATACCGCTCAAAGGCTACGTAGATGTGACTCGCAATTTTTCCAAATCTTTTGGAAAGATACGGTTTGGTAAGTAGTTGACGAGGAACATCCTCATGAGAATCAAATATGACTTTCAAACCTTTTCGCCTGAGCTTTAAGCCCATTGGGATTAATTCCGGATCATGCAAATGGCAAATAGTCGCCCCTACCTCCATTACTTTGGTATATAAATCCCTAGGAGTGAGGAGCATCCGGAAAAGCCTGGAAGCTCTCATGGGAACACCAATTATCCGCACTCCATCCACAATCTCTTCCCCCAAGCCATCTGCAACCAACAACACGATTTCAAAACCCGCTTCAGCGAGCGATCGGCATTCTTTAAGAAATATCCTAGTGTCATACCTAGAGTGGGCTGAGGTTAGATGTGCAATCAGTGTTTTCATTTTCTCACAACTCGATTCATAGTGAAATTCAACTGCTCTTATCTTCTCTCTGAACTACTTTCCCCAAGTAATATTCTTTTTTATAGGTACAACACTCGTAATGATAGGCAATATTATCTTTAATACGGAATCCTTTGAAAACTTTGAGGCAACCAAGCTATGCAGTTCTTCAAATGGAGCTTTAGGGTTATCAAATGCGATTTGAAGAGCATTACAAACCTCATCAGGGCTTCTTCCTACTATAGTGCAATGAGGCACTCCAGAAAGAATCCATTCAGGCCCTCCGCATCTTGTTGATATTACAGGAACGCCCATAGACAATGCTTCAATTACGACCACACTGAAAGTTTCAATATCGCTGGTTACAACCAAAACACTGGAACGTTTATAAACGTCAATCATTTTTTCCTTCGGGAGTCTTCCAAGAAGGTCAACATTGTCGTAGCAAGCTTTAAATTCACGACTCTTAACAATCTGTGTTTTTTCAGATCCTTCACCAACTAAAACCAGCTTAGCCTTGCAGTTACTTTTTAAAAATTTACTGAAGGCTTCAATGAGAATAGCCGTTCCTTTGCCTACACGAAATGCACCTACCTGAAGAATGGTAAATTCGTCTACGTCAGATGCTTTTTCTGGAACGAAGCCAGTTACATCGACAACATTCGGTATAACCAAGAAATCCAAACCGGTCATTTTAGAAAGATAGTCCGCGAAGGGTTTGCTGACCGCCGCAACTTTTTTTGCGCCTTTGAAAGCCCAGTTACTTAACCAATCCTCTGTTTTTGAAAGATGATGGTATAGTTTAGAAGAATGTTCCATCAGAATATATGGTACATTGAAAAACTTTGAGATTATCCTGGCATTCACGCCAGCTCTATAGGAATGAGCGATTATCAAGTCTGGATGCCAGATTCTTACATTTTCCCAATATTTTTTTACTGCTATCAAGGCACGAATCGTGAAATTCACTGCGTGCAATTTAGGAATATTGAGAATATTTACTTGCCACAAAGTAATTTTAGAACTTAGGGGTTCCCGGCATTCTCTCGGAAGCTTGCCATACCTAAAAAAATCTTTTATTGAAAACGCATTAATAGAAAGAACCTTTACATCCATGCCCGCTTCAGCAAGCATAATCGATTGATCTCTAAAAAAAACTCCAGCTATCGGATTATAGCTGTTTGAATACCATGAAGGTAGCACCAGTACTTTCATCAATTAATTCCTTCTAAAACTTGAAATTAAGAATTTCTGATAATGAAAGCAAACTACTTTTCGTTCAAATTCCCAACAATTTTAGCCGGGTTACCTGCGACTATACAATATGGAGGAATATTTTTCGTAACAACTGAATTTGCTGCAACAATGGCTCCTCTGCCTATTTCAACACCTTTAAGAATCATGGACCGGCGGCCTATCCAAACATCATCACAAATCTTCACAGGCGCATGTTTTGAATGCTTCCAGTGCCACAGATCTCCAGAAAAGCCCGATTTCAGCATAGTTCTCCGATCATTAATGTCAGTGGGGTGACTGTTGTTATCGGTAATAATAACATTATTAGAAATGATCACATAGTTCCCAATAACAACATCTTCGATAGATTCTATTAAAGAGTCACCTCTCATGGTCGTATGATGCCCGATTGATATATTCCCTCCCATACTTACCAAAGATCCAAGTATCTCAGTTTTTTCAGATATACGGATCAAGTCTTTATTCCCAGTTGAGTTTGTGCACTTAGCAAACGGACCTATACTAATAGCATCTTTGTTACAATGACTATTTTTAAGAAAGCTTTTCTTTGCTCGCCCGCATCTAAGAGATCGAATAAGTAAAATCATTCCGCCCCCAATACTAATAATCTTTGCTCTATTTTATCTAAAATATTGCCCCAAGAGTAACATTTCACTGATTTTCGTGCATTAAGACCTATTCTCTGCTTTTCAAAATCTTGCATTTCCAAAACTTTCCTAATGGCTTTTGTTAATTCTATCTCGTTCTTATAAGGTACCAATATTCCATTTTCACCATTTTTTATCAGTTGGCTGTACACAGGTGTGTTCCAAGCTATTACAATACAATTTGTGGCCATCGACTCTAATGCGGACATCGACATACCCCCACCTCCACTTAAACAAAGAACTACATCTGCATTTTTCATATATGGGAGCACGTCTTCTCGATTCCCAAGAAAAAATACTTTATCCGAAACGCTAATCGCTTTTGCCAGATTAATATATTTAGTTTGGCTGCCTTTCCCAACAAAAAACAAATTTGCATTAAAGGAATCTTTTAAACTTGAAAATGCTTTAATCGCTTCCTCCACACCCTTAATCGGCAATAAAGTGCCAATGCTTGCTACTATCAATGAATTTTCATCATATTCCTCTGGACGCGATTGTTCACATCCGGCTTTTTCCCAATTCATTCCATTGCCAATCATTACTGCAGGATAACCCTGGATTTCAATCATTTTTTTCATGTCATATCCATTCGCCCAGATTTCATCCGCTACTTTATAAGCATGCAACTCAAGCCAATGAAAAATATTTTGCGCTTCTGGATACCTTTCACTTAAAATTTCAGCATGAGGCCCTTTGTTTGCGCACACAAACACTGCCTTGCCTTTCATCCCATACATTGCTATTGGACAGATTACAGTATCAAGGGTTACTACTATCGGCTTCGTCTTATTATTTTTTAAAATTTTCTTTAACCCTTTTCTTAAATACAACCCGGTCAGCAACAAAAACCCGCGCCTAAGAAGAGATTTCATTAACCTGGGGATTCTTGCACTATGAATTTTTATTTGCCCTTGCTGCATGTCATATTCTGCAAACGAAACAATATGAACCGCCCAGCCACGTGATGCCAAACCAGTGGCAACATTTTTAAGCCATGTTTCTCTTCCGCCAACATAATTAGGAAATGCCGAGTTAATTATAAAGACAATGCTCTTGCTGGAGAATGATGTCATTCTATCATATGGTTTGTTTTTAGTTTTATTTATAATCATGAAAGGCCTTCCAATTTTTGTTGCTTAAAATTAAGGGCTTTATTCGACAAAAATATGGTTATACATAGTTTTTTAGAATAAATCAGTAGAGTTCAATAAATATTGCTTCTGAAATATTTCGTTTTAATCGTTACTGCTCAATCTGTTGCTAGCATACCAGTAATACACACTAATTCTGCGATATTACTCTACAAGACTAATATTTTGTTATTATTTATTATTCTAAAAAGAAGCTCTATAAGAGTTTTAATAACCGAATAGATACAACTGAAATGTATTTGGATAGCGTTCTAAAAGTTAAACACGAACATAGCCTAATTGCTAATAGCATTGTCTTTAGAATGCTGAAGCTGCTTAGCAAATTTTTTAAAATTGTTGTAGATAACACCCGAACAGACACAATAATACTGAAAGAGCCATAAATTTTGAGCCCGACAGCATTTTTACATAGATTACTACTATAGTTATGATGCTTTCGATGTTAGTACATTCTATCATCATCGAATTAATGACTAAATTTTTTGCAAAAGAGAAGGAATACATTAATTGGATTGTTTTTTTGGAATTAAGCTTTACGAATTCTATATAAATCAATAATATAAACAACAAATACTTTTATCTGTTTAGAAAAGATTTCGAGTATGGGTTTTATTACGATACACAAGAACAGCAACTAATAATTCTAAAGAAATAGTACAAAATTTGAATATTATCTTACACAGCCCTTAAATTAATAACTATATCAATACATTTTATCTCAATAACATCTAATCACTTAAGAGTCCCTTGTTCTGAGAATTTAATATATTTTTGAAAATTAAATCACTACCTTTTTTTGATATTACTTTACAAGGAATACCAGCAATCGAACAATTTCCTTTAGCAAAAGACTTGTTTACAACAGCATTTGCACCAATAGCTACATGATCCCCGATCACAATAGGGCCATAAAGCTTTGCTCCTGGTCCTATATAAACAAAATCTCCAACAGTAGGAGCCCCAGAGAGCTCCCCTAGTAAAGAGCTCCCAATATTTGTGCACACATGAATTCGACAGTATTTCCCAATTTTCGCTTTTCCAGAAACTACAATTGTTCCAACATGGACTATAGCAAGACCTTCATCAAATACATTTATAGGAATTGTCCAAGCAAATCGATCACAAAGTATTCTGTGACGCAACCTTAAAATTTTTGCTATAACACATCCTAATTTGCTATGAATACAATTTGTATAGTACTCAGTTAATCGAAGGCTACGATAAAATTTCAGCCTGCGATCAAATAATTTTGACATAAAACTAATATTATTTAATCCTGTTGCTTTAACATCGTTTTCTAAATGACGTCTATAATCACGATAATTATATATCACATGACACCCCGTCTAAATTTTCCTAATTCTTTAATGCGGATCATCTTAATCTTCAAATTTAACTACCAAAAATAATTATTGCTTTTTAAAGCAATAGATGATTTTGTTGAATTAATATGATTATAGATTTCACAATAATTGTGTGCAAGCAAGACTTCATTTTTTTCAAGCAAACCTTCCATATATTCAACACTTGGTAGATCCACTAGAATAACTTTGCACAAAAGTGTAATAGCCTCAAAAATAGCTGTAGAACTTACTCCCACTACATATTCTGCCCGCGCCAAGTAGTAATATAAATTTTCTCCAGAACCGTCTATAACATTTATAGAACCTGATTCAGATACACCTAATAGTTCTATATATTCTTCTTTCCAGCGAACAAACTCACCCGGATGCAATTTGTAGTTTACAATAAATTCTGGATAATTTTTTACAAATTCAGCAGCAATTTCTCCAAGTTTCTTCCCAATTATTCCTTGAGAAATAAAGAGTATACTGTTTTTTATTTTTTTGATTTCCCTATACTCTATAAGTCGCTCTCTTAAATATGGATAACCAATAAATTCAACTTTATCTAATTCCAAGGGAAGTGGTGTTGTGTCATACCAGTATTGACCAAACATCATCATTCGAGAAGGAAAATAAGGAACTTTACCGATTCCTGGAAAGCTATATCCTAGGTGGTAAGGACTCATTGTGCCATGTTGTATTTCAACTGTCTCTACTCCCAAGTCTCCACAAGCATGTATCAATGCCTCTCTGCCATAAGAGCAAACTAAATATACCTTACTTGTTTTTCTACGTCTTAACAGTTTCTTATAGTACCTATAAGAAAGGATGTGATTCCGTACAGCATTTTTGATAATATGTTGAAGATCTAATTCTATATCAAAGCATTCTTTTATTCTACATTGGATATCATTAATTAGAATTAACTTACTCTTGCTAATTATAAGATTTTTATTAATAAGCTTATTTAAATAATAAGTAACAGATTGTAAATCTAGATAACTTCTATTTTTTGCAGGCCCATGAATATGAGTTCCACGATATAGAATATCGACGATCTCATACTCTATCTGCTCATTCTTTAGCCTAATCTTGAGCCAGTCTGTATAAGGATCAATATATTTGCCATCAACAAGAACATGTCGAGGATTTTCAAAAAGCAATATTTTTGCGGATTTCTTTCGATTAGAAGACCCATTCAAATGACTAGTGATAATATTTTTAAAAAATGCTAATCGATATCGGTCAGTTGGTAACTTGTCATGGGATTCTTCATATATGCCTGCTTTTTTAGCTATAGTTAGAAACACACCAATCCTAATTATCTTCCAAAAAGCAACCCCTCTTATTTTACTAATGAATAAATCATATTCCTTTTCAAGTTCCCAAATTTTTGTACAAATATCTTTGATAGTTATGGATTTACTTTTATATATTTGTATTACTTTACTATTTTTCATAAACACACCTTTTTAGGTCTTGTTAAGCCATATCACAAGTTAAACATCATTTCCTTAATTTAGTTTTATACATAAAAGATCGTTTTTTAAGATTTGATAACACGCTCCAATGATTCAAAATAAATAGACTTAAGAATACTAAAAATAGCACCCCTCGCACCATAAATCCAAAAAATGTATTTTGAAGATATCTTGAAAATACAGCAAAGATTAATCCAATAAATGCATAGCTATATACTCGGAAAAGGTTTAACCTCATGGCTTGCCCCTTCTGTCCAAGAAAAATCGTAAGTGCACTTTGAGCAAATTGTGTAACCAACCCTGAAAAAGCAGCACCGACAACGAAAAACCTAGGAATCAGCAATAAATTTAAAACAATATTAATGGTGGCAGTTGAAATAGTAATAAACGGTACAACTCGGGTTCTATCAAGAAATAAAGAATTACTTGCAACAAAGTATATACCCGCGAATGCTGCAGCAAATGCTTGTAAATACAAACTTTGTAGTACCGATTCATATTTCATACTAGTCATTATTTTAATAATCTCATAGCCAAACAAAGACAGTCCAGCAGCTAAGACTACATAAGAATCAATCAAGAAATATGCTACACTCTTTGTCTTTTTATTTAAGTCTTCACCTGAAGAAGCATTTTGATAAAACCAAGGAGAGAAAGCCTGGTTTACCGCGCCGGCTAAATTTGATATAACCCCAGACAAACTATTTCCTACATTATAAATTCCTACAGCAGAAGTAGAAATAGTAGAATTCATTAAAAATCTATCAAAAGTCCCATTTATTTTCGCCGCAAAGGCATGCGGGAGCAATGGCAATGAATATGCAAGTGATTCTTTCGCAGCCTTCTTATCAATGCCAAGTGCAACCTGTGGCAGGAAATATCTGATAGATACAATAAAGAATATGAGTCCTGTAATTGCATTAGCAAGAAGCATACCCAGAGCTTTTAAATTCAAGCCTGCAACAAAAATAATATTTAGAGCAGTATTCAACAAGAAATAGATAATATTGTTTTGCGCAAATTTCCTCGCTTCCTGCCTAGCTTGTAGACTACGCTGAAATAGCATATAGAGAGGATTGAGCGCTGTACTAATGATACCTAGGAATATATAAGGGAAAAATTTTATACCGTTAACAAAAGGATCAATAATATAACTATGGAATATAATTAATAATGGGGTTATCACCGCAGCCATTATCCATGTTATCGTAACACAGGTACCCCATACTTTTTTAATAAACTCTTTATCTTCCGAATGCTTATAGTAAAAACGTACAACCGCGCTGTTTAACGATAAACTAAAGAGCATAACAAGAATTCCATCTAGAGAAGCAACGATTCCAATAATCCCATAATCTGATGGTGAAAGAAACGCCGTATATAATGGTAAAAGAAAAAAACTTAGTGTCTTTTGTAAAAAATACATTATGATATACATTGAAGAGTTTCTTACTAATTTACTCAATATCGAGCTCCTGGCTAATTAATATAGCCCAAGGTATTATCCTAATTAAAAAAATGCTAACCTTGATTCCATGTTAGATTTAATATTAATTTCCACAAATACCAACGCTATTTACTAATATATCATCATCTGATGACTTTTATGTTAAGAAATGAAAAAGTAAGACACTATTGGGGATTATTTTGATCATCTCTTTACACAAGAGCGCAGGTTATAATAGCTTATCGCTAATTGAGTTTAACATAGAGAAATCCAATGGCGTTCCTCGCTTAATATCGATGACTGCAAATTCATTAATTACACGATCAATGTATTTTGGTAAAATTCCATCTCCCGGTCGTATGGATTTAATATTTTCCAAGGTAAACCGTTCTCCTTTTTCCACATCTTCTACAACAAAAAGCGAACTCGCAAACTTTCTTCCCGCGCGTTGTTTCTCTGTCAATTGGTAATTTACCTTCCCGATTGCGTTCCGCGCATTCCGTATCGACCTAACCATCGCGGCGAATTCAATCGGTTCCATTGAGAAGGAAGCATCAGGGCCGCCGATTTTTCGATCTAGGATGAAGTGCTTTTCTATTACTGATGCGCCAAGAGCCGCGGCGGCTATTGCCGTATCGCCCCCTAAAGTGTGGTCAGACAATCCAATCTTAACGCCGAACGTAGAAGCCATATTTACCATAGTAGCGAGGTTTGCTTCTTCTATTGGCGCTGGATAACTCGATGTGCATTTTAGTAAAGTGATATCCTCGTTGCCAACGCTCCTGCAAGCTGCTACGGCTTCAAATATTTCGCCTATTTCGGCTATTCCTGTCGACAAGATAATCGGCTTCCCTTTTGACGCCACGTATTTTATTAATGGAATATCGGTAATTTCAAAAGACGCTATCTTGTAAATTGGAACGTCCATGCTCTCAAGATAATCGGTTGCGCTATTGTCGAATGGAGTG
>JBGSYX010000452.1:0-9436 GCA_041750735.1 Cyclobacteriaceae bacterium
GTCTATGATATGTGCAAGGCTTTGTCGCACGACATTGTAATAAGCGAAATAAAACTATTGTCTAAAACCGGTGGAAAACATGACTACCAACGAGGATAAGCGGCACGGGAAAACTGAAAAGGCTGCATTTGGCCGGTTCGGGCGGACGGAGATAGCGCTTATGGGAGCGCCATGTGGTGAAATAAAAAAAATCTCTGAGCAACTAATTCAAAAGTTGAAAAGCTTCAGAATTGCGTATGTCGATGCGGATCATAAAACAGAGGAAGAGGATATTCCAACTTCCATACAGTCTGGCGGATTGTTACTCTATACCGACAAGATAAAATTTCAGCGGATCGACTTCACAAACCAACTCACGACTTTCGAGCGCAACATTCTTTTCAATGATTATGACCTGGTCATCGTCAATGGCAACCACTTCGAAGCTGAACACCAGTTGCTCATCGTGGATGAACGGAAACCGCTGGAGAAAAAACTGGATAAAATCCATAAGCCGCTTGCCATTCTACGACCCGACGAAAATGAGCGACTGCCGGAATACCTTGAAAGTCATTTTGGTAAGGAATTGGAAGTCTTACCGATGTACACAGTCCGGCAGATCGATCAACTGGCCCAACTCATTCATGACCTGCTGATTCTACAGGTTCCGCCAATCATAGGCGTAGTTCTCACCGGGGGAAAAAGCGAGCGTATGGGTCAAGACAAAGGACTGATCAATTATCACGGTTTATCGCAACGCGAGTATCTGTATCATCTATTGGATGGATTCACTGAAAAGACATTCATGTCATGCCGGCCTGATCAGAAAAGTGAATATGACGGGAAATTCATGGTCATCCCCGACAGTATATCGGGACTCGGTCCGTTCGGTGCTTTGCTCAGCGCGTTCAGAGAATATCCAAATCATGCACTATTGGTCGTCGCGTGCGACATACCACTCATTGATCGGGAAGCCATTAATGCGCTAATATATTCCAGAAACCCATCTAAAATTGCCACTGCTTTCTTCAATCAAGAGACCAACTTTCCAGATCCCCTGCTCACCATTTGGGAACCAAAAGCATACCTTCACTTATTGCAATTCCTTGGATTAGGATATTCCTGTCCGCGAAAGGTCCTGATAAATTGCAATACTGAAATTATAAAACCGGCCAATGAAAACTGGCTATTGAATGCCAATGATCCTGAAGAGTACAGAAGAGTTGTAGAGATTTTAAGTAAATGAAATAATAGGGCACGCGTTACGCTTCACTAAACGCGCGCCAGCGAGTAGTTGTGCAACAGCTACCCTTGTTAGCGGCTGCTCTTCTGTCTGTCATAGGTAATAAGAATCTTTTCCATTGTGTCGTAAAATTCTTTCTTGTCAAAATCTTTGGGCTTTTTGTTTAAGTTGTCATAGTCGTTTATGCCCTCCAATATTTTTGATTTTAGTAATTGATATTGTTGCTGTCCGTCAAGATTTTTTATTTGTGAATAGTCAAAGTGTTTGACTACAAGATAGTTTTTGTATTTCGTCCCATACCTTTTGTAGTTCTCTGTTTTTTTCAAAAATGTAGCGAAACCACCATTGTAGTCATATAGTTCAAAGCCAAAGTCAATAGCCGTAACAGATTTACCGAATGTTCTGCCAGCAATTTGGTTATTTATAAAATCCTGAATGTCGTTTAGGTCAAAATGGATTTTGCTCTTATCAACTTCAACTGTTTCTGTTCGCCTAAAAAGAAAACGGGTTGTGTCAAAATATTTGATAATCGCTTTGTCAGTTTCGGTTTGCTGAAGTAATAAAGCGTGTTTTGATAAATACTTTGCAAAGTCAGTATGCAACTTGTCTGCTTGATAGTCCTTTGGTAAAGGCACATTTACCGCTAAATACTTGGTAAGAAGCAAAGCAGCATTGAGAATAAGTTTTACTTTTTGGTCATCGTCTGCATAATCAAAAATCTGTTTGTCAATGTGAGTTGAGAGATGAGCACATTCAGCATAAATGCTGTCTGTGTGTCGTCCAAAGTTTACTGTCGGTTCTATATAAATGTCAAAGCGAAAAAGTCCGATACCCTTGCCATAGTCTTTGCCGCCAATGAAGTCAAGGAAAATTTTTGATGCATTTTGTTCAAATGCCTCAAATTCCTTTTTAAAAATATGTTGATTAACTAAAAACCAACATCTATATTTTCCCTTTTGTTTCATGCGTCAAATTTGGCACTAAAGGTTTGAGTTTGCACTGTAGTCATAGAGTTGCCGCTAAACGACTGTGTATACTCACTGCGTATATATCCAACGTATCTGACTGCTTCCATTCCTGGGTTTTTGGTGCTTTTCCATTGAATATTTTGCGTGTAGCGGTCATAGCTTACTAAGCTATCTCAGAATCGTCAAAACTCCAAAGGATTCACTAAGCTTATTCTGAAGAGCAATTCATCACGATAACTGCGATTTTTCCGGGATACTGTAGGTAAACTAATCGACATTGAATAATGTATCGTAACTTAGCCAGATTAGCAATAGAACGGCCATCTGAAAAGCATGAAAAATCCATCAATACCAACAACAATGCGGGCACTGATCCTCGAAGAATTTGGCAAAACTCCAGTGGTAAAAACCGTTGAAGTACCCAAACCGGCTAAGGGCCAGATCCTGGTGAAAATCGACAGTTCACCGATCAATCCCTCCGATTACAGCTTCATGCGGGGCTTGTATTCCACAGCCAAAAAAACTCCGGTAATCCCGGGATTCGAAGCATCAGGAACCGTAGGTGCGGCGGGTGGTGGATTCATGGCCAAGTTGCTCCTTGGGAAAAAAGTGGCTTGCTTCGCCCCTTCCGATGGCAACGGTACATGGGCTGAAT
The DNA here is from genome assembly GCA_041750735.1 of Cyclobacteriaceae bacterium. Lineage (GTDB taxonomy): Bacteria > Bacteroidota > Bacteroidia > Cytophagales > Cyclobacteriaceae > JAAUQL01. The sequence goes on from JBGSYX010000452.1 coordinate 2,846, forward strand.
ACATGGTAACTAAAAGCGGCCTGGCTGTTCCCTTAATAAAGGGTATGGAACTGGAACAGGGTTCCATGCTCATGGTAAACCCGATATCCGTAATGGCCATGGTCGATCTCGCGAAAAAAGGACATCATAAAGCTATAGCCAATACCGCGGCAGCCAGCGCCCTTGGCCGATTCCTCAATGTAGTGTGTAACGATCTGAATCTACCTTTAGTCAATATTGTACGGCGTGTGGATCAGGCTGATATTTTACGAGGGCTGGGCGCTAAACACATATTGGTAAGTGAGAATCCTGATTTTGCTGAAGAATTAAAAGAAGTATTCTCCAAACTCCATGTGACCCTTGCATTTGATGCCATTGGAGGAAAGTCTGTTTTCGACCTCGTAAATGCTCTGCCACCCCATGGAGAAGTAAAGATATACGGAGCCTTATCCGAGGAGCCATTAACAGCACATCCGGGCAAACTCATTTTTGAACATAAAAAAATCAGCGGCTTTTGGGTAAGCTCATGGGTGGGTCACCAGCCGATACTAAAAATGATCTGGATTTTTCGCAGTATTCAAAAATATATGAAAGATATACACCATACTGTCGTGCAACGCCGTATCTCACTCGATGAAGTCGGTGCCTGCATGGAAACTTACAAACAAAATATGACCGCCGGTAAAATAATTGTGAAACCATAAAAGCCACTTTTATACCGAATATCTGTGGTATGAAAATGGCTTTTTAGACAATATATCCTTAAAGGAAAAACGATGCTGAAAGTTTAAAGAAGAAAGGCACTCCCGGTGTAAACGTCAGGTCATCTACCGGATTTGGTTCATTCTTCAGCCTGGTCTCAGCGGCAAATTGTGCTTCATTCCAGTCTGAATTGAATATATTTTCCAGCGACACTCCCAATTCCATAAAGTCGGTAGTATAGTTGACCTTTCCTTCAACTACAAAATACCCAAGGGCGACAATGCTGTTATCTTCATTGGCAGGCCTATCCTTGATATACCTGTATCGTATTGTGCCACTCCAGGCACTTCGCACTTGTAGGGTCAACCCACCCAGGCTGGTAAGCGTCGGCGCCAGAGGAATGTAGTTCTCGCCTTCCGGCTCTCCGATTGCCACAGGTAATGCGTAGTTGACATCAAAATCGGCAAATAGCCATGAAAATGGCTGCCATCTCATGGACAAATCAAGGCCTTGTCGCCGGGATTCACCACTTGGTTCCACTACCGCTTCATCGCCGACCCAGACAAATTCCTGCTGCATATACAAATACCAAAGCGCCACATTCAAATACAGATTAGAGGCAGGTTTAAAACTCGTACCGAGGTCGAAACCTGCCGCTGGAGGCAATATCTGATAACCGCTCTGTGCTACTACAACACGCGTATCGTTGGAATGAAAACCGATGCCCGACTTCAAATAAATCCGTGCATCGTCATTGATCCTGTAAATGATATTAGCCTTTGGAGATACCTGAACTTTTCCATCTGACAGTGTCGTATAGATACTGTCCAGCTTATCAACATAATCGAACTTGAAGGCATCAGCGCGTAAACCCCCGTTGAATAACCAGCGACCCGATTCCAGCGTGGCATCTGCATATACCCAACCGTTTGTTTCGTCAACATCACCCAATGATTTCCTCTCCAAATCTGTTTTGCGGTTCACGGTATTCGTCAATTCCAGGTCATTGATATCATCATACCTGAAACCATAACCGATTTTTGAAGTCAAAGAATTTTTACCTAAACCAGTGGTTTTTGACAATTCGCCATTCAAGCCGGTGATATTACGTGCTTCTTTCTGCCTTATCTGATCACCATATTCAGGATTGTTCAGGTAAAAGGTAAAATTGGAATAGAGTTCGAAATTGTAATTGGTTATAAACAACTGGTTTTCGAAATTCCATCCAGAGGCCAGCTTATTCAGCAATTTAATGCTGGCATCCGTCCGACTCGTATTACCACCTTCCGTTGGGTCTATCGCACCAAAGCGTGAAATTTCGCCGCTATCTACTGCCCTTTGTGGTATCTGACCAGATGCATCCCACTTGCTCGTCATCCGCATCAGCTGGATAGTCAATGAATTATTGGCATTGAACTGACCGGTATATTTGGTGAAAAGGTTCAGCCTGTTGAAATTTTGCGGGTTTTCAAACGGGCCATTCGTCATGTTGTATTCCACAGCGGCAATGGCATTGTGCCCTTTAAGCGCCAATTCCTCGCCCAATAAATTAAACATTCCGACCATCCGAACTGTATTAAAACGACCGGCTTCAATTTTCAGGATTTGCTTATTGAGGGTACTTTTTGTAGTAAACCCAACATAACCGGCTGTATTCAGATTCCCTTTTTCCGTGTAGTAGGGTCCCTTCCCAAAATCAACGATATTAATGAGTTCAGGGATGAGAAAATGCAGGTCGGCATAGCCCTGACCGTGTGCATGAGAAACCATATTGACCGGTAATCCATCTACAGTAATATTGATATCGGTACCATGATCCAGATCAAAACCGCGCAGAAAAATCTGCTCCGCCTTGCCACCTCCGGCATGCTGAGCGATAAATAAACCGGGGACTATCCTCAACACTTCCTGGGAAGAATTGAATGGTCTTAGTTTCAGGTCCAGTTTGCTAATGGTGTTCACACTATTCATTTCGCTTGCCGAAATGCGCAGCTGCGACAATTCGATAGCTGCCGGTTCGAGTAGTATGAGTATAGAACCACTGTGCTCGTCGACCTCAATGGATTTCTCGCTGAAACCCAGGTAAGAAATCGTGAGGGTAACGGCGGCATCTTCAATAACCAATTCAAACTGCCCAAATTCATTAGTGGTGGTCCCGGCCGTCGTGCCCATTATCCCAATCGAAGCGCCGATAAGTGGTGTTCTGTCTTCAGCGTTTAATATCGTACCTTTTAAGGTATGGTGAGCCCAGGCAAATTGCGCAGTAAGGTAAAATGCCAAAAAGCTCAATAAATATTTCATATTATGGTTTTTAGAATTGAACATTATCCAGTCAGCATTGAGAATAATACATCAACATTCCAAGAAAAAAATATGACGCCACCTGACAGTGACTAACGAAACGTAACCGGATTTTAATACTTGGGGGCAAATGATGACAATTATTACCCCGGACAAAAGAAGGCTTGGTATTCCGGCGGTGGTGTAATTATTGCCCGAAATACTTCGGTGAGGGCAAGCTTATTGAAAGGGTGGATTTTAAAATTCACAAAAGTCGTCTTAAAGAGGTTCGTATCCTCGGCAATTACATGGATTTTTGACCAATCTTTGCCTTCCTTGTTAGAGGCTGGTGTTGAATGCTCTGTTTCATCAGACACATGCAATACCGAACTCAACGCATCTAGCAAATTGTGATGATGCATGTGCATATGACCGTCATCATGTGAATGAAAGGTAAACTGACTTGCCATTACCTCAGGAACATGTGAAATGATATGCCATCCGGAAAAAACACCTTCATGAAAAATGACACCACTATACACCAATAGAAGTATTAATGAAAAAAAACGATTTGTGCGAGATTGTGCCATATCCAGGATAACAACCAAGTTATGGGAAAAGACCGGTTTTGTTTTTCATTCAGCAAAAAATTATCGCACTCGTGGGGCGTTTTTCCCGATATCAAAAATCTCAAATACCGGAATGCCTGTATTCGTGATTCCCTGTACGCAAACCTGAAGTGTTTTGGCATCATCGGAATTAAAGAAACTAACCTTTACACGCCCCTTTTTATTCACCTTTACATCCGGGTTCCAATAAACCGTTGTTCGTAAATCTGGTCCTGGGGAAGTGGTTCTGGAGTAATCGAGTAAGTTCATCGTAGCCGGCTGAGTATATCCATGTAACCAAACCAATGAAGTACCTTCCGACTCATTGACTGTGATGCCGGTATCTCCTGCTTTGCTATAAACCGCTATAATGCCATGATTCCACTCCACGCCATAAAATTTAAGTCCTGATACTTTTTTAAATACTTCTACCCTATCAAACTGCTGAATTGGTGTCGTGGTCAACATTTCATCGTTGAGTCCATCTGGTATTTTCAGTTCCATCATTTTATTTTCCGCAAAATTCAGTGCCTCCGGATTTACCAAAAACCCATCGACGAGCAATAATGGTTCTACAGCATCACCTCTAAGTAATACCTGTCCGGCAGCGGTTACTTCGGTTCCCGGCTCGCGCGTTTGGAAAAATTCCAGCAAATTACGCGGCTGACCTACGCGATTTGAAACAGAGATGCGCTGATCTGCCTTTCCAAAAATTGATTGTTTTGAAATCGGTACCGAAGCAATAGTTTTTGCTATTGGTGATTCAACATATCCTTGTTGAAATGCCAGACGATAGCTATCAAGGTTTTTCCTGACATCATCACTTATGGGTTTTTGAACAATTTCTAAGACATGTTTTTGCGATCTACCCGAAAAATCCAGCTGCACTTCGAGGGTATTTCCATCTGCATCGCGGGCATTTATATACACCGCGAGGCTGTCGTTGAAATCTATACGGTCCAGAGAGAATTTTCCTATACGATCGGTTCTGACAAACCAATTGCCCAATGATGCATCAGGGTAAGAAATTAAATTGAGGAATCCATTTTCCAAGGGCTCTCCGGTAGCTGCGTTTGTGGCCGAACCAACTATTTGCATAGCGACTTTCTCAGCTTTATCGGGGATTGTGGCGGTATCTGTCACTGTGAATGACCGGATATCGGGTAAAGCAGTTTGCTGGCTTAGCATCAGAAATTCAAAGTTTTTAAGAGCTTCCCTGTCGGCTCCTGATAGTAGCTCAGCCGGCGCTGGATTTTCATAATCGAATAAGAACCCATAGTCGAAAAATGACCTTATGTTTTGTGCCGATGGAGATGTGCTCACTTTGTCCTTATTGAGCACTGAAACTGATAAATTGGCATCTGCGATGGGTTTGCCGTTTTCGTCATTTACCTCCAATACCATATCGATTTTCTCACGCGGTGAAAGGTCCTTTTTCGCCAGGTAAAAATTGACATTGGCTTCATGGGGTTGTTCCAGAAATACCATTCTTCTGATATGAATGGTGCCGACGTCATCGACCAGCAATACCTGCGTGATCCCGGTAGGGAAGTTTGATTTAGGAATTTCAGTACGATATATGCCTTTCAGCAATACACCAATACGCCGGTCGAATAATACGCCGTTGGAAATGAATAAAAGATAAAATTTCCTTCCTTCAAATTTCAAAGTACCACGCACCATCACATCAATGGCATTTGGCTTCATGTTGTTGATCATTACTGAATACCCTGTTGTAGAAGCATCGGGCAGGCTGACAGAGTGGTAATCGGGGGGGATATTTAGCTGAAAGCTTGTTTGCTTGGTTGGCAAGAGAAAAGTGCTGCCGAATCCATTGTAATCAGATTTTAGCTGGGCAATGATTTTACCCTGATCATCGGATATCCGGCCTTTAAAATCTGTTGGCTGGCGAAATTCGTCAAGGGCAACAAAACCGATCTGGGCCGGAATGTCCACCACCATTTTTCCGCCTTCCGGCATGATAATAAGTGTTTTCAGACTATCTGTTTTAGCAACCGCAAATTTACCTGTGTCTTCCGTTGGGTGAATAATGGTGAGTATCTCATCAAATGCGAACTGATCATTGAGATTGGTCATATATCCTGTATTTGCCTTCAAATTATAGGCGCCAGATCTGAGGTCTTTTGGTAATTCGAGTACACCTTCGGCGAGCCCGTCATGGATTTTAAATGATTTATTTAGAATGCTTTTACCCGATGGGTCGCTCAGGGTCAAATGAAGCAATCCTGGCCCTACCACGCGTGTATTAGTGGCCATGTTTACCACGTAGCCTTTCCATAAAATGGCTTGACCTGAAATATAGGATGGCTTGTCATGATGAATAAACACTTTTTCTCCTTCTGCCGGTAACCTATACCGCTTCAACGATTGTCGGGTCATTACGATAAATGGGTCGTTGTCAATGACATAATCTTCCAGTTCCACCTGGTTTTTATTGTTGAGATAGATGGAACCAAAAGCGCGGTCTTTTTCAAAGGAAGTGATGACTTCTGCTTCGATCGGGGTGCGCTTCACAATAATATTTTCATCCCAGAACAATTGATTGTAGCCAATGGCATCCAGCAAATCGGAATCGCGCTGGCCAAAGCGCATTAACCTGCCACCTAAGCGCTTTTTCTTTGGAGGGTCGTAGTATTCGTAATAGGTAAAAAATGCGCGTGTCTCCACATGATTTATGAATATATTGTCCAGGTAATACTCGAAATTCTGACCAAGAGTCATGTAATCAAGCGCCAGGTGATCATCAACCGGTTTAAAGGCGATTTCACAACTGACTTTATAATTCTTCCATGAGCCACGTTCGCCTTTAAGAGTAATAAAATTCAAATCATCATCAGCAACTGTTCCCGTAATTTTAAGGATATCAAAGTTTTCAGTGTCAATCAACAACTCCCCTTCCATTGCCGGGATTTCTACGGTTTCCATTTTTTCAAAACTTATTCTGGCTATCCGTCGGTTGTTCACACTGGTGACATCCTCTGTTTTTAAGAAGTATTGCTCT
>JBGSYX010000453.1:0-10809 GCA_041750735.1 Cyclobacteriaceae bacterium
TTTCTGTCAAGCAGTGCATACTCCCCTCCTTCCTTACCGGCCGATCTGATACTCCAACACCAAATCCCGAAACCTTTAAAACCAGCAGCCATCTGGCTCATAAAAAGCTGCAGAATCGTACCTCCGTCTACATAATAAGAATTGAGATCGCTGGCATTTTTCTCACCATCAAATTGCTGCGGCCCACCGGTTGATTCCCACCCTCCTGTCCAGCCGCCTTTGTAGAAGTCGTTCATGATGGAAGCCTGGATGTAAAATGGTCTTACTATTTCATTGTTAGTTTCATTAAAATGCCAGGAGAGATGCGTTGACGGATAAAAGGATCCGTAGTCCTTAATAACATCAGCGATCCGCTCCATATCAACGCCCATATATGCGGCAGGGAGAAAAAGTCCCATTTCCCCTCCACCGCGAAAAGGTTCATTACTATCATATTCCAAGAAAGCCTGCGCCGATGTCTTTATATTCTCGCAGCCATGTTCTGCCTTAAAAAGAAAAACATCCATCTTGCTTTTGTAATTCCGCTGAGAAGCTTTCGTTTCCCAGTTCGCTCCAAAATCTTCCCATGAGTCAAATGGATTGCCTGTGCCATGGTGGTACATGGTCCAGCTATTATTGAGGTTTTCAATTGTCTTATAGTGATTTTTTGCCCATTCCACGAAGAGTTGCTTTCCATTTTCTGAAAGATCCAGCCCTCTCCCTCCGACCGTCGGATCGAAAGCTGTATAGCCGCTGCGTGGAAGTTCTCCGTGCTTTTTGCGATATTCTTTAGCCCTTAATATCCGTTCCTTCATTACTTTATTTTGGTAATTAATCATTGCCGGATTCTCACGGATAGACTTTATATCAGCATTTAATGGTATTTTCAATTTTTTAAGAAGTTCACTGGTAATCGGCTCCCAGCCGCCGTCACCATACCACCATGGGATAAGCCCTTCGTCCAATGCGATCAATTGCACATCTTCGAGTTCCCAGCCAGGAACAGTCATTATCTGCTTGAGGCAGTTAAACCCCAGCTTTTTCATCAGTTTAAAATGCTCTCGCATTTCTTTCTCTCCCTCGCCTGGCCACTGGATATACACCACACCTGCCGGCATCGGGTGTATCTTTTTATATACTTCCTGCTTGGCAGAATTGTGTAATTGATCATAGCGGTCTTCCAGAAAATAGTGTTCCTGGGCTGCTGACATTTGAATTATCAACAAGTAAAAAATGCAAAACGCGCTTATTTTTTTCATCGTTTCAATCGTATGAAGTTATGGATGAGTTTTTGTCAAAAGTAAATGTTAATCGCGCCTTCCGGGTGGAATGACGTTTCAATAAAGGCGGTGCTGGTTACTAAACAATAAAAAATGACGATTTGTGGTTATCGAAAAATTAACGCACAGATTCTATTATTTCAGTAGCTTGGATATTGTCGATATTTTTAACAACAAAGCATATCGGGCTTTTATCTGGTCTTTTAACTAATACCCCACCTTTAACATCCCCTCCAACACTCAATTGACTTTCGGAATATGGTACTGCTATAAAATTACCTTTGTTATTCCCCTTCAAAAACATTCCGTAACCGGCATCATTACGCACAGTCTCTGTTTCCATTTGATAAATATTTCCGGCTATTATTATATCTAGGCTGCCATCAAAATCCACGTCGTATGGAAGTATAGTATTAATTGGCGAGACTTGTGCCTCATTTGGAAGCCAATGAATTTGAAATTTACCATTTCCCAAATTCTCAAGATAAGAGGATGATAAACAAGTTGCCTTTAAATGGATGGAACGATCCAACATTTCTTTCGGGAAAATCTCTGATATCTGAGCCGCTGCAAATGACTCAAACGTGGGAAAATTAATTTCAATAAACGGAAATTGCCGGATCATGGTCATACGATCTCTGACAGGATATAGCTTATTGTGTTGCCAGTATGCCAGAACAATATCATGTACTCCATTTTCATCTAAATCACCGGCAAATACCTCCAGGGGGGCTTCCTGGGATGCTTTGTATTTAGAGTTCAGCCCTAAATTGCCTGCAACTATATCAATATCTCCGTCTCCGTCAAAATCAGCGGATACTATCTTTTGCCACCATCCTGAGGTTTGTTCCAGACCTGCTTTTTTTGTGGCATTGGTAAAGGTGCCATTAAGATTTTCAAACACGGTAACAGGCATCCATTCCCCACCAATGACCAGGTCCGGATCGTTATCCATATCAAAATCGAAAGAAACTGCTGTAGTCACCATGCCCAAATCTTCAAATGCTGATGCTTTTTCGGCTGTGACATCGATTAAAGATCCGTCGCGGTTTTCGAGCAAATAGCTACGGACAGGCAATGGATATTTATCCGGAAATAGCCGCCCTCCGACAAAAAGGTCTATATCACCATCACCGTCAAAATCAATAGGCACTACCGAGGAATTGCTGGTGTTCAATTCAGGAATCCTGTCCTCTGAAGAACCAAAAAGCCCTTTCCCGTTGTTGATATACAGACGATCCTTGTACCTATCTGAATTAGCTGCATATTCGTTTCCACCTGAGGCAACATACAAATCCATGTCTCCATCATTATCGACATCAAAAAATGCAGCCCCACCATCCACACATTCCCTATCGATAGCGAACGCAGGTTGATCAGATCTGGTAAAACCCCCGTCGGGGTGCTGAAGATATAGTGAGGTAGAAAATCCCTTTGAGCCCCCAATAAGAATGTCTTCCAACCCATCCTCATTTACATCCCCTTTTTCAATGATCGGCCCCGTAGCAGATAGCTTGTAGGGAAGTAAGGCCTGAGTTAAAAAGTCGTCATATTCGTTCTCCCGATGGAGGTAAGTTAAAACAGAAGGCGCATCCCTGAAATATGCCCCCCTTTCCGGTACCGACTGATTCATGCTGTTGGCATCAGCATAGTTAGCAGTAATGGTTTCATTGGACTGCATCCCTTTCATAAGTTGCCTTTTACCATCTGTCCATGTGACATAGATGCTATCTATCAGTGTAGATTTGCCAAGACCAAAATGCAGCGCTTCCACGATCGAAGACCGATATCCATGCCCGGGATAGAATTGTTGCATCTGATGCCTGCCTTCATGGTAGATTTCCACCTTTGTGCCAAGACCGGCAATATTCTTATCCGGACCAATCAAATTGATTCTCAGATAATTGGACTTTGCTGATTTATTCTCAAAAACAAACGCTTCATCATTAATATTATTTACTACCAGATCCAGGTCGCCATCGTTGTCCAGGTCAGTATAGACGGCGCCGTTGGAAAAAGAGACAATACCCAATCCCCACCTATCCGTCATTTTTTCGAAAGTCATGTCTCCCCGGTTTCTGTACATGTAATTTTTCAGTTTCTCCGATGGCATGGCATTTATCCCTATTTTCCATTCTTCTTCCGTAAGGTCGTTGCGACCTTCTGCTGCTGCTTTAGCAAGGATATCTTCAAATGTGTATTTGGCGGTGAGGTTTCGGGCATCTCGTTTCAGGCCGTTCGTGATATAAATATCTTTGTACCCATCATTATCAAAATCGGCCAGCAGCGGAGCCCAACTCCAGTCGGTGTTGGAAATACCGGCAAGGTGGGCGATTTCGCTGAAGGTACCATTGCCATTATTCTTATGAAGCATATTGAACATATATTGGTAATGAAACCCCAGATTCACAAAGAAAGAGAACGCCTGCTGATCCATACCACTCATATTTTCCTTTAGTCGGCGGTTATCCTCGGCTACCATATCCAATACTACGATATCAAGCAAGCCATCATTGTTGAAGTCGGATACATCATTTCCCATGGAAAAGTTTGAAATGTGGTTCATGGAATTCATTAAACCTTCCCTGAATGTTTTTTTACCTGTATTGTAATACAGATAGTCTGCTTCAAAAAAATCATTGCATACATAGATATCCTCCCACCCATCTGAATTAAAGTCGCCTATACCTACCGAATGAGCAAAGCCAAACTGATGTTCAGCAATACCGGCACTACTGGTAATATCTGCAAATTCCCCATTCCTGTTTTCAAACAGCTTATCGCCGCTGTACTCATCAGGGATGGTTCTAAGACGCAGGGTTTCTTCATTTTTGAATTGTTTCTTCATCACCCCATAATTTGTTAGGTACATATCCAGATCTCCGTCCTTGTCATAATCAAAAAATGCAGCATGTGTAGAATAGCCCGCATGATCAAGTCCATACTCTGCGGCTCGTTCAGTGAATGTGAGATTTCCATTGTTGACGTATAGCAAATTCCTTCGATTTTCCGGTTTGAACTTTCCTGATTTACATAGATAGATATCCATCCAGCCATCATTATTGATATCTACCACCGTTACTCCAGTATACCATCCGAATCCAACTTCTTTTAGTCCGGCGGCCATGGTCTGATCTTCAAAATGAAAATCCCCCTTATTGACATAGAATAAGTTCTGATACATGTTGGAAACAAAGAATAAATCTGTTAAACCATCATTGTTAAAATCAGCCGCCGCAACGCCGCCCCCATCGTAATAGCCCTGATAGCGTATGATATTTCGATTGCGGTCTTCGGTGATAACATTATTGAATTTTATACCAGTCTCGGCAGAAGTGTGACGTACGAACAACGGCTCCTCCTGAAGTTGAACAGGAGCACGATTTTCTACCCCTTTCTGACAGCTTGTAGAATAAACAAGGGAAAACAGAATTGCAAAAACCTTTGAAAAGATGAAAGTGTTTTTATACATATTGTTCGGAAGTTCTGGGATTAAATTAAACAATTTCTTATCGCTTCCGCCCCAGGCCAAGAAGATTATCGGTCCATACCGTGCCACATATACATGTTTTGGGAATTGAATTGTACTGCTTCAATCATTTTAGTATATGGTTGATCAGTTATATCCACAAATCCAATAATTTGATTTTCACCATTACTTACGCGTCCCGTAATATCCTGATCTGCATACTGGTACCAATGACACCCCAGTGAATAAGGCATGGATGCCCAGACTTTTACATAGTTGACAAAATAATCAAAACGCTCCTCTTCAGTAAATGTCTGCCACCTTAGAGGCAATTGTCGTGGACTGTTTAAGGCTGCCTGATGCTCGCCTATTAAAATTGGCTTACCTGTCATCTGATGCCATGCATCCATTTCCTCTTTAATAGGTTCATAGGAATAAACATTTACGGAAATCGCATCGCAATATTTTCCGGCAATTTGTAAAATGTAATTAGGTTTGAGTTTTCTTGTAAACCGGCAACCAAGGTACAGGTGATTGGGATCGTATTTTTTTAGGGTCTCTGAGATTATTCTGAAATATCTTTCTGTGTACAATTTCTCTAACTGGATTATCTCTTCCTGGCTAATGTTATCTGAATTATTGGATGCCACAAGGTCTTCCCAACTACTAAACTGTGTGCTATACCGCAGATTATACTCACTAATAGAAGTATAGTTATCCGTTAGGTATTCCTTCCATATTTGCCGGAGGAAGGCATTTTGGGGTAAATTCTCCGGAAGTTTTAAGTTACCCCATCCACCTTCATTGTCAACAAAATATCCAAGCAGATATTTGTTCTCTCGAAGCTGAGTGACCCTGGAAAATACTGAATCAACATAGGTTTGCCATTCCGGGCTATATACATCCATTTTCCAACGTCGTACGCTTGTTTCCAATGCGTATGTAAACGGCATCTTAGATTGCATGAGCAGCGAATCTTCAGCCCAATTCCCTATTGTATTCATCCCCCAGGAGGATAATCTTTTCATACTTACTTCGCGCCATGCCTGCAAACCACCGTATTTACGCAGTAGGTTGAGTTTATAAAAGCTCAGCGTGCTGTCAATATATGCATCTGCATAAGGTCCCTTTCTATCGGGCAGTTCTTCAAAAAGTTGTTCATTTCCTTTCACAAGGGTTACGGCATTATATGCTTTCGTCGGGCGGATACCTGTTACTCCAAAAGACCAGAACGGATTGCCTTCCGGGGTGACAAAAAACCATGTGTTTATTCCATCAATCACCTCATAACCCATGGAGAAAAATCCGTTCGTCGGATACTTATTTTTTGTTTTTAACCCGTAGAACGAATCATAAGAATTGGAATTGAAGATGCCCGTTAACGATTTCTTTTCCGCTATCCGGTGCTTAAGCAGTTCGTCGTCAGTTTTTACCTTACCTGGCCAATCAGTGCTTTTACGTTGCCCGAAGCGGTCGACAACCACAAAATCCTTTTTCCCGTCCTCTTCAACCAAGGCGATAGCCTCGATGGATATATTGGCACTATTTCGTGTATTAAAATGAAATGCTACTTCATCAACCTGGTATTTATTTTGGACGCTCCCTATCAATGGTAAATCATGAAGATCGATATATTTTTCAACAGTTTGATATGACCTCAGATACAGCGTATCCGGCAATCTCCCCCTAGGTGCCCATAGCACCACCGTCACTTTCACATTTTCAGGAGAAGTATTTTCTAGCTTGAGTTTTAAATATGAATAATCACGCCATGATGATGGCAAACCCGCGGACGCAGTATTAAATTTAATTTCGGCAATAGAATCAGTAATTTCAAGTTGCAGTTTGTTGTCAATAGCCTTACACTGCATCCCTTTCATTATCCCGATTTTATTTCGTTCCTGGTGTATCTCTTGGGCATTACTGGCACTAATTTGAATTGAAGTTTCATCTAAACTGGCCAATAGACGTTCAAAATCCACTGGAGCCTCCCTTTGCTTATCACAAGCGAAAAAAAAGAGAATAGAGGTAAAAAGTATAAAGTAATGTTTCATCCTGAAGAAAAATGATATAAAACCCAGATGAGAATTAGGCTTTACTTTTTTGGGGAAAAAAGAGGGAGATGATTGATCATCTCCCTCTTGTATTTATATGAAAATCTGTTAATTCCCTGAAGCAACTATATATCCCTGGTTGATAGTGGTTTCATATTGTGGCACTTCAGAGTAGAAATTGCTGTTGTAAGGCACCGTTCCTGCTCCTCGGTCTCCATTTGGAATATTCTTTTTCAAGCCTTGAAGATAATATAGCCTGTCACCTTCCAAAGCCATTTCCTTCATACGTTCAACTTCTATAGCATTGAGAAGGTCAGCGTCGGCACCGACATAATCGCCTATGCCAGCCCTATTTCTTACTATGTTTAAATCACTTCTTGCAGCCGCAACGCTTCCTTTTAAAGCATTTATCGTTGCGCGAAGGAGATATATATCCGCCAATCGTAAAATTGGAAGATTCGTGCTCCGCGCTACACCACTTCTATAGTATTTATGTCCCCAAACATAAGGCTCTGTTGGTTGAAATTGGCTTCGTGGCTCTTCGCCTGGCAGTCGGCTAGAAAAATTTAATGGTGCTTCGAGGCGTAAAAATATTTGATTGTATCGCTTGTCCATAGTAGCCTCCGCTGTTTCGGCTTTGTTGTAATCCATCCATCCAACAGTTTGTAGCATGGACGTACTAAGTGGGACGAATCTTCCTCCATTATTTGCTGGATTTTGCGAATCCTGATTACCAGCAGAGTACCATTCAAATCTCCTCGGATGTTTCCAATTGCTGGTGCCACCAAGACCATCTCCAGCCCATAATGTGTAATACCAAATTACTTCCTTTCCTCTGGCTACTCCCGTTTTGTTCCATGCCTGAATAGGATCTTCACTTAGATCATAATCGCCGCCATTTTGGTCAATTACAAAACTAAGTTCAGTCAAAGCTTCATCATGCATTCCCATATGGAACAATACTTTGGCCCTGAGTGCGGCAGCAGCAAATTTATTTGCCCTCCCATCCTCATAAGATGGATTATGCTTGGCTTTATCAAAGCGCTCAGGCAACAATTGCTTTGCTTTTGCGAGATCATCAATAATCTGCTGGTAAATGTCATTTGATGAAGCCAGTTCTGACTTGATCGATTCTTCAAAATTTGTCGCCTGATTTATTCGCCATGGCACTCGCTTTTCATCGTTAGGATAAACAGGCAAATAGGCCCTTGCTATCCAATAGTAGGCATATGCTCGCACAAAATATAGCTCACCTTTTATCCTAGCCACTTCAGGCATACTGCCTGGTTGATTTGGGAAGGGGTTGTCATTCGCTGCATTTATGAAATCGAGTGCTCCATTGGCAAACCCGATAGCAAAATAACCGCTGTTAAACATCGAGTTATTATATAGCTGAATTTCAGTCCCTGCGGTAGCTCTGGTGTACATATCCTCTGCATCTCCATTAACTGAAAATCCCTCTGATTGTGGTGCCAAGGTTACACCGTCTGCGTAGAGTTCACCGATAAACCTGCCACAACCAAAAATCGTTTGAAAGCCTCCATTTCCTGATAATCCATAATAAGCACCGATCGGTGCTTTTTCCAGATCGGCCAAGGTCTGCCATGGAGCTTGAGGCGGATTCTGTAATTCAAAGAATTCATTCTGATTACACGCTGATCCAAGAAAACTCAGGATCAACATTCCTATAAACATTTTTATATTTTTCATAACGTACTATATTTTCTGTTTTTAGTTAGAAACCAATATTTACACCCACGCTGAAGCTTTGCAATTGTGGCAATTGAAGCCCAACCCATCCTTGTTGAGTATTCCTATTTTGAGACCCTCCGAGAGTAACAACTTCAGGATCATAGCCATCATAACCGGTAATAGTCAACAGATTATTGGCCATACCATAAACTCTAAATTTGGATAGCCCCATCTTTTCTACAGCACCTCTTGGTAAAGAATAACCCAATACCAAGCTCCTGAGCCTTAAGAAATCGCCTTTCTTCAAGAATTTATCATGTCTTTCGCCCGCTCTTTGATTGTCGAATCGTTGGTTAGCAGTTATTGAACCATCAGCATTGATTATATCATATCTTCTATCCCATGCTAATTCGGGCCAATCAGCATCCTTATTGCTTTCTGTCCAGGTGTTATCAACCAAATCTGAACGTAACACATTAATTCCGGTACCTACGAACGTTGAACCAAATTCAGCTTCATCAAATATGTAGTTGCCTCCCTGGTATGAGAAATTCATGCTAAAGTCTATGCCTTTCCATGCAACGGATGTGTTAAATCCTCCAAAATAGGTTGGCAAACTGGTTTTATCCTCATTGTCAAAAAGATGAGTATTCATATTGGTACGGGTAGCCGGGATCAGATTTCCGGTTGGTATTCGCTCTCCAGTTTCTTGAAAATGCGCTACGTCCATTTCCTCAATCATTTCATATCCTCCCTCAGCATGAATCCCAGCGTATTTGGCAAGTCTAAAGAATCCAATAGGACTACCTACCCGAGTTACCAATCCATTTGTGGCGGCATTATACAATTGGTCGTTTTCATTACTCAGTTTTAAAACCTCATTTTTATTGGTTGTGATGTTAAATCCAATATCCCAACGGAAATCACCTTTATTAATTAAAACCGCATTTAGTTGCAATTCCATACCCCAGTTCCTCATATCGCCGATGTTGCCCCAAATGGTGGGATTATTGGCAAATATTCCCGAAGACTGCGGAATAGGAACTCTGTAGAGCATGTCCTCGACTTTTTGATTATAGTACCCAATCGAGCCGGAAATACGACTTTCTAGAAATTCAAAGTCCACTGCAACATCTGTTGCAGTTTGAGTCTCCCACGTTATATCACCGTTTCCGATCGTGTTTAACAAATCACCTGCACCTACGTTGCCGTATCGTCCCCAGGTGGCATAAGTCGTAAGCGTGGCATTTGGGTCAATCGCAGAATTACCCTGCTGTCCTATACTTCCTCGTAATTTGAGGAAGTTTAACATACCTACGTTACTCATAAAGCTTTCATCCGAAATAATCCATCCTGCTGAAACAGCTGGAAATGACCCAAATCTACTGTCTTCCTGGAAAATGGAAGATCCGTCATACCTATAGCTGAATCCCAATAAGTATCGATCCATGAATTTATAATTCAACCGGGCAAACATACCCTGAAAGTAAATCTCACCACCTTCGCCTGCTGATACTCGTAATACTTTGCCAGGTGTTCCTACTTCCTTTGCTGTGCCTATCAGTTGTTCAGCCTCAATATTGCGGGAGCGTTGTATCTCACTTGTTCTTTCAAATCCACCCACAATATTCAGATTGTGCTTTTCCCCAAACTTTTTATTATATGTACCATAGATATTATAATTGAGCCGTTGACGAATATTTGAATAGTCAAAAGCATAATTGCTACCTTGCCGAATTACCGTATTTGCCCATTCAATATTGCTTGTATAAACATAATCGTAACCAAGTTCTGTGCGAAGCGAGAGGTCTTTTACCCAAGGCAAAGTCCATTCTGCAAATGCTACTGAAATTGTCCTGAACGACTCGACATTATTTATATAATTATCCTTATCAAGCGAGGCTCTTAAGTTCCTGCCTGAAAGTGGGTCGAACAACAGGGGATTTCCATCAATATCTACTGCCGTAGGATGGAATATTGGCAACCACGGAAGTGAGTTGCTATTGGCCATGTTGTAACCGCCGCCGCCGAAGTTGCTGTTGCCACCCGGTGCCCCGCCATTAGCCGCCCTTTCGTTGTCGGTATATGCGAAAGTTGCCCGTAAACCAACCTTAAGGCTATTGACAGGTTGAAAATCCAAATTTGTCCTTAAACTATATCTTTTAAAATCATTGCCCGTCATTACTCCTTTGTCATTTCTATATTGACCTGAAATGAAATAGGAAGCATTATCAGTTCCTCGAGAAGTTGACAGGTCTAATTGGGTAAATGCGCCTTGTCGCATAGCCTCATCAAAATAGTTCGTGTTGGTGGTTTGGTCTCGTGTAAGGACAGC
>JBGSYX010000454.1:0-16575 GCA_041750735.1 Cyclobacteriaceae bacterium
AAAATTGATTCTCCCTTATCGCCGATCCTGAAATCTGAGTTTGTTACGCTCAATGCTGAGGGAGTTAAGAACATCATTCTAGATCTTGCGGATGTGAAATACGTTGATTCATCAGGACTCAGCGCTATCCTGGTCGGCAACAGGATCTACAATGAAGACGGGGGTATTTTTATACTCACCCGTCTCAATGACCATGTGATGAAACTCATCAAAATATCCCAGCTCAACAATGTCCTGAACATTCTACCAACGGTAGAAGAAGCTATCGATGCCGTGTTCCTGAAGGAAATTGAAAGCGATCTGGAAGAAAATCAGGAGTAAATTCCGATTGATTGATTTTTCAGGTAAAAATCCTGGGCAGTAATTCTGCAGTTCCTGCACACGACAGGAACCAAACCTCCCAGTTGGTGCAGCTCGACAGCCAGTATATCCTTATCGATTGTGGTGAGGCAACACAAATACAACTATCCAGGTTTGAAATTCGATTTGGGCGGATCAAGACGATCCTGATCAGTCATTTGCATGGCGATCACTATTTTGGACTAATCGGGCTCATTTCCACAATGCATCTCTTTCAACGAACAGAGCTACTTCAGGTATTTTCGCCGCCGGGACTCGAAGAGATTATAAGACTTCAACTGAACGCTTCATCTACGGAACTCTGTTTTCCACTAAGGTTTAGTCTGTTAATCCACACGGGAATTGACCAACTATTGGACGAGAAAGATTTTACTGTTAGCGCATTTCCACTTCAGCATAGGATCTCTTGTTATGGATTTCTAATCAGGGAAAAGCCGAAACCCTGGCGGATCCGCAAGGAACATTTACCAGAAGATATCCTGATACAGGACATTGTAAAACTAAAAAACGGTCACGATGTGTTGGATAAAGACGGCAACGTAAAATATGCCTGCAGCGAATATACCCTTCCACCGAAACATTCACGCTCCTACGCGTACTGTTCAGATACCATATTCGACAAGTCGATCCCGGACTATATCCGTAATGTGGATTTACTTTATCATGAAGCTACATTTGCCAGCGATATGCAAGATCGTGCCGAGTCCACCTATCACTCCACAGCAGCACAGGCAGCTACCATTGCTTCTTTGGCTGGAGTGGGAAAATTGCTGCTGGGTCATTATTCCACGCGGTACAAGGAACTTGGCCCAATACTGGAAGAGGCGAGAAGTGTTTTCGCTGAATCCTATCTCAGCATTGAAGGCGAAACTGTCGTGATCAAAGAGTAATTTGTATGGAATTTGATCCCAACCATAGAAAAAAGACCAATTTATTCATCGCACTTTGCGCGATTTTTCTGACGAACGCTATCCTTGCGGAAATCATCGGCGTGAAGATTTTTTCTCTTGAAGCTACCTTGGGCATGGCTCCCGCTCAGGTACTGCTCTTTGGGGACTTTATTCTGGATTTCAACCTTACAGCTGGTGCGGTAATTTGGCCGGTCGTCTTCATCACCACCGACGTCATCAACGAATATTTTGGAAAGAAAGGCGTTCGCAAAATTAGTTTCCTCACCGCTTTTCTCATCGCCTATATATTTGTTGTGATTTACCTGGTAACCAAACTGGCTCCGGCCGGGTTTTGGATAGAACTGAACAATACGGATAACAACGGCAATCCATTCGATATCAACTATGGATTTGGAGTAATTTTCCGCCAGGGTCTTGGTATCATCATTGGGTCACTTACTGCGTTTCTTATCGCTCAGCTACTCGATGTGCTGGTCTTTCAACGGCTGAAACGTCTGACAGGGCAAAAGATGCTATGGCTTCGCGCTACAGGTTCCACGCTGGTTTCGCAACTCATCGATAGTTTTGTAGTTCTCGGCATTGCATTTTACCTTTTTGGAAATTGGAATTTGGATCAAATACTGGCCGTTGGCACAATCAATTACATTTACAAGTTTGTCATTGCGATTTTATTAACGCCGGTCATCTATCTGGCTCATTTCCTCATTGACAAGTACCTTGGGCTGGAACTATCGCAAAAAATGGCTGACGAGGCAGGCAAAGACATCTCAGTTTTTTAACCTGAAAAAATTATCGCAGATAATGGCGGTGGATACGGCCACATTGAGCGACTCCGCTTTTCCTATTCTAGGTATGGTAATTTTATGATCTATAAACTGTGAAATCTCCATGCTAATACCTTGTGATTCGTTACCCATTACAATTACGGCTGGAGAATTAAATTGTACCGTATGGATATCACTGCCATCGAGGTATGCACCATAAACTTTGCGGCCATGGTTGGATGCAAAAAAATCGGTTAGATCCCTATAATTGACTGATACCCGTGTAAACGACCCCATCGACGCGTTGATCACTTTGGGATTATAAAAGTCGGCAGTTTCATAGCTCGCCACTATTTGGTTTATCCCATACCAATCAGCGATTCGGATAATGGTGCCGAGGTTTCCCGGATCGTTTATGTTGTCCAATACCAGCACGAGCGGATCATTTTTCAGCGCAGTTTGCTGTGGCTTCATCGCTGCTACTGCCATAGCGTATTCATTTGTTTCGAAAGAGCCCAACTCTTCCAGATCCTGCTGCCGGCATACGATAAAAGTGGCTGTTGGATTCATCAAATTTCCATACATCGCAAGGAACTTCTCCGTGACAAAAAGGTGCAATATTTCATAGTCTGATTGCAGCAGTTCAATGACATTCTTTGCCCCTTCCACGGTGAATGCTGATGCATTTTTGCGGTATTTTTTTAATTTTAAGCTTTTAACATACTTTGCCTGTTGTTTCGAAATCATCTCAGATCACATTTGTATTGAACCGCCGCTTCAAAGTCCCCGGTTTTATTATTCCGGTAATAATTATAATGAGCTCATGCGTGGGGACTAAGTACCTGCAAGATGATGAATATTTGCTCAGGAGGCAACGGATACTGGGCAATGAAAAGATTGATACGCAGGAATTCGAAGCACTCTACCAAATGGAGGCCAACAAGAAATTTCCATTCATCCCTTTTGCTCCATACGTCTGGATTTATCATCTCGGTGAGAACAGTTTTGACTCTTCTAAAATAGAACTGAAAATAAAGAAAATAGAGGAGAAATTTGACCGAAAGTACGCCCGGCATTCGGACGATCAGGACAGGATCGAGAGAATAGAACGATTGGAACGGAATAAGCTTGAGAAAAAGCAACGCGACTTGCGTGATGGAAATATTTTTATGCGATGGGGAGAACCACTCAGTGTTTTCAATGATGAAACCACTAAAAGAACACAAAGTCAGATGAAGCTACTCCTGGAAAACAGAGGGTATTTTAATGCTGCTGTAGAATATGATGTTGTGGCAAAGGGTAGGAAAAAATATATAACTTACCATATCGAAGAAGACTTTCCCCATACGATTGATTCCTTTCAGGTATTCTCCTCTGATTCAGCAATTACAAGATTTGTGAATCAAAGTATGAACGATTCTGAAATCCTACCGGGCCAGAATTATAGCCAGCAGGCTCTGGTAGCAGAACGTGAACGTGTGGAAAAGCTGATGAAGAACAACGGTTATTTCGATTTCAGCAGACAGTACATCTCGTTTGATGTCATCATGGACAAGGAGCCCTATGTACTAGGTGTGAATATGGTTATCAATCAGCCGGCAAGAAGGGATTTTCATAAAAAATTCACCGTCGATTCTGTCATTTTTGTGACGGATGCGAGTACCCAAGCGACCGGTCCGGTAAGAACCGTGTTCGATTATGAAGGGGTTAGCTATCAATATTATAAAAAACGGTTTTCAAAGAAGGTATTGGATCAGCGTGTGCTCTTAGTAAAAGGGGAATCCTATAGCCTTGAAAATACAGTTAGCACCCAGCGGCTACTGGCTTATTTGAACAATTTTAAATTTATCAACATTAACTACGATACTACCGGCGGTAAATTCATTGCCAATATCTTCACGAGCCCATTACCAAAATATCAGATGACTAATGAAATCGGGCTGAATGTGACGGAAGGATATCCCGGGCCGTTTTACAACCTGGCGCTGACAGACAGGAACATTTTTGGTGGGTTGGAAAACCTGGAGGTTTCGGGCTTTTTCGGGTTTGAGGGAGTGGCAAGCGCCACATCCAAAGAGATATATAGTTCAGTTGAATCGGGAGGGAAACTGGCCTTGGTTTTTCCACAATTTGTCATTCCAGCATCACGAAGTTTCAAAAAAAAGTCGGGCCTATTTAATCCGCGAACTATATTTCAGTCTGGCTTCAACTACACAACGCGACCGGAATATACACGATCCAATTTCACCAACTCACTTGGTTATGGCTGGCAGAAGGAGCGCAAACGGATTTATAATTTTACCCTTTCGGAAATAAGCCTTATTAATTCAGTTACCACTCCGGATTTTGACGAAGTTTTGCAGGAATTGGATTCGCTGGGCAATCCATTGATTAAATCTTTTGAGCCGTCGTTCGTTTCAGCTATGAATTTTTCAGTGCTTTACAATTTCAATCCTAACGATGTTTATGGGAACAAAGCATCCCTGCTCAGGCTGTTTGCGGAATCAGGCGGCGCAGTATTCAACCTTTTTGAACCGGAATTTTTAGAAAACCGCGCTGATACCATTCAATATTTTCAATATGTGAAAATGGTCGCTGATTTTCGCAGACATATCACTACCGGCGCAAAAAGCGGAATTGCCACCCACCTTAATTTTGGATTCGCAGTACCCTATGGACCCAATAAAACGCTGCCCTATGAAAAATTTTTCTTTGCTGGAGGAAGCAACAGCATAAGAGCATGGGCGCCACGTAGGCTTGGGCCGGGCAGTTTTCCGCCAAGGCTCAGTGAGAATCCCGACAAGGAAGGATTGTTCGATTACAGTGTGGAGAAGCCCGGTGAAATATTACTTGAAGCAAATGCAGAGTTTCGAAGCAAGCTGATTGGCTTTGTAGATTGGGCTTTTTTTGTTGATGCCGGAAATGTGTGGAAGTACAGGGAAAATCCCGAATTTCCGGGCGCAGATTTTAAGTTCAACCGGTTTTACAAAGAAATTGCAGTAGGGATGGGATTGGGCCTCAGGCTCAATTTCTCTTTCCTTGTGATTCGCTTTGATTATGGAATAAAAATGTACGACCCGGCCAGACCGGAAGGTGAACGCTGGATAGGCGACAACCTTTCGCTAACGAATTGGCGGGGCGAACCGGGTCAGGCGCTGTGGAATATCGCCATCGGATATCCATTCTAGTCTGGGCATTTGGAATTTAATGCATTGAGATTATGTCAAAAATACATGCTTGAAACTATAGATCAGATCGACAGGGATGTATTCCTTTTTTTCAACGGGCGATACTCGCATTTTTCCGATCAGTTATGGCTGGCGATAACAAATACCAATAGCTGGATTCCACTCTATATAATTCTAATATTACTCATCCTAAAGAAGTTCGGTAAAGAAAGTCTCTGGATACTTGGAGGCGTGGCCCTCGTGATTATTGCGTCGGATCAGTTTACATCTGCCTTTATGAAGCCGTTTTTTGAACGGTTGCGGCCATGTCAAAATGCTGAAATTGCACAATTAGTTCATGTCGCCAAATCGTGCGGCGGGAAATATGGATTTGCTTCGAGCCACGCCGCAAATACTTTTGGTGTTTCTCTGTATCTATGGCTCGCCCTGAAGAAGTATTATCCTCCTGTTGTGGTGTTGTTTGCCTGGGCTGCGTTGGTATCTTTTAGCCGTGTCATGATTGGTGTTCATTACCCTGGCGACATCATTGCAGGGGCGGTTGTGGGTATGGGTTTTGGATGGCTTATTTTCAGAATTACCGAATGGATGTACGCACGAATAAACGGATGTACTCTTATAAAAAGTTGAGCTGGTCCAAAAGAGAATCCTTGTAGGAAGCCCCAATCGGAATGTACTTATCTCCAATCAGCAATGAATTATCTTCGATAGCGTCGATCTTGTCGAGGTTCACGATGTAGGATCGGTGAATGCGCGTGAAGTTGTCCTCAGGCAAACGGCTCACAATCCCTTTCATAGTATAATGAACGATGTGCTTCTTGGTTTCGGAATGAATAATCACATAGTCTGCCAATGCTTCTACAAAAAGGATCTTGTGCAATGGAATCCGGACTATTTTGGCATCAGTCCGCACGTATACTTCTTTGCGGCTGGCGGCGGCAGTACGTTTCAGGGCAATGTGATCTTTTGCAAGGGTGGCAGCCTGCAAAAAGCGGGCATACTCAATGGGCTTTACGAGATAATCTGAGACTTTTTTCTCGAAAGCTTCTACCGCGTATTTTTCTTCGGAGGTTATTAGAATCACCTCGATGTCTTTTTCCATGGCGTTTATGAACTCCATGCCCGACATCTGTGGCATCTGAACATCAAGAAAGATGATGTCCACGTGTTCCTCGTCGAGGTATTTCAACGCATCGACAGCATTGTCGAAGCACTTGGTGACTTGTAGGAAATTTGTTTTTTCAGCAAAATGAGCGACTACCTTTCTCGACATCTCATCATCATCCACCACAATGCAGTTCAAATTCATGCGCTTGAGTATTTAATTCGCGGTATCTGTTTGAAACAATTAATGCAAAATGTCCAAAAATACTGAGCTTGCCAAATGCTTATTTCAACAGACATCTCTTCTGTTCAACCTTAATGTGGACAGTGGCCAATAATGTAACTTGCAGTCAAGGAAAATCCGCTTGGAAACTATAAATTCAGGCCAATTTTAAATAGAGATGCCCGAGGACAACTATCGCCATAAAGGTATGCGCCGTAACTTGGTAAAAATCTTGATCGACAAAGGGATCAAGGACCCAGGTGTGCTTAAGGCAGTTCAGGCCGTACCCCGACATTATTTTTTCGAACCGGCATTTCTGGAACATGCCTATCAGGACAAAGCTTTTCCTATTGGTGAGGGGCAAACTATTTCACAGCCCTATACAGTAGCATTTCAAACTGAATTACTCAGTGTGAAACCTGGAGACAAGGTACTTGAAATCGGAACCGGATCCGGGTACCAATGCTGTGTCCTTCTGGAAATGGGGGCGAAAGTTTATACCATCGAATTCAATAAAATTCTCCATCTCCAGTCAAAAAGTTTCTTGCGTAGCCTTGGATATTCAGCACATTTCCATCATGGCGATGGCTCGCAGGGCTGGTCGACTTTTGCACCATATGATAAAATCATCGTTACCGCTGGAGCACCATCCGTGCCGCAGGCGCTTACAGATCAACTAAAACCCAATGGACTTTTGGTGATTCCCGTCGGTGATGCTGAGCAACAGGCTATGGTGCGAATTCATAAAGATGCAGCGGGAAAAGTGAGTGTTGAAAAACACGACTTCTTCCGGTTTGTTCCCCTTGTAGGAAAATTCGGTTGGAATAAGTAACTAAGGATTAGTGCAGAGAGTCAGGCAATTTGTTAAAATTTAAAACTCAAATGACAAATTTCAAAATACAAATAGAATCCGGGTTTTTAATGCCCAATTTTCCAAAATTTCCAGATTTTATATATTGATTTTTGTGATTTGTTTGAAATTTGGTTTTTGCAAATTGGAACTTGAATTCGACTATTGAGGCAAATAATAATTTAAGGAATCATGGAAAACCCAGGAAAATTTGTCAGCGAGTCGATCGTGGTAAAGAATGAACTCGTGATGCCTAATGATACCAACATGTTCCATAATCTCATGGGCGGACAACTCATGTACTGGATGGATATCACTGCCGGCATCGCTGCCCAAAAGCATTCCGGGTCATTGGCCGTAACCGCGTCAGTGGATAATATTTCTTTCAGACATCCGATCCCATTTGGCAGTGTGGTGACGCTTACTGCAAAAGTGACAAGGGCTTTTCATACATCGATGGAAGTATATATCGAAGTGGTGGCTGAAAATATTCCAAAGAAAGTCAGCGTGATGAGTCACAGCGCATTCTTTACCTTTGTGGCAGTGGACGAAAATGGCAAGCCAACCACAGTACCTGAGGCGCTTGTGCAAACCGACCGCGAAAAAGAATTGTACGATGGCGCCTTGCGAAGAAGGCAGCTGCGCCTCATCCTGTCAGGGCGGCTAAATCCCAGTGAAGCTACAGAGTTGAAATCACTATTTGAAAAACCAGAATGATGCACGACCAACCCGAATACCTGGAAAATATTTATCATGAAGGATTGTATCTGATCGATGAGCCAATACTGCAAACGACCATACAGTCAGTGGCTAACGAGGAAATAAAAGTTAATACATCCAAAGACAATCCAATAAAATACCTGGGCGCCAATGAGAAAGGGGCGGTTTTTATTGTATCTGATCCTTCCCATGATTTTCTCAATCCCAAAGACCATGGATTTTTAATGAAAATTGTTGAAAGCGGTTTACGTATGTCCAAGTTCGACATTGCCATTGCTAATGCGGCCAATCAGCCATTCGACCGGATCATCGATGAGGTTCACGGTAAGTGTTTTGTGGGATTCAATATCCCGGAACTGGATTCTCTGGCATCCGGCATGAAGTATATAGTGCAGGAAATCCACGAAAAAAAGATACTTTCAGCAGATTCCCTTTCCGATATCGAAGGCGATGTTGATAAAAAGCGGGCATTTTGGAATGCGCTTCAAGTGATGTTTGATATTCAAAAACAGAAAAGTTGAAAAACAGAATTTGCATAAAGATTGGTTCTAATGTCCTGACAAAGGAGGACGGGCTTCCCGATGAGGAAATGATAAAAAACCTCACCGAACAAATTACAAAATTGAAGTCAGGCGGTTATCAGGTAATCGTCGTTTCATCCGGCGCGGTAGCATCAGGCAGGAGCGTATTTAAATCCACGAAAAAACTCGATACTGTTATACAGCGACAGTTGTTATCATCGGTAGGCCAGGTGAAACTCATGAATCTTTACACCACCTTTTTTCGGGAGACAGGGCTTCTGTGTGCGCAGGTACTCGTTACGAAGCAGGATTTCAAAGACCGCGAGCATTACCTCAACATGCAAAACTGCCTGAGCGCGCTATTAATTAATAATATTATTCCGATCGTAAATGAAAATGACGTTATCTCCATTACAGAGTTGATGTTCACCGATAACGACGAACTTGCCGGCCTCATTTCCCTGATGATGGATGTGGAGCAGTTATACATCCTCACCAATGTGGATGGTATTTACGATGGAAATCCAGCGGACGCCAATGCACGGGTGATCACTGAATTTGATGAAACTAAACACTCTATCAACCACACAGCCACTATTCGGTCGAACTTTGGCCGGGGGGGGATCATCACGAAATGTCATACTGCCCAACGTGTGGCTCGTCTTGGTGTTCCTGTGACAATCGCCAATGGTAAAACTGCCGATATCATCAACCGACTCGTTGCAAATGAAAGCCTGGGGACAAAATTCAAACCCAAAAAAAGCACCTCAGGGGTGAAAAAGTGGATTGCCAGTTCACAAAGTCATGCCAAAGGCAAAGTTATAATCAATGAAGGCGCCAAAAAAATCATCACCAATGTCGGGGTGGCCAGTCTGCTGCCTGTCGGAGTGGTACGTGTTGAAGGAGAATTTATGGCCGGTGAGGTGGTATCCATTTTCGATGAAGAGGGTGTTGAAATCGGTTTGGGCCGCAGTATGTATAGCAGCAAGAAGGCACTTCTGGTTATCGGGCAAAAAAACCAAAAACCTATCATCCATTACGATCATCTTTATATTCACGCAGACAAAACCTGACAATAATGAGTCTGATACCAGTATTTCAATCAGTAGTTGCGGCCAGCCGCAAATTGGCTTTAGCTGATGAACAAACCATCAATACCCTGCTTGTGCGACTTGCGGATGTGGCCATTGACCTTTCACAAACAATCCTGGACGCCAATAGAAAAGATTTGGACCGAATGCCGGAATCCGACCCCAAATATGACCGGCTAAAACTGACAGAACAGCGGATTGCGGATATTGCCGGAGACCTTAGGAAAGTAGCTGCATTACCTTCACCATTAGGCACAATTCTGGAACAGCGTTCACTTGCGAATGGTCTGGAGTTGAAAAAGATATCGGTGCCGCTCGGGGTAGTGGGGATCATCTATGAGTCTCGCCCCAACGTGACCTTCGATGTTTTTGCCCTGTGCATCAAATCGGGGAATGCCTGCATTCTGAAGGGTGGGAGCGACGCTATGTACACAAATACCACCATTGCAGAAATTATATGGGGTGTGATTCGCGAGTTTGGTATCGATGAAAATATCCTTGCCCTGCTCCCGGCAGACCGCCAGGCCACCAGCGACTTGTTGAATGCCGTCGGTTACGTGGATATTATCATTCCGCGAGGTAGCCAGTCGCTGATCGATTTTGTTCGCAATAATGCAAAAGTCCCGGTCATTGAAACCGGCGCGGGAATCGTCCATACCTACGTGGACAAATCCGCAGATCTGGATAAAAGCAGCGATATCATTTTCAACGCCAAAACCCGGCGTGTAAGTGTTTGCAATGCGCTGGATTGCCTCATCATCCACCAGGACCGGTTACCTGATCTTTTTGTTATGGTGAATCGTTTACAAGAGAAAAACGTGAAAATTTACGCGGATCAGAAAGCGATTAGATTCCTGAAAGGACATTATCCTGACAAGCTACTTGAATCGGCACGCGAGGAGCATTTTGGCACCGAATTTTTAGATTATAAAATGTCGGTAAAAACCGTGAGTTCGCTGGACGAGGCGCTGGTTCACATTGCAAAATACAGTTCAAAACACAGCGAAGCGATCGTTGCGGAAAGCGAGGTGGTGATTGAGCAATTTTTAAAGAGCGTCGATGCCGCTGCTGTTTATGCAAATACTTCAACCGCATTTACAGATGGTGCTCAATTTGGTCTCGGCGCTGAGATCGGTATAAGTACGCAAAAACTCCATGCACGCGGACCAATGGCACTTCGCGAAATGACAAGTTATAAGTGGATAATAAAGGGAAGTGGGCAGGTTCGGGCATAATAAATACAAGCAACCTTTTTGCAAGGTATAGACGATTAATGCTCTTAGGATCTGATGAAGGCAATTACAGCGCTATTCAGTGTACTGTTATATCACCCTGATTAGAGGGAGGAGAGCCTGAAATCACCTTCTGTATAATTGCCGCTAGGGCGATGGACTTTGAATTTAGGAGCATCTTCTTTTTTAGCAAATTCATCAAGTTTTACTCCTTTGGCAGTAAGACCATGTCCGAAATGCGTAAAATAATATCCTGGTTTTAGACCACTTTCTATTACATAGAGGTCTTGACTTCCGTCTGTGCCTACCTTGTGTATCTTAAATTTGTAAACATCATCCCCTTGAACATCTGACCAGTCATCGGAATCCTCGACACCGGCAAACCAGTATTCTGCTCCAAACGTAGCATCTCTGCCCGTATATAGCCAGTAGGTTGATTCTGTAAATATTTTGATATAACTGCTTCCATCTGCGGTTAGGTATAGCTTAAAGTAAGATAAGAAATCCTCCGGTAAGTCATCCAGCGTATAGTCATTGTCAATTAACACGCTTTTCCTGAACAAAGTCAGGGCTGAAGTTGCCTCGAGGATAGTTTTATTTGGGTCATCATCATAGTAAAAAATACCCCTGATATCATTGTCCGTAAATTTAATGTCGTCGTTATCCGAACATCCTAAAAACACGGAAAGAATAAATATACCGGCAATAATTAGCTTTTGTTGTGGTCTCATGGTGTTAGTTTTTTTGTGGATTAATTATAACTATTTTTCGAACATAATGAATTATTTCAAGAAGCCAAAAATGTGAAAGAAATTCGAAAAGAAAATTATTGTCAATTAATATCTGGTTCCATGTGAGAGGAAGGAGGCTTGGTTTTAGACAATAATGTGTATTGTCAGTTATTCATACTCTGAAATTTGCACAATGGGCAGGTGATAGAGACTTCACCCTGACAATGAGTGACTGTATCTAAACTGGGAAGCAAAAAAAAGCCCTGACCTGCTGAGTCAGGGCTTCCCCATTGTCTAATTCGGTGGTTATTTTGTTTTTGTAGTATCGGCTGGAGTTACAGCGTTAACACCTTCTTTTTTATAGGCCTCGTTCAATCCCACCATAACCTCGTTGGTAATGTCAAGGCTGTCGTTGGCATAAAGGACGCCACTGCCTTTGGTGTAAGTAAGTACTATCTGAAGGTTTTTGTCAAGTCCGTATGTCCTAAGATAAGCCGCGACCTTATCGTACAACGCCGTATTCATCCGTGCTTCTTCCTGCATCAACTGCTGGCCGAGTTGCTCCTGGTACATCATGAGGTTTTGCTGCTTTTTGGAGAGATCTTCCTGCACAGCGCGGGCTTGGTTTTGCGTCATATTACCGGCGGTCGCCTGGAAATTCTGGATTTCGCGCTGTAATCCCATACCCCTGTTCTGATACTCGGCGTTGAGTTTGTCTCTTTTTTCGTTGAATTGCTTTTCAAGGTCCTTGAAGTAATCATAATTTTTCAGCAGCGAATCTGAATTGACGTAGGCTATGGATAATCCATCTTTAGAGAATCCTGCACCACTTTCCGCAATGGCAGTAGTATTTGAATTACCTGTAAAATGAAGTATGTATAAAACAAGTACTGCAATACCCAAAACTACATTGATAATAATAGATGTATTTTTCACGACGTGTGCTTTTTTAAAGTTCGGCGCAAAGATAAATAAAGATTAATAACATAAAACCCTCCCTTGATATTTAGGAGATTCTATGTTTTATGTTTTCCACAACCTTTATAGGTATAGGTAGCTTCGATATCACCCGTTGCATCGGGAGCAGAAAAATACGGATCATCCTCTGTCTCTACCTCTTCTTCGTTGGAAATGGGTTTCATTTCCATCCCCGTTTCTGCCTTGCGGAATAAAAACGCGAGTAATGTACCCGCTAGTGCGCCTGTAAAATGCGATTCCCAACTGACATCCGCCTCGACAAGCCCTGGAAAAATACCGTAAAGCATACTCCCGTATAAAAATAGAATCACTGCTGATATGGTCATTAGAGGGCGATTGCGACGGATAATACCACTGAAAAAAAGGAATGCCGCAATTCCATATACTACTCCACTGGCGCCGATATGGTACGAATTCCGGGCAAAAAGCCACGTCCAGAAGCCGGAGATAATGTATACCCAGATGAATGCTTCGATGGCAAATTTCGAGTAAAAGTAAAATAGCAAGATCCCGAGAATCACCAATGGAATGGTATTGGACGTAAGATGGATCAGGTCACCATGAATGAGCGGGGCAGTGACAATGCCTATGCTTCCCCGAAGTGTACGAGGAAGTACGCCCAAAAAAGCATAGTTGGCGTGCGTTGCCATCTCAACCGCCTTAATAAACCAAAGCAAGCCCACAAATCCCAGTGTTACATGCACCGCGTATTTGAATCTGGTATGTTCAAGTGATGGATTTGTCATATATAATTCAACGAATAGGAATATAAAAGGTATGAAAATGAAAATTGTGGTAACGAAAGATCAACCGAACATCGACGCCGCCAACCGAAAGGTGTTGGCGTGGGCTTCAACAATATCGGTTATTCTTTCGGAATATCCACCGCCCATGACCACGACCACCGGAATCTGATGTTTTTTACATGTATCCAGGACATACCGGTCACGTTCCATGCAGCCCCTTCTGGTGAGACCGAGACGACCCAGCTTATCTGTCTCCAATACATCAACTCCCGACTGGAAGAAAACGAAGTCGGGAGTTATGGTATCAATCAGCTTTGGCAAATGGTGGATTAAAGCAGCAAGATAAGAGGCATCGTCAATTCCATCAGCCAAGTGTACGTCTAGGTCGGAGCGTTCTTTTTTCAACGGATAGTTTTTTTCACCGTGCATGCTGAAAGTATACACTTGTTGATTGCCCTGAAAAATATGCGCAGTTCCGTTGCCCTGATGTACATCAAGATCGACAATAAGAATCTGGCGGTAAAGACCGGTATTCAGCAGCCAGGTTGCGGCCACGGCAATATCATTGAGCAGACAGAAACCTTCGCCACGGTTACTGTAAGCATGGTGTGTTCCTCCTGCGACATTGAGAGCAATTCCGTGTTCCATGGCATATTTCGCACAATCGATCGTGCCCTGGAGAATGACCAGTTCCCGTTGTATCAGTTCTGCTGAATAAGGGAATCCTATTCTGCGAATTTCATCTTGCGTCAGTAATCCGGATTTCAGCTTATCCCAGTATCGAAGATCGTGGACTTCCAGTAATGTTTTCAGCGATACAGGTTGCGGACTGAAAATATTGGCCGTGGTAATGGTGCCTTCATACAGCAATTGCTCCGGAATAAGGTTATATTTCGACATGGGAAAGCGATGACCGTCTGGGAGCGGCAATACATAGTGTTCATTCCAGGCGATTTTTAGCATAGGCAAAAAACCTGATAATAACCTTATTGTTAAAAAAAAGCCCCGATAAATCGAGGCTTTACATCTGATTAAAAAATTATCATTTATACTCTTTCAGATATTCCGATACTTTCCTGTAAACCGTTTCGCCGGTATAACCGAATTTCTCATCCAGCACCTTGTATGGAGCAGAATAACCGAAATGATCCAGTCCGGCCACTGTTCCCTTTGGCCCTACAAGACCGCGTAGTGTAACCGGCAATCCTGCCGTCAGGCCGAAGGTTGGCCGGTCAGACGGAAGCACCGATTCGCGATATTCTGCTGTCTGGTTGCTGAACAATCCTTCTGATGGAGCAGAAACGATGCGGACTTTAAGCCCTTTTTCTGCTTCCAATTTGACCGCTCCTTCCAGAAGAGTAGCGACTTCAGATCCATTGGCTACCAGTACTACATCCGGTTTTCCCTGCGAATCTTTTGCGATATAGGCGCCTTTTGACGCTTTCATGGCATCTGCAAATCTTGTCGAGCCCGGTAAGGCTGGAATATCATTTATATTCTGACGCGATAGAAGAAGCGCAGTTGGTGATTCCATATTTTCCATGGCCAGCTTCCAGCAGACGCTGGTTTCGATGGTGTCGGCAGGTCTCAGGACAACCATGCTGTTTTTGTGATCATGGTTTTTCAGTTGTTCCATCAATCGGATCTGTGCTTCCTGTTCCACCGGTTGGTGTGTCGGGCCATCTTCACCAACACGGAAAGCGTCGTGAGTCCAGACGTATTTCACCGGAAGCTTCATCAGTGCAGCCAGGCGGACGGCAGGTTTCATATAATCTGAAAACACAAAAAATGTGGCGCAAACCGGGATAACTCCGCCATGTAAGGCCATACCGTTGGCAATCGTTGCCATTGTCAGTTCACAAACCCCAGCTTGAAGAAAGGCTCCTGAAAAATCACCTTTTACAAATTGCTTGGTTTTTTTCAGGAATCCATCCGTCTTGTCACTGTTCGAAAGGTCGGCAGATGCCACGATCATGTTTTCGACACTTTGAGCGAAATGGGCAAGTACGTTGCTCGACGCTGCTCTTGTGGCGCTATTGGGTTTTTGGACAATTTCCTCGTAGTTGATGGCCGGAGGGGTATTGCTTAAAAATTTATGAAGTTTTGCAGCAAGTTCAGGATTCTTGACTTCCCATGCCTTTTGCTCTGCTTTTTTCACAGTGGCCCTAGCTGTTTTTTCTTTTTTCACTTTTTCCCAATATTCAGCTACTTCACTGAATATCACGAATGGGTTTTCTACATTTCCTCCAAGATTCTGTATCGATTTTTCATACGACGCACCAGCTTCACCAAGCGGCATACCGTGGGTAGAACACTGGCGTTCAAAGCTTGAGCCATCTTCTTTCAAAGCGCCTTTTCCCATGATGGTTTTACCAATGATGAGGAAAGGTTTTTCATTTTGTGACAGCGCTTTTTTAAGGGCATTCCTGATTTGGTCATGGTCGTTGCCATCAATTGTCATAACTTCCCAGCCCCATGCTTTGTACTTTGCGGCTGTATCTTCGTGTGTTACAGCGTCGGTTTCGGTAGAGAGTTGTATATCGTTTGAATCATAAAACATAATGAGATTACCCAATCCAAGGTATCCCGCGATGCGGCCTGCACCTTGCGATATTTCTTCCTGAATACCACCATCAGAGATAAAGGCATAAGTTTTATGCGACATCCATTCGCCAAATCGCTGCACAAGGAATCGCTCCGCAATGGCTGCACCAACAGCCATAGTATGACCTTGCCCCAGGGGCCCAGACGTATTTTCAATACCGCGGTGCACATCTAGCTCGGGGTGGCCCGGAGTTGGGCTACCCCACTGCCTGAAATTCTTGAGGTCTTCCATAGATATAGTGCCAACTAAGGCAAGGATGGAATAGAGCATAGGTGACATGTGTCCCGGATCCAGGAAAAAACGATCCCGGAACGGCCACGCCAAATCGGATGGATCAAAATTTAAAAATTCCGTATAGAGTGTATGCACGAAATCCGCTCCACCCATAGCACCACCCGGGTGACCTGATTTGGCTTTTTCAACCATGGCAGCAGATAAAATCCGAATGTTATCTGCACTTCTAAGTCCGATATTCATTTTCGATGTTTGTTATTGTGATTGCTAAAAAATTTGCGGCAAATATACGACAGTCATCACTTTATCATGGGCTGAAA
>JBGSYX010000455.1:0-7285 GCA_041750735.1 Cyclobacteriaceae bacterium
TCGCTTAGTGAAACATGCCAAATTCCCTGCAGCAGTTCAGGATGTAAATTGTGCTGTAAAATGGCTGAAATCCCATGCAGACAATTATGGGTTTGATCCTGCAAGAATTGCCCTGATTGGCGGATCGGCAGGAGGACATCTGTCCATGATGACAGGCTATGCCGGGGATGAACCAATGTTTAGCGATGGTTGCGATTCGACAACTTCAAGTAAGGTAAAGGTCATTGTCGATTTATACGGGCCTACAGATCTGACAACCCCCTATGCCATTGGTAGAAAAGAAGCGATTGATTTTATCGGTGACAGCTACGCCAACAAGCCAGATCAGTACCTGCTGGCATCGCCAAAACACTATATCACACCTGATGATCCGCCGACACTTATTTTCCAGGGAACCATCGATTCACTCGTGCCGGTAAGCCAGTCCGATTCGCTCGATATCTGGCTTGAAAAAGCGGGTGTTCCCCATGAATACCATCGCCTGAAAGGCTGGCCGCACACGATGGATCTTTCAGTGAAAGTGAATGCCTATGTTCAACATTATATCGACGCATTTCTTAAAAAACATCTGTAATATGGTCGAACTTGTTGGTGAAAACTCCAACAAGAAGGCAATAACATAAGCCCTTAAAATCACAAATGAAGTATCTATTTTTTTGTTTTGCCTTAATTGCTTATGTGGAGGTGCTAGCCCAAGGTCATCCTATCATAGATTCACTTTTTATGATTGGCGAGCTTCAAATATCACCAAAAAGTAATATCAATACTGATAAATTGGTTCCGTCCTTTTCCTGTGAAAATGGTGAGATTGCTTTTCATCATTTGTATAACAAAAATAAGGTACTCGTCATAAAACCAAGTAACGAGGGTTTCTTGGAAATTGGAACAAAAAAATACCATTTATTGAAGGACTATTTGCACTTCTTTCCGATCCTAAAGGAAGAAAATGTATTCCTTAGGATGGATGGATCGCTAGAGGTTGAGCCCTTGGATAGTCTTTATTCTTTTGTCTTGCCGGAATTTTATTTAATCTATTCATATCCCAGTATGTTTAGAAATCCAAGCATTGGGAGGCAAAACTTAAGTTTTTTTACAGAGTGTTTCATAAAAAACTTCAATGATAATAGAAAGAATTTATCTGCCTTAAAAAGTTACACTTCAATTGTTGAGTTAGCCACAAAACGTGAAATTCTTAATATCAATTTTCAAGGTAATCGATATAATGGTCCATTAGAAGGATTATTTACATCGGGTCAAAATGACATGGAAACAGTTGATCATATGCAGTTTTGGAACCATGAGCACCCAAATCTATACGAAAGAATATTCAACATTTGGTCAGGTGATGAAGCCCCTGATATTCAGGAAAGTAGAGCGATTGTTGGATTTAGAGACGTGAGATTAAAGGACAATGGTCTTTTTGTGAATGAAAAAAAAGTATCCTTAAAGTCGTACTATTTTAAGAGTATTAATACAGAAATAAATGATTCACTACTGATAGCCTTAAAAAAATTACACTTTAATTGCCTTATACTGGGGGAAAAAGTCCCTGATAGGGTATTTGAATTCTGTGATAGTATTGGAATCTATACCATACAGGTGGCCGACAATTCTATGTTTGCAACTCCCAGGGCATGGGTTAATTACCATATCCAAACAAAGGAACATCCTTCATTAATTGGGTGGCTAAATGCAGGTACCGATGATAAACTGCAAAAGATAATTAAAGAGATTGATAAAGATAGAATACTGTTTAATAGACCTATTTTTCCCGTCTATGGTGGTTTTAAACGGATTGAAAAAGCTGAGTTCGAACAATTCCAGGGTTCTCTCCAACCTATTAAGTTTTTGTATAATGGAACCAGTCGCACACTGGAAATTAAATTCGAGGAATATGCAGATTTTATCGTGAATCTCAAGTTAGTAGCCACCTCCACAAATGAAGCTGGTAAAATTGCATACCACGAAGAAGTGTCGTTAATTAATCCAGTTATCGATAATACCACAGCAATTAGACTAAATGATTGCCAATTGCCAGCTACGGAAGATCAATTTGAAATTCGATTTGAACTTGTTTTTAAAGAAGATATTGGCATATATAAGTCTGGGGAATTGTTTGCCATTTATAATTTGTCAATTCAGAAGTTTGGCGACAATTACAAAACAGCAGAAATATCGCCAGGTATTCCGGATCAATATGTTTTTAATGAAATTGAAAGATAAAATGATGCTACGAATTTGTTGGTGTTGTCACCAACAAAGAAAGGGATCCTGTAGCTTGTTGGTGTTTTCACCAACAAGACATTAATTCAAAGAGGACACTTTCTCCATCATTTCACCCAACATATAGTTGATGTAAGGGTTGTACGATGGTCCAAACCAGTTCATCATCCGTGATTCGTAGGAGTTGAAATGATAATACCTGCAAGGAATAATGTACCCTGTGTAGGCGCCATTAAAGCTGCTCACCATAGCCCGAAATCCTTTGTGATACATGGCATTTTTATAATCTATCGCTGTCTCACCCGAAAAATCGCTCGGTGTGGTTGACCAGATCAACGAATCCAGCATCGCCGTCTGAAGAAATACCGTTCCGACTTCCGGGAAGAGCATATGAGCCACATAAGGTCTTAACCTGTAGCCGTCTGAGATTCGGAATTGAAACTCCGGCATGTCCATAGAAAGTGTTAATGTTGCGGTGCGAATGCTATCCTTAAGGGCGATCTCAGGAGAATACTTCAAAACGCTGTCGGCAAGTGCTTCACCGATATACTTCGATTTTTCAAAGCGTTCCCCCTGTCCACTATAGGTATGACTGCCAACACTGCCTGCGATGTACACGGCGTGGTCATAGCCCTCTGCCTCCAGTTTTCGCTGCCAGTACCCTGGATAATCCCCACTTGTTTCCAGGTTCCAATCTCCTAATGTAGTGGCATGCGCATCAAATGAGCCAATAATGGCTGTTTTTCCATCAACCTGTGATGCCTTAATCATCATGAAATCGGTATTTACCCTGCCATCCTCCTTCACCAGCCGGTTGCGCACAAAGTCCTTAGCATGGAAATTTCCCACGCCAATGGCGCCTGGTTTCAGGTCTGCAACAGCGTCGATAATGGCTCCGGAAACCTGCGCTGCAAGCCAGTCGATGACAAGCGGATTAAATTCTCCTCCAAACAATTCACCAATAACACCCTCCGACCATGCGCCTACACTGGAATGTGTATGGCTTGCTGAATAAAAAATGTTTTCACGGGTTAGTCCGGACTCGGTTGCCACTATTTCATCGGATTTTTTACTTACTTCCGGCGGCATTATGAGCAGGTCAGAGCCGATAAATACCATGGTTTTATCGGCTACCCGGATAGCGATCGCCTTCACAAAAAGACTGTCATGAACGCCTGTAGCCGGGGCCCCTTTTCTACCTCCGTAACCTGCCAATGGGATGTGGTTAAACTGGCCCTGCCGCGGATCATCAGCGCCGGCGTTGAGTGTGGGTGTAATGCTTCTTTTCCCCATGCCAACCTGAACTGCCCCAAAAGATGAATTGGTCTTCAAAACCAGGCTGTCTAAACGCGATTTAGTGTTTTTGTAATACTCTGTTTGAAAGTATGGCGTGTAATCAACCGGTTGTATGATAAGGACCACTATTACCAGCAGTATTAAAAAAATGACGGCAAGGACTTTTACTATTTTTTTCATTTCACTATGGGGAAATTCTATAAAAAAGCCGTTCTGAAATCAGAACGGCTTCAACCATTTAAATACTACTATTTTAATAAGGTTTACCTGTGCCTATTAACAGCCAACTTTTTGACCAGGCACTATTTTCACTAATATCACTACCCTGAAAGGCCGTTGGCTCCAGCCTTTTTATAGCAGCATCTGCATTGGCAGTATTCAGCGAAATCTCACTATCGAAATTGTAATAAAACCGAAGTGGAAGCGCTTGTCGCTTAGCAGACTCACCTGTTTGTAAATCTGGCAAACCTGTTCTTCTATAATCAAACCAGGATTCTGCAGCTGCCGACCAGCTTGCTATCCATTTTTGCTGGATAATACTCTCCAAACCTGAATATGGCGCGCCGGCAATATAACTATTGAAAGAGCCGCCAACACCCCAAGCATTCAGAGATTGTTTTACGCCTTCGGCATAGTAATCTTCCGGACTACCCGGTGCCCAACCATATAGCGCTGCCTCAGATAATATAAGGTTTACCTCAGCCGCAGACATAATCCTCATTAATAATAAAGGCCCGGAGGTATTTTTATATATATCGTTTAACTGAGAAGCATGAGGATTGAATACCCCCTGATCCAAATTAGGATTCAAATTATACTGAGGCGCTGCAAAAACTGAAGGAGGAATACCCACATACTCCGGATCGTAATCAACCCCAACTCCCCAGGCAGTTTCATAAATGTCAACAATATCCTGAGAAACATGTCGCTTCCCATCCACTATCACATCAATCCCATCACCCGGTACAAGCACCAAAGGCGTCTTAATTTTATTTGCCCAAACTCCAAGCCGTGGATCATTTAAGTCTTGAAGTACTTCTACCAGTGTGCTACACAGCTTAATTCTCATATAACTACCACTTGGACTCGTATCAAAAACAGTATTTGTAGGCCAGGAATCTGCTGGTGCATTGCCTATATAAGAAATAGTTGCATCATCACCGGCACTTGTAATCAATGGGTATTTTGCAGGATCAGACGTTATCTTTCTAATTCCTTCCTCTGCTATAGCCGCTTCTTTTAATGACAAGCGCATATAATATCGGAGAGCTAAGGAATTTGCAAATTTTCTCCATTTCGATACCTCTCCATGATACAGGACATCCTGAGTGGCATTAATATTTGTATAGGAACTCTGATTTGCGGATAAAAGTGTATTTGCTGCCTCCAGGTCTGCAAAGATTCCCATGTAGATATCCTTCTGACTATCGTAGACAGGCTTAAAATATGCCTGACCTTGCTCAGCCAAAAGCGCCTCTGAATACGGTGCATCACCCCAAAGATCAGCGATCAACCCGAAAGTGTATGACTTCATCACCATGGCTACGCCTTGATGAAACTCTAAATTTGCATCAACAGCTTTCTGGTAAAACTCATCATTATTTCTGAGTATGCCGTAATAGCTAGACCAATTGCCACCGGAATTATCCCAGTCATAATCATTGTGTCCACCTGACCAACCATCTTTTTGGGTATGCTGCATTACGCCAGCGATATCACCAAATCCCAGGTTAACGACCGATTGCCCGACTCCGGTTTCGATGGTGGCCAATAATAGGTTGAGGTCGGCGGTTTCAGGATCGACACCGTTTGGATTAATATTCAGTTCATCCAGATCGTGACATGACACACCGAAAGTCAACACCAGTATCGCTATAATTATATTTCTATTTTTAATAGTAAACATGATCGTATGTTTTAATTTCTTTAAAATGTAAATCCCAGTTTAAATCCAATTGGTATAACCCATGGATTTACGTTATACCTTTCAACGCCTTGTTTAAAGGTTCCATTGCTCTCTGCCTGGAAAGCTCTTTCAGGATCGACGCCTAAATCTGAATCTTTGATCCATAACATGATATTCCGGCTATAGATGGAAAAATTGACATCCTGCATCCCAATTTTATCCGCAATAGCAAAGGGCAACTGGTAACTTAATGCAATCTCTCTGATTTTGATATAGTCAGCATCAAACATGTTTGCCCTGCCAATATCCCATGGATAACTTACGACATAAGGCACAAAAGTAGTTCCCGGATTGCCCAGGTTTTCATGATCCAGGATGAAATTGCCATCTGAATCGTACTCTCCTACAACACCTGGTGTGAA
The DNA here is from genome assembly GCA_041750735.1 of Cyclobacteriaceae bacterium. Classification (GTDB taxonomy): domain Bacteria; phylum Bacteroidota; class Bacteroidia; order Cytophagales; family Cyclobacteriaceae; genus JAAUQL01. The sequence continues at coordinate 5,848 of JBGSYX010000455.1, forward strand.
AGTTCCATCATAAACCGTCACACCACTAAAACTTTCAGGAAATCCACCAAATTCAGGAGTAGGACCACCAACCGGTCTCAATCGATCACTTAATAGTAATTCATCTGCATTGGCGACCACCCAATCTCTGAGTTCCATACTTGCGGCACCGCCCAATTCACCTGGATTAACCAATTCATTCAGCCATGTCTGAGTTATTACTGATTCGGATAAATAACGATACGTTTGAGAAACATACTGACCGCCTGACCTCCAGTCAAATGTCATATTCAATGAAAAATTCTTAAACGAGAGCGCTGATTGCATTCCCAGGATGAAATCCGGATTGTAGTTCCCTATTTTTGAATATTCCTCTTCACCTTCCCATTCTGCATCTAAGCCACTACCAAGAATTGGATATCCGAAATAGGGAGAGTTTTCATCCTCTACTCTTTTTACTTCTCTCGAATAAAGATTTCCTACTAACCCATCCTGACCCAGCGCATCATCTTTAACATAGCCGATATTTCTGACCCTGGCTTCGTCCCAGAAACTGATAAAATCAACCTCTTCTTCCAACTCTATAATTTTGGTTTCATTTTTGGTAAAATTCAAATCAATATCCCATTGCCAATTGGCGTTGCTTATTGGTGTCCCTCCTAATAAGATTTCCCAACCTTTACTTTGAAACAATCCGGCATTAATTTGCACACTACTAAATCCTGTCGAAGCGGCTAATGGAACATTTAAAATTTGATTAACATTATCAATAGTATAGTATGTTCCTTCAAATCGAAGTCTGTTGGAGAACATTTTTAAATCAGCCCCAAATTCCACAGAAGTTGCTATCTCAGGTTTAAGGTTTGGAGCTAACAATCCACTCGATTTTGCTAATCTTGTGGCATCGCCCCATTGACCGGCATTACCGTAAGTGGCATATAACCGGTAAGGATCGGTATCGTTTCCGACCTGTGCCCAGCCGCCCCTTAATTTAAACATGTCAACCTTGCCCATTTTAACAAGTTCATTTAACAGAAAACTCAGAGAAGCTGATGGATAATCATATGATCGATTTTCGGCCGGCAGGGTACTGGACCAATCGTTCCTGTATGTTAAATCCAGAAACAACATATACTTCCAACTTAAATTTGCCATCGCGTATACACTATTAATGGCCCTTTCACTCCGGTAATTATTGTATAGAAGGCTACCCGAACTAATGTTTTGTACAGTAAACACGTTTGGTACGATAAGACCCGCCCTTGAGGAATTGCTGATGCTAGATCCTTTTGCATACATTAAATTACCACCGGCAGAAACTGAAACAGAAAAATCATCCCAATCCTTCTTGTAGGTTCCCAATATATCCATGTTGGTCTCCAGGCCATTGGATGTTACAATACCGTAGGCTCCATTGTTTGGTTCCTGTAAATAGCCTGGAGCAATTTTCGATTCTTCA
>JBGSYX010000456.1:0-1987 GCA_041750735.1 Cyclobacteriaceae bacterium
AAACCCATACATTCCGCCCGGATTACAGACCTATGGATATTCCTGGATGGAAATGAGTACCAATCAGATAATTAATGGTCAGACAAACAATATAGTTTCCGGGCTCAAGACAGGAAATTATAAGGTTATGGTTACGAACATAGGAAACAATTGCCAGTCGGAGAAAGTACTCTCTATTGAAGATGAAAGCCTTACTCCTGTAGTGGTGGCATCTCAAACTCCCAATCTGAATTGTCCGGTTGAATTGTCTAATGGAATCGCATATGCCACTGTCATCAATTCAGATAATCCGTTTACTTACCAATGGTATAATGGTAATGGGACCACCGGTGCTATAGCTCATACGGGCTCATCCTGGCCTGGCAGACCAGAAGGACAATATACCGTTATAGCACGGGACGTACTTACCGGTACTTGTTCCTCCGCACCTGTGTTGATTGAGGTTGGAAGTGATAAAATATATCCTGTTATTCTGATTAATGAAATTTCACCTGTTACCAACTGTGACCCCAGCCGTCCAAATGGTATTTTGTCTGCATTGACTCAGGTTGGAACCAATAATCACACCTTTGAATGGTATCTGGATGGCAATCTGTATTTCAACGGATCAATTCCTACGAATATTGGTTTACAGGATTATGAATTGGTTGTGACCAACAATGTCACGAAGTGCTCAACTTCCATGATCGGGAGAGCTTCGCAATTACTTGGAATTGTTCCACCTCCGGATGTGAACATTTTGCAGGAAAGAACAAGTTGCAGCGCTCCTGACGGAATCGCTACTGCTTCGATTTCAGGTACGCTAACAGATCATATTTTCAGGTTCTACAATTCAAATACACTAGCTGAGGTTACGAACTATTACAATGATTTTGTGATGTATAACCTGGACACATCAAGCTATTATGTAGTAGCCGAAGAACGAAGCACTGGATGTTTGTCTGATTCCACGGTTTTCAAAATTGCTGATAATACGTATTTCCCGGAATTTGATTTGGTTACTGAGCCGTCAAGTTGTGAAGAACCAACTGGTTCGGCTGATGTCATATTAAAGGATATTACCAGAGATTATAAAGTTACCTGGTATAATGACAACGGTTTTGAAACACAGGTGAAAGAACTCGTGTATGTGCCTATGGGCGAATATCGGGTCGATGTAGAAGGCTCACCAGGATGTATTACTTCGATGAGTGTTGAAGTAAAAGGTGATGTGATAATCTATAATGGCGTCTCGGCAAATGGTGATGGTTTCAATGATTTTCTACGGATTGTTTGTATCGAGAATTTCCCCAACAATAATGTAAAGATTTTCAATCGCGGTGGTTTACTGGTTTACGAACAAGCCTCGTATGACTCAAATACAGAAAAACGATTTGAAGGGATAAGCAATAAAGGGTTAAGTCTCCTTGGAACCGAACTTCCCATCGGCACCTACTTCTACGTGGTAGATAAAAATGATGGTTCAAAACCGAAAGTGGGCTACTTAGAATTAGTGCGATGATGAAAGCAGGTAAAATACTCTCCGTCTTCGGACTTGCGTTGTTCCTCAGCGTCACGGCATTCGCCCAGCAGAGGCCTGTGCTTTCCCAGTACATGTTCAGCGGATTGGTGCTCAACCCCGCCTATGCCGGAAGGCACGATTACACATCCTTCACAGCCATGTACCGCGACCAGTGGCTCAATGTGCCCGGCGCTCCGAAACTCACAACCTTTACCACTCAGACCGGCATCAAAGACAAAAAAATCGGACTCGGCTTCATGATCAGCGATGATAAAATCGGCGTGCACAACAACCTTTCCATCTATGGCAGCTATGCCTATTATATCCGCTTGCGCAATAAAGCAAAATTGTCTATGGGTTTGCAGGGCGGTATCGACATGCTCCGCTCCGACTGGAACCAACTCAATCTCTATGACCAGGGTGACGTGATGCTTTCCGGCTCTGAAATAAACTATTTCCCAAACTTCGGCGCAGGACTCTACTATT
>JBGSYX010000457.1:0-24400 GCA_041750735.1 Cyclobacteriaceae bacterium
TCCTTGGCAGCGGCCATGATTGGTTATGTCGTTATGGTGATTTTGCTGATCGCTTCACCCTTGCTGAGAGGTTTGGGCGCCATTGAAGTTTCACTAACCTTTATCATGGGGCAATATGGATTCCCGTTGGTTGCAGCAGCGTCAATTACGCTATTGTTTCGACTCTTTGAATTCTGGATTCCATTATTCATGGGCATTGGCAGCTTCATATCAAAAAAAGATAACCTGGTTCTAAGAGTATTTCCTGCCATCCTAATCCTCATATTGGGCATCACTAATATCATTTCCGCCATTTCTCCAGCCATTCCGTCCCGCCTTCGACTCATCTCCGGTATCTTTCCGGAAGGGGTTAGCGCCACCTCCAATGGATTTATTTTGGTTTCCGGTCTCATCCTGGTGCTATTGGCAATATTTCTACTTCAAGGTGCTAAACGCGCCTGGTATGTGGCATTGGTTTTAAGTTCACTTTCAGTCTTCGGACACCTTGCAAAAGCCATTGACTATGAGGAATCCATTTTGTCGGCAATCGTTGTTTTTGTTCTTCTTTACACCCGACGGAATTACAAGCTAAAACCACATCCGAATTTTACCCGGTTGAGTCTAAACGTGATTCTCTATGGCATTTTAGCGATTTTGCTGTATGGGGTTTTGGGATTATATTTTATTGATGCCCGGCATTTCGGTAATGACTTTATATTGAAAGATGCCATTGCTGCTGTGCTGAAAATGTTTTTTCTATTTGATGACACCAATCTGCACCCGCTTACACCCTTTGCTCAGGACTTCATTTATTCAATCTATGGCGCAGGGATAGTTTTTCTCGTATTTGTGATTTATGGCTTGTTAAGGCCTTACTTTAGTAAGCCATACAATTCTGAAGAAGATAGCACTACGGCCACGAAACTCCTTGAATTATATGGGACTTCGCCCAACGACTATTTCAAAATTTACCCCGGGAAACTTTTTTTCATCACTGATGACAGACATGCATTTGTTTCCTTTAGAATTACCCGGCATTTGGCTGTGGTGTTAGGCGATCCGGTCGCGGCTGATCGTAATGGGATGAAAATGGCTGTTCAGGAATTTGATGCATATTGTAACAGCAATGGATTTGTACCGATTTATTATAGTGTCCCGGAAACAAGTCTTCCTCTTTATGAATCTTTAAATAAAAGGGATTTTCCAATTGGTGAAGAAGCGATACTCGATCTGACGTCATTTACAATTGATGGAGGAAAGATGAAACCAACGCGAAGTGCCATAAATCGACTTTCGGGTGAAGGATATTTATTCAAAGTATATGAACCTCCCATCAAGGAGGGACTTTTACAGAAATTAGCCGCCGTGTCTGATGAATGGCTTGAGGATATGGGTGAAAAGGAAATCGCCTTTACACAGGGCATATTTGATCCTGTTATCTTAAAAGGCCAGACCATCATGACGATAGAGGATGCCGAAGAAAAAGTCTTTGCCTTCCTTAATATAGTTCCTATGGTTGCGCCAAAACTGGTCACATATGATCTTATAAGGAAAGTTAAAGATGCACCTAATGGGGTTCTTGACATGCTGCTTTCGAAGGCTTTTCTATTCCTGAAAGAAAAAGGATTTGAAAAGGTGAATTTAGGACTGGCGCCAATGTCCGGCATGGAAGGTGTTGATTTGAAAGAAAAAGCCGTGAAGTATGCCTATGATAATATCCGCAGATTTGGCCATTTCAAAGGTTTGAGAAAATACAAGGAGAAATTTTACCCGGAATGGGAGAAAAAATACTTAGTGTACGATCATTATTACCACCTGCTCCAGGTTCCTGCCGCGCTCAACAAAGTATCTGACCCGAATGCCTGATGTTTAAAGTTGGGCGAAAATAGTCCGGAGGATAAGATCATAATCGTAATTGAACCTGTGATCGCCGGGCAATGTCTTTGTAAGAACACGTTGGTTGTGGATCATACCTTTACTGATTGTCTCTTCGTCCTCCGACATGAGACAAAGAACCGGCGCAGTATTGATAGCGTTCATCTCGGTGACAATATTATATTTCCGGTTGTCGGAATTCTTGCCCAACATGTCCATTACCTTAATTTCATAATCGGTAGTCGCTGATGGATTCAGGTAAACAGCCAGTTTCAATTTTTCATTAATGGCGAGCGGCAATCGTTGCGGGACAAAAACGCCGACATCAGCTCCAAACGAATAGCCAAGGATAACAAAAGAATCTGTATGCCAGAGTTGTTGGTAATGCCGGATCATTTGATCCAGGTCAATGGTGAATTGTTGTGGGTCCTTGGGTTTCCAGAAGTATTTCTTCGAATCCAGGGCTATGACGGGATAACCTTTTTCCATGAGCTTCCCGCATAGAGATTTGCTGAATTCATTCATACCTCCATCGCCACTCAGATATACAAAGAGCGTTTTATTATGATTGGCGGAATAGTATTCGTGCAATGGAAAGTCGTTGAAGTCGGTCTGGGCTTTCGATGACATCGATGCCAAAAAAATCCACAAAAAAGCCAGTACTGCAGTTCCAGCTACGGTACCCAAGGTTAACCCATGCGATTTATAATATTCCATAGAGACCAATCAATTCCGAAAAGTACGGCATTTTGTCCAATTATATGGAAGGCGTTGCCCCTCCATCCACACGGATGCTCTCACCGTTGATAAATGCGGCCGAAGGTGAGGCCAGAAACCCGGCCAGCGCCGCAGTCTCTGATGGGTCGGCAAATCTGCGGGCAGGAATCGATTTTTTCATTTCATCAGCCATTTGTTCCACTGTTATACCGCGTTCCGCTGCTCTGGATTTTATGAGGCTTTCCAGTCGCCCGGTTTGCGTGAGGCCCGGCAAAATATTATTTACCGTAATTCCCCAGGGTCCAAGCTCTGATGATAGTGTCTTAGCCCAACTGGCAACCGCACCCCGAATGGTATTGGAAACGCCCAGTCCCGCGATCGGGGTACGGACAGACGTGGAAATGACATTGATTATACGCCCATAGCCCGCATTCTTCATAGAGGGAACTACCGCTTGAACCAGTATCTGGTTATTGACCAGGTGTTGTTGAAATGCCGCTAAAAATCCAGCCGGATCAGCATTGATCGCCAACCCCGGCGCAGGACCACCGGAATTATTGACAAGAATATGGACTGTACTTTTCTTATGCAGGTATGCTGAAATCACCGCTTTTACCTTTTCAGGAAATACAAAGTCTGCTTCCAAATGATCATGGTGCTGACCTCTGGAAGTATCAAGCATGTTCAGGACTTCCATCATGGATTGGGTATTCCTGGCGAAAAGCGTCACGTCGGCGCCCAGTGAGGCGAGTTCAATAGCGAAAGCCTTGCCTATTCCCTGTGTGCTGCCACATACGATGGCCCTTTTTCCTGATAAATCGATATTCATGGATAATAATTGCTTTTGAATGACGGGACAAAGAAAATGACTTTTTCTTATTCGCCCAATTTCCATAATAACTGGAAAATATTTAAGGCTAATTCTTGTTCAACCTCATACTCCTCGAATTCACCAGCATGATGCCCATGCCATTTGTGGCCACAGCAAGTGTCGTATAAATATCTGTCTTGGGGAGTGTGCAAACACTGTGCATTGCCACAGCCTCCCTGAACTTATAAGTGCCCAGATCGAAATTGATCCTCAAAGTCCCCTCCAGTGTACAAGTATAGGTGGACTTGGTTTCCGGTATATATCCTGCGCCGCCGATGGTACCCGAATTCCGGATTTGTCTCGAAACAGATTGCTGGCCCGAAATAGAAGGATTGTGACAGGACTGTATATTACCGTTCTGGGCTGCAGTAATAATTTTCGTGTCTTCATCTGTCCATATGATTTCTTTAATGAGTGACTTTCCCAGCTGGTACTCATTGACCCTGTTGTGAGACTCAAGGCTAAAAATTCGTACAAAGCCACTATCATCGCCCACAGCGAGAAACTTACTGTTTGCGCTGAATCCACAAGCGGTTGCATGGCCGACGGGTATATTATATTCCCAGACGTTCTTTGTAGTCAAATCAATGACTGCAAAAAAACCTGAATAAAACGTAGCAGCTGCCAAAGAATCCGATGAATTGAATTTCACGTCGGTAGCTGCTCCGGATCCGGAATAAGACTTTTTTAGAATCGGCTCGTCGGTCGTTGTACCGATAACTCTCACATCTCCTTGCTTATTGCCGAAAAGCGTCATTTCTCCATGGCCAGATACATCCAGGCAGGTGAGATTCGCCCCTGGGGTATTGTATTTATGAACAATGGATTTTGTGCTTAAATCCCATGTAGCGATATAGTCAGCTGCCAGAGCTACCAACCGAGTACTATCTGCTATATCAATATCGTAAATAATGTCCTTGTTTTCATTGAGGAATTCGACCTTTGGGGCCTGCGCCCAGGATGTCGTCGTCGCCAGTAAGGCGCACATAAAAAAGTGAAATCTATTCATACAAAAAATTCTTATCGACCATAAACCTGATACCAATACCCGCACCAAAGTAGAGAATGCCATAACTGCTCTCATACAATTCTGATCCCCGAAAATAGTGGCTATAGCCGACGTCAGCGTGCAGGTTGATGCTGCGGCTGATGCCGTAATTGATTGAGCAGTCCGCGAATGCACCAATATGTGTTCCACTTGAACTTACTTCATTTGTTTCATTGGACCCGTACCAGCTAAACGCCTCGCCAAAGGTAACATCCGTCATACCGATGGCCGGGCCAACCACTGCAAAGAGTGCCAACCTGTTGTAGCGACCAGTTTTAGTATAAGGTGTTGAAAACATAATACCGGGCCTGAACGACACCTGGAAGAACGAAGCATCTTCAAACAGATCGGAGGAGTTGGGGGAAGTCCATTGGTCAAACTGTGTTGACGTGACGGACAAGGCTGCGCCAATTCCCTTTTTTGGCCGGTATTTCGATGACCACGAAACTCCTGTACCGCCACTCATATTGCCGAGCAGACCTGGAAGTTCTGCACCTTCGAAGTTGGTGGTACTTGGCCCAAAGGGAAGACTGTATTGCGCGGTGACATCAACGATCAACTTGTTATGTAGCAGGTACTGGGCATGAAGCATATTTTCAAATCCCAGAAGGATGATCAGGGTATATACGAGCTTTTTCATTTGTAGTCGTTGAGGTCGAGGTATAATATGTTGATGTTAATGCCTTGTCCAAAACCGATGTAAAGGCGGTCATTGACTATTGCCCCAAAAAAAGTGGAATGATCCCAATAATAGGGTGTAAGTGGTAAACTCTTTCTAATCGTCCAGGTATTTGTATCAATTATAGATAAAGGTGATTCTGTAGTAGTGAGTGGTTGATGGTAAAAAACTAAATCATCATAATCGTGATAAGAACCAAAAACAGTCATCCCCAAATCGCCTAAATCTTGCCACTTTGAAATCATATTAAATTCATAAAGACGGCTAGTGTATCCATAGTACTTGGTAAATACATAATATCCAGTCGAATTCAACGTAAATGTAGAAGTTCCCATCGGGGCTAATTCACCAAGGTAATTCGTTTCTCCAACCCATGAACTATCCGGCTGAATATACTCGTAAAAATCAGTATGAAACTGATAACCAGTACACCCCAGACCTGAATACAATCTGTCGTTTAACGAAAAAGCAATTGTTTGTCTCCTCCAACTACATGGACCATAATTACCCTTATTCCAACTTTTTGTCACAGGATCAAATAACCAAAAATTATCGGTGCCTCCTCCCCCATACGGTGCAATCCCCCCACCGATGAAAATTTTGTTCTGATGAACAACAGCAGCAACATAGGATCTTCCAACATCAGGAAAATCGGGCATTCTAGTCCAATAATTAGTAATCGTGTTGTACTCCCATAAATCGCGCAGACATATATCTGTGCCTTGCTCCATTCCAAGTCCGATAAAAATTTTATCGCCAATGGTAAGGCAAATAGGATTAAGCCTGGCTGGAATTGGAATATTGGTTAATGATTTCCACTGACTCAAAACCTCCACCGTTTTTGCATAAGTTACACGGTAATCGCAGCCCGTCCGAACTTCAACCGAATACGTACCTGGAACAATTATTGGAGCTATTACCTTTATTATGGTATCCGTTTGGGTGATTATTGGTAAATACTCATTTCCGAGAAAAACACTCGAATTATTCACTGTAAAATACTTGCCAGTAATTACTAAAGTATCATAAGGAAATACTGAAAGCGGTGAGACATCTGATATAACGGGCTTTGACAAGGAGAATAATTCTAATGCGGTAACTCTATACTGTCCTACCTGAACCTCAATAAAGTATTCGGCACCATAACTAAGCTCAGGTACCTTCACTTCAATTTCCGCATCGGAAAGTTGTAAGATCTCGCCATAACTACCACTATTGTAGATATCAGATTTAAGTCGAAAATATACGTATGTGTAATCTTCTATTTCAAAGTTTTTACCATAGATTGTAATTCTACTATAACAGGATGTGGATTTTGGTGAGAAATGGTCGATAACGACGCCTCCGAAATCAAAATTATCAATCGAAGTTGTACTTTTCCCAAGTACGCTGACGGTGATTTTTACTGTCCCGGACGTATAGACATTTTGTGGGATTTTTACTGTGATAATTGAATCGTTGCAGGCCGTCACAGGCACGGTGATTTCCCCGATTTTAACGCTGATATGAGATGCTACATTGCTAAAGTTTTTACCATAAATCGTCACCTCCGTATTCCGCAACCCGCTCTTCGGGCTAAAGTCGTCGATGACAGGCGGCAGGCTGCCCTTGCTGGTAAACTTCACAGCGTTGCTGAAGGTAAACTTATCACCGGTTTTCAGGTAGGCTTTTACGGTATATCCTTTTCCAGATTGGTGATCAGCCGAAATGCGGGCGCTGAAGTGGCGGATGCCCTTTTCTGCCGGTACCACTTTTCTTGAAGATGCATAGGCTGGTGACGCCGATTCATCCCAAACAAATCCCACCTCATTGAATCCCCTTCCTTCATTGATGATCTGCCCGTGAAAGGTGGCGCCCTCCGTATTTATATCAGTTACTTCGCCGACCACGACGATCGGTACATCAGGCGAAATGGTGTCATCCTTGCAGGCTATCAATAGGCAGAGGCCGGAAAAGGAGAGGGCAAAAAGTCCCTTAAGCCATATTGATTGCTTGAAAAATTTCCAGAAAACCAGATTTGTCTTCATACTTATTGATATGTTTTATGGAAGTTTGGAGGGGTCGAGTTCCCAGAAATCATTATAATAGCCCAACCCACCGTACAGTTTTCCATTGATGGAAAATGCGACACCCGCACCGGGATCCTTACCGGGCCAACCGGATATATCTTTCCAGGGAGGATTTTTTATAGTATTAAAGGTTTTAACCTGGTATTGAATAAAGTACCAGTCAGCTCCTATCTGACAATTCGGAGTTAAACCGGATACCTCTGAATATGGGTTTTTGCTCCACGCTTTATTTATGCGGTCATAAATCAACAAACAAGAATAACTCTCCCAGGCATTTTCCGCAGTCTGTTTCACGCTCGAAATTGCACAGTAGGTGTAATTATTGTTTGCCATAGTCCCTAACGAGAGCGTTCTCAGTTCATTTTGAAAATAGGGTATATCAGCCATTCTGACCCATTGATTAACTGATGGATCATAGCTCCAAAAGTCCTTGAGCGCATCCTCGGAATAACCGTGACCGCCACCAACATATAAAATGCCACCCGACAGAACGGCAATGGCGCCGAGTCTTTCTTCTCCCGGAAATTCCGGTAACTCCGTCCAGAGGTCATTAGCGGCATCGTACCTCCAAATATCTTTTTTATAATATTGACTTGCAGCAAAGCCAAAACCTACATATGCCGTAGTATTTTCCGAAACGCCAAACGCACGTGAACGCTCTTCGCCGGGAAAGTCTGCCCTTTTTTCCCAATTGTCAGACAGCGGGTCATACATCCAAACATCATTATGATCGGCGTGTCCAAGCGGTCTTTGCCCGCCAACAACATACCCTTTGCCGTCGAGGGTGAATGTTGCCGCATATAAAACCCCCATCAAAGGAAAATCATCTTTCTTTTTCCATGGGGATGGAAAGGAAATTAATAACTCCTGAGAAGATGAGGCCCACATCCCTCCACACAGTAAATCGATCTGGCCTTTCCAACTATTTTGAGAATTTGAGAATGAATATTTTTCAAAAGGAAATTCCCCGACAATCTGCCCTCTGTCAGCAGAGATGATCCTGAAAAATTCACCCCAAAAACTCAGTTTCATGTGCACCGGATCTGGGTTGAACCCTTTGCCCTGAACGGTAATCCTTGGATTATCCTTATCTATTGAAAGCGGATTCACTGAAAAAATCACCGGTCTTTCAAGGAAAAGTTGATTGCTGGCTTCGGCTCTAAAGTGTAAACCATCGCTGGTATTTACAGCTACAGCGATTTCACCATTATTGGTAGTAACGTCTCTTGGTATTCTCACAACCAATTCATGTAATGTAGCAGATATAACAGGTACCGGCTGATTATACAACTCCACTTTGTTCTGGCTCAGGTTCGGATTGAAGAAATTTCCTTTTATAGTCAGTTCGTCATCGTAGGTAACGGTTTGGGGTGTTATACTTGTGATCTCAGGAGATTTGAGATTATATAATAGATCACCCTGGTAGTATTGGGTGGAAATTACAGTTGATCCAATCCCAAGATTTGTGGCAGGGATTACTATACGGAATTGCTGATCGGTAAGATCAACAATATTCAAGGGAATACCATTTATCTTCACCGACAACTCGTGCTTAAAATGAGAAAAATTACTCCCTTTAACGGTTAGAGTATCGAGGAATGTTAAACTTCTTGGAACAATCTCAGATATTGTTGGGGTAAGATATGTAAATGACTTGTTTTCTTCGCTGGCAACCCCAGCTATGGTAAGATAAAGGCTCGAGGGCGGACGAGGGGTGTAATAAACGCCATTGTTACCCATAGCATGTTCCGGAACAATTATTTCAAGCTTGTTTTTCGTGGATGCTGTCACCCGGCATTCTACCTTGTCAATCGTAACTTTATTTGCTGCTGGGATAAGACTGAAATTTTGCCCTGAAATTTCCAGTTCACTGCCAATTTTTGTTATTGAGGGTGAAACAATGGAAATAGTTGGTTTGCTCAGCGAAAACTGTTCCATTGAAATTGCATATATGGCACCTGTTTGTACCTTAATTTGGAAGTTTTTGGCTGCCGCCACCTCCGGAACAAGGACTTTCAGTTTCTCGCTGGTTTGTTCGATAACAGTGGCTTTGAAAGTATTGAACATAACTTCCGTCTCATTCCCGGCCTGCCCGAGATATTCACCTTCGATAATCACTGTATCCCCAACAGTACCGATGGTTGGATAGAACCGCGAAATTGCCGGACCAACGAGGCCGAAACTGGCGGCAGAAACAGTGGTTTTATCTCCCACTTTAACTGCAATCTTCGAGGCATTGGCAGCAAGTTTTGGTGGAACAACCACAGTGAGGAGACTATCGGCCACATCAATTACCATCGCCTGTGCAGTGTCGAAACTTACCAAATTACTTGTTGGCTGGTTGCTGAAGTGCACACCTCGAATAGTTACCGTGTCTCCAATACTGCCAACTTCAGGACTAAAGTCTTTGATCTCCGGCCCCCTACTTCCCAAACTCTCAAACACAACTTCATCGCCATAAACGATATAGGAGGACGTCCGAGCAAAGAATTTTACAAAATAGTTCTCCCCCGCTACCAGGGTGGATAGCACATCATTTTGCAAGGTCTTTTGACCAATGGTATACTTTTCTATATGATATTCAGCCGCCTCAATTTTTGGATTTTGGTTGATATCCCACACGAAACCCCAGTCAATGATTTCCTCGCTGCCTTCTTTTTCGATTATCCCTTCAAACAAGGCTCCGTCTGCATTTATCCCTGAAACTTCCATTGTGCGAAGCTTGGGAAATTCACGCGGCACTACCTTTTCCTTTTCGCAACCGACGATCAGTAAAAAGAGCCCAAGGCAAACACTGAACGTCAATGCAACGATTTGTTTTCCCGATATTTTTATTTCTAAGTTCATCTCCTTTCTTCTTATGCTATTTAAACCTGATGCCGACCAATACACTGACGTGTGTATAATTCACTTGAAAACCATAATCTCCGGCGATATTTGCCGGACCGTCATACCGAAGCTCAATCATTGCTTCGAGGTCCTTTTTCACTTTGTATGTGGCGCCAGCACTTGCCCAATAATTCGTATTGATTTTATCCGGCTGAAACAGATCGTAGTACCGGGTTTCTACCTCCCCGCCATTTTCATATTCCCACGAAAACTCAGTACTGTTAGAGAGCATATAGCTTGCGGCGATGCCTGCTCCGATCATCGGGGCCATCTTCCTTTTGGAAAAGGTGTAGTGCAATCCCCATGGAACCTTGAGCTCATTCGTCCTGATGACGCCTTCTGAATAAGCCATACCTTGTCGGTATTCATAGATATCAGCGATCTGAAAGTTGGTAGAAAAGTACATCAACCCCAGGCTCATGGATAAACGGTCGATGCTGCGCGGCCAGGAAAAAAAGGCAGTGGCACCAATGATTCCTGAGGTGGACTGAAAAGGGGATCCAAATAATGCCTCCCCGTCATAAGTAAATTTCACGGAAGATCGTATGACACCGCCATATACACTTACTTTAGTGATCACCCACGGCACATGCTCTTGATATTGGATGTAAGGAGAGGAGATGCATTTATTATATTCCGTAAAAAGAGTCGTCAGATCCCTGGGGGAAAGTTTTACACTTTGAATATCCTGGCTAAGCCCGGAACAATCTCGTAACAGGTAATTCAAAATACCCACATATCTTTTGTTCTCGAAATATTTGTCACGGCTTTCCTCTTTTTCCACTTTGTCCTTGGTCTGGATTAGCTCAAAACGCGTGGTATCGGCTTTCTCGGTAAAATACCTCCCCTTGTAAGTATAAATCGACGCTTTGCCTCTAACAAGACATTCCATAAAGACTGTCGTTTCCTGCTCACTTTTTGGATCTTCCTTTACAACCCGACTTTCATAATATCGGCCTTCAGACAAACCAAAACCCATGATTTCTCCAGGCTGGTAGGCCATATGGTTTCTATCGCTTTTCTGGAGTTTATAATGGCACACTGATTTTTTCGCAAGGTTCACAAAGCCCCATATTGTGTCGCCCTCCTGCTTTATCACATAGCCTTCGCTGTATTCAGACTGGGCAAAAGCCTGACAATGCGCCGCCACCAAAAGTATCGCGAGGGCAGCCTTTTGTATGATTCCTTTCATATGGCCTTAATTCATGTAAGTACTTCTTATTTAAATCTGATTCCTGCCAAAAGAAAAATATGCGAGTATTTGGTGGACACATTGTCTGAATTGGAAATGTTCGATGGTGTTTCATACCGCATTTCAAAAAAACCATCAAGCTTTTCTGATAGGTGGGTGCTTATACCCAATCCGAACCAACCATTAGGCGGAACCATTGGAATAAATTGGAAGAGTTCATATACATCGGTGTAGTCTTCGCCATAGTCATCATCATGGAATCGACTGAAATCAGCGCTGTTTTGCAGAATAAAGCTCATTGAAAATCCTCCACTTATATATGGCTTGATTCCTTTATTTGATAAGACATAATTCACACCAATGGGAATCTTCAGTTCAGATGTTTTTATAGTACCATGGTACACATCAGTTCCAATACTATTGTGTATGGTTTCATCTATTTCAAAATCACTGGACAAATACAAAGCACCGGCAGTAAGAGCAAATTTATTGGTCCCCCTTGGCCAGGAAAGCCTGACATCGGCGCCGAACAAAACTGAGTGAGAATAATAGGTGGGTTCTGAAAGTAAAAAATCATTGTTGGCATCGTTCGTTTGCATTTTAAGAGCATTAAAATTTACACCCGCAAACAATCCCATTTGTACCTTTATTGAAGGCTGGCCGGATTCATATTGAACAAAATCCTTCAATTTGCATTGATTGTAATCTTTTACAATTGATGTGAGACTACTTCTTGTGTACTTGGTAGTTGATATCTTTTGCCGAATCTCCTGGCAGTCCATAAACAAATACGAAAGTATACCCACATAATTACCTGCTGTGGATATTCGCGCGTTATCAGACGATTCAGCACTCGCACCAGAGACGGATGTCTTACTAAGCGCTAGAAACAGCGTGTCGGTTTTTTCGATATAAAATGAATTCAGATACTGATATAATGTGGCATCACCTTTTAGAAGGCAGTCCACAAAGGCTCGTATTTCCTTACCATCTTTGGTTGATACTGGTCTGGATGCTATGAAATGTTTGGGATATCCATATCCCTGAATGTCATCAGGTAAATAGGTAATTTGATCTGGATCTGTATAGCTTCGTTTAAATACACATGCATTTGGGTTTGAAACATTAATGAACCCCTTAATGGTATCGCGCTGAAGCGTGATCACATATCCTTCGCGGTATTCTGACTGGGAAAATGATTGAATCCCAAAACCCAGCAAAATGGAAATAAAAAATAGCTGCTTCATAGTATAGCTCTATTTAAAAAAGACCATTGTCAGTTTGTTTTTACTGTGTGAAAATGGAAGAGTCGTCTGTGAACAAAAAACTATACCGACAATTGAAAAAAATTCAGTACGAAAATAGACAAAATTGTGAATAAATCAAGTGCCCATTCCACGCAAATAGCACACGGTCTGATTCAGAACAACATTTAAAAGCTGGCGAAAACCGTTGTATTCAGGACAATATATTTAATTGAAATTCCAATTCTCGGGGAGTATTTGAACTCGCCCCGTTTTCACCTATCTTGATGGTCATTAATGGCTTCTTAACATGGTTTATTCAACATTGAAAACTTTATTATTCTTCGCCTTTCTCATAACTCTAGCGCTGAGTTTTTCATGTACAACCATACCCACTGATATCGCTCCCGGTGCCAGGGAGATACAGATTGGCCATGATAATCGAATCAGAACTGTAAACTTCCATATTCCAAAGCGGTTGAAGCGCAAAAATCGTAGCCTAGTGCTGGTGCTCCATGCAGGGGAGGGCTCTGCAAAAAACATCGCCGCCATCACCAAACGTGAATTCAATAAGATCTCTGATCAGGACAACTTTATTGTTGGCTATCCTGAAGCCTTGAACGAATACTGGAACGATGGCCGCATGGACAGTATTTCGCTGTCGCATTATGAAGATATCGACGATGTGGGCTTCCTTGAAAAAACCATCGATTTTGCCATCGACAGCTTCAAAGTGGATCGTCAGTACATATTCGTGGCAGGATACTCCAATGGCGGGCTTATGGCGTTGCGTCTGGCTTGTGAGTTGCCTGGGCGAATAAAGGGATTTACCGCAGTAGCCGCTTCTTTGGCTTTGGATCAGCTGGTTGATTGCGCTATGGACACTTCTAGTTCACTCATGCTGATTAATGGAACTGAAGATCCGATTATGCCTTTTGGCGGAGGACAAGTTATTTCAAATGGACAATCCCAAGGCAGTGTGCTATCCAGTGAAGAGACCATCAATTTCTGGTTAAAGGAAAATAATTGCACACCAAAGACCACCACTCGCGATGTTCCAAATACAGATACTTTCGATGAAACTCGTTCAGAAAAAATCACATACAGCGGCTGCAAACAAGGAAACAAGGCGGTGCTAATTACTATAAACAATGGCGGCCATACATGGCCCGGGGGGAGGCAGCACCTTTCGGAAAAGGAAATCGGTAAAACGGCACGTGACTTTGATGCCAGCGAAGAAATATGGCGGTTCTTTAAAAACCTATGATACAAAGCCCTGAATCGGGAGAAAAGGAATCAAACAAGCGTTATGGATTTGATAAGTAGTTCACGTCCGGAAATGATGTCGTAGTGGCTGTTTCCGCATTGGGGACATACGCCAAAATAGTCTTCCGTTTTAAACTTATTTCCACATTCAGGACAGCTCGCCACAGCCTCCTGGTGGTCTATGGATATTTCGGCATTTTTAAGGAAGCCGGATTGCTTAGATGCTTCCAAAGCAAACAGCAGGCTACCCGGCACCACACCCGAAAGAACACCAATTTGCAAATTCACCTTTGCAACAACTTTCCCGGGGTGCCTTGAAAGCTCTTCCTCTATGATTTGAAGGATGTTCATCGCTATGGAAACTTCGTGCATTTTGTACTGCGTGAGTTAGAAAGTGAATTATTTGTTTGAATTGAATATACACCGAAATCCATGAATCTCAGATAGACCTACTTCGAAAAACCCGTTTTGATGAGGAAAAGTCCTCGGATTTTATTAAATTACCTTGCCTCCGATTATTAACCCTTGTATCTGGAAATTTTTTTCATATAAAACCTCATCGATATGAATACTGAAATAGCCGCTATCCTCGCAACAAAGGGTCATGATGTAATTACCGTTAAGGAACATGATACCGTTTTCACTGCCCTCGGACTACTCGCAAAACACGACGTGGGAGCCTTGCTCGTGACAGATGATCAGCAAAAAATACTTGGCATATTCTCAGAAAGGGACTATGTTCGGAAAGTAGCCGAAAAGGGCAAAATATCCAGAAACTCACTGATCAATAAATTCATGAATCCGAAAGTGCAGTCTATTCGCAGTAGCAATACGGTATGGGATTGTCTCAACATCATGACTAAAAAACGCCACCGCCATTTACCCGTTGTGGAAGAAGGGAAACTTATGGGTATCGTCTCCATTGGCGATATCGTCTATAAGATTATCAATGAGCAAAAGACCACGATCGACAGCCTGGAGCATTATATTACCGGGTCCGATTATGGATCGCTGATTGAAGAGAAGAATGGATAAAGGCGTTTCAGGGCTTTGATATTCCCTTGCTTTTATTGCCGTAGAAATACAGTGTATGGCTCGTCACGGTGACCCCAAAGGTTTCCTCAACAAGCTTTTGTATTTCCATGATTCGCGGATCACAGAATTCATAAATCTGGCCATCGGTACAGATCACATGATCGTGTTGATGAAATCCATGTGATTTCTCGTAGAGCGATAGGTTTTTGCCAAACTGGTGCTTTTTTACCAGGTCACACTCCAGGAGCAGATCGAGCGTATTATACACCGTGGCTCTGCTTACGCGATAGTTTTTATTTTTCATATTGATGTAAAGGGATTCCACATCAAAATGTCCTTCATGGGTGTAGATTTCTTCCAGAATAGCAAAACGCTCAGGGGTTTTTCTCAGGTCCTTGTCCTCAAGATATTGTTTGAAGATAGTTCTAATAGCTTCGTACTTTTCCGGTGTCAACATGCGGCCACGCTATTTTGATACAACATTAACAAAAATAAGGATTATTGATTATCACAGCTATGATTACGATTATAAACACCCTCAATACGTATTTGTTTTTCAACTACAGATATCCGCGTCCTAAATGCTTACGGCTGATTTCCTGCCCTACCTAAAAACCGGTATATTTGATCTATAATTCGCTATAGCGAACAAATTGAAAAAGATCTTCTCGTATATCCTTATCGGCTTGGTAAAATTTTACCAGGGCGCCATATCCCCTCTGCTGCCGAGTTCATGCCGCTATACCCCTTCCTGCTCGCAATACATGATCGATGCACTTCGGATCCACGGACCTTTCAAGGGCCTGACCATGGGCTTAAAGCGAATTTCGCGCTGTCATCCATGGGGTGGCAGCGGATGGGACCCGGTGCCTCCCAAAGAACACCGTCATGAATAAGAATAAAGTACCCGTTACCATAATCACGGGTTTTCTCGGTTCGGGAAAAACCACACTGCTCAACAGACTCATTGCTGATAATCGTGAAAAAAAATTTGCCATTATCGAAAATGAATTCGGGGATATTCCCATCGACCAGGAATTGGTGATCAATGCTAAAGACGGAATTTTTGAAATGTCCAGCGGATGCATATGCTGCTCGCTCAATGAAGAACTCGGCCAACTTTTACTGAAACTATCGTCTCCGGAATATACGTTTGATCATCTGCTCATCGAAACCACCGGTATTGCCGAGCCCGATGCCGTAGCCGCCGCATTTTTGGGAACCGGAAAGGAATCGAAATATGTACTTGATGGGACTATCTGCCTGGCCGATGCCCGTGATATTGCGCGAAATCTCCGGGAACGGGGTGAAGCCGTGCGGCAAGTGTCGTTTGCCGATGTCATACTCCTGAATAAAACAGATCTGGTGAATGAAGCACATCTTACAGAAACAAAACAGGCATTAACACAATTAAATGCCGATGCAAAAATTGTCGAATCTTCCTTTGGTCGGTGTGAAACCAATCTCCTCAACCTCAAGGCTTATGACAGTTTGGTTCTTGAAAGCCGGTTGCTGATGCCGCGGCCACATCATCACCACCATGACCTGACGGCACATTCCTTTGAATTTGCAGAACCATTAATTCCTGAAAAATTTGAACATTGGATCAACACCCTGCTTTTTCTAAGCGGCTACCAGATATACAGGATCAAGGGAATTTTAAATATTCACCGGGAAACCCATAAGGTAATTTTGCAAAGTGTGCGTTCCAATAGCAAGATCGAAATCGGCAATCCATGGATGAAGGATGAAATCAGGCTGACAAAGATCGTGTTCATCGGCTATAACATCAAACGCGAACCACTTGAAAAAGGACTCAAAGGTTGCAAAGCATCTATTAATTAGCCTTCGCAGCACGTTTCAGGATTCCATGAATAAATGATCAATTGTATTAAGAATTCAGGAATTGCTATTTAACCATGTAGTCACACAACCGTAACAGCCATTATCCAAGAGCATTAAGTTCAGGATACAGCCATTTGGCGATTCCGATAACGAGTACTGAAAGCAAAATCAGCCCGATTCCCAGTAAAATAGTGTTGAGGGTTTTCCTAGAAACACCCTTCCACTCTTTGCGATAAAAACCCCACAGGTTGGCCGTGAGAATGATTGTAGCCATGTGCAAGGTCCATGAGCTGGCGCCATTGCCAATTTTGGTTTCACCCATCCCGTAGAAGAAAAATTGCAGGAACCACGTAGTCCCAGCAAGTGCGCAGAACAAATAATTACGTACCAGTGGCGTTTTGATATCAATGAAGTCCCTGCCGGTTTTATTTTTTAGGATAAGCCCAATTGTCCATATCAGATTGGTCGTAAGACCGCCCCAAAGAATAACGAAAAAGATAATGTTGTTTTCGAACAGGTATTTTAAATCGCTTCCTTCCCCGGCCAAAAACGGGTAACCTTCTGCTATAGCCAAATTGCGCACCTCGACAGCCATTTCTTTACCAGCATCAATTCCAAAACTGAAGAAAGCACTTAATATGCCAGAAACAACCGCAATTATCAACCCTTTCGACAGTCTGAACTCGTTGTTTACTCCTTCTTTCACATGACCAATATCTTTATCCTTTTTGATTCCAGCACGACCTGAAAGGATAATGCCGGCCAGTAATATGAGAATGCCAAACAATACGATTTGCCCCCCATTGCTACTAAATAAGTCAGTAAATGAAAGTCCCTTCGGAATGTATTCATTGATTCCAGCAATATTGCGCAAAATGGGAAGCCCCAGAGATCCTACTACGGAGGTAATACCCAATAAAACAGAATTGCCCAGCGACATACCAAGAAAGCGGATGGCCAATCCGTATGTGAGTCCTCCGATTCCCCACAGCAATCCCATTATATAGGTGTTGCGAATAATGCTGATGTCGGTGACCTGTAAAATCCCTACCCAGTTGGGAATGGTCAACAATACCGCAATGAACGGCATAATGAGCCAGGAAAAAATTCCACCGGCAATCCAGTAAATTTCCCAACGCCACTTTTGCACCCAGTTGTAGGGCATGTACCAACTACCTGATGCCCCGCCGCCGATAGAATGAAATAGAATTCCTAAAATAGCTTCCATAAGGATATATCTTTATTTTATAATTAAAACACCAAAATTAGCATTGTTCGGTATTCGTCTTTTCTGTGGTATCAAGGCCACTTTGGATAAATCACTTTTAACCAAAACACTAAATCGTATAAAAAGCAAGGCCGTTGAGTTTAGATTGGGGTATTGGTTCGTGTTCGTATACATTCACCGAATCCAACCAGGCGATTATACCTTTCTTTTTCATAATGGTTCAAAAAAATGGGTGTATTACATTGTCGGCGCATAAGTTAATGAAATAAATAAAAGTGCCAGTCATGGGCTGTCCTGTTATTCTCTGACCTTCCCGGAATATTATACAATTCACATTTGCATTCTTAGACCCATTTTGCCATTTGTTTTAGAAAGGGTTTCATTCAGTCGAAACAATTCACATAGTTTGTGGATTTTTGTATTTTACATGTCGATATGCATCTAATTTTCAGAAAATGATTCTGCGCCGTAATTCTCTTACACTAGTCTTTCTACTTCTTTTAACCGTGGCAGCATACGGACAGTACCCCATCGTCACTATAGCCAAGGATAAGGTCAATGGTGTCGGGCCTTTTGAGCCAACGATTTGCATAAGTAACAAAACCCCAAACATGATGATGGTAAGTTTTTTCAATGAAAAAACCATGCAGACGAGCGCCACAAAGACGGGTCACAATAAAGTTTTTCTTTCCAGGGATTTTGGCAAATCCTGGTCATCCAATAGTATAAAATCAACATATGGCGACTTTGGTGATCCTTGCGTCATAGCCGACCGGGATGGGTATTTTTACTATTTCCATCTCAGCGATCCTCAGAAAAATGGTTGGCAGGGCGATATGGTCATGGATCGGATAGTTTGCCAGCGATCTTCAAACGGCACAAGCTGGAATGGTGGTTCTTCTATAGGTTTAAGCAATCCAAAAAAACATGAAAAACCATGGGCGACATTCGATGAGAACTCAGGCCGTATTTACGTTACATGGACCCAATACGACAATTATAATTCATCAAATCCTCTGGACAGCTCCCATGTTATGGTGTCGTTTACGGATGACCGCGGAAAAAATTGGCTGCCACCTATCAGAATAAACCAGTTCGGCGGTAACTGCTCCGATGAGACATCGGCTCCGTTTGGCGCTATCCCCTCAGCAGGACCTGATCAGGATGTGTACGTGGCGTGGGCGTATAATAGTAAAATTTACTTTGACAGATCTACCGATGGCGGCGTAACCTGGCTAAAACAAGATATTGAAGTTGCCGACCAGCCAGGCGGTTGGCGCATGAATGTTTCGGGATTTGGCAAGGCCAGTGGACTACCTGTAATAGGTTGCGACCTAAGTTATGGGTCAAATCACGGCAACATCTATGTCTGCTGGTCGGATCAACGCAACGGCGAGCAAAACACAGACGTTTGGATATCCAAATCGACCGACAAAGGTGAAACATGGTATGCCCCACAAAAGGTAAATGACGATCCTGAATCAGTAATGGGAAAGCATCAATGCTATAGCTGGATGGCTGTGGACCCTGTCAGTGGTAACATTTACGTGGTGTTTTATGACCGGCGTAATCATGAAGACAACATGACGGATGTGTATCTCGCCAGGTCGACCGATGGAGGCGCTACATTTATCAATGAAAAAATCAGCAGTGAACCCTTCGAGCCCAACACGGATATTTACATGGGCAATTACATCAATATCTCAGCCTATGGCGGATTTATCAGACCGGTCTGGACTTCACTGGGAAATGGCTACCTGAGCATCCTGTCGGCCATAATTGATGAGAAATAACTATCTCTACAATGGTGAGCTCCAGGCTTAACATAACCGCTGCACTTCAGGATGAAAATATAAACCATGAGAGTAGTGAGTTGCTGGCACGCGTTACGTTACGCCAAACGCGCGCCAGACAGAATGAGTAGTTCGAACATGAAAATTGAAAAAAAT
Source organism: Cyclobacteriaceae bacterium (assembly GCA_041750735.1). Taxonomy (GTDB): domain Bacteria; phylum Bacteroidota; class Bacteroidia; order Cytophagales; family Cyclobacteriaceae; genus JAAUQL01. Next base: position 19,887 of record JBGSYX010000457.1, read on the forward strand.
AGACTTCTTTCAATGCCAGAGGGCCTCTCTAAGGAAGAAGCTATTCTTTGGCTTTATAGAAAGTGTTTATTACTTAATTATTTTATGATTCTCCAATTGGTAATCATTTTTTGCATTTTTTATATTGTTAGTCCGAGTTTAATAAACTTCTTTACAGTTGTATTGATATCATTTTTATTACTTTTTCTTAATGCACTATATTTGATAAGTATCATGTTTTTAGCTCTTTTCTTTAAAAGGAGTCGTCATGACGTGGCAAATGATTATTTTATAAAAAATTCTTTCAAAGTATATTTAGTTATTGCAGTCACAATTCTAACCTTATTTACATGTTCGTTAATAATTGCCAAGTTCTCATAGATTAACCCCCGCAAATGGCGCAAGTCTGTGACTTGTGACGGATAATGAAAAGCAGGAACTGTGATCCGGCGTATAACCAAGAGAAAATGAAATGAAGAAAACAAAGCCTGGCAGTTGCCGGGCTTTTTCATGAAGCATAAGCCTGCTTAGCTTTGAAGTCGGTAACTGTCGCGGATGGTCATAGCCTCTTGAGGATAACTATTCGAGAGCGAGGAATTATTGTGGCGAGCAAGGCTTGATCGATGTAGAATTTCGGGAGTAGTCTTGAAGTCAGAGACTTCAAGATTTCATAAATTGCTTTCAGTGATCCTACGGAACACTACAAACTGCGGCGGGATCATTATGGGTTTACTTGGGATAGTCCTTGATATTATCACCTTTGTATTAGGAGAATTATTATGCGAAATTTCCAGATAAGTATAATACTAACGCTTTTAACTTTCAATGTGTATGCGCAAAAAGCGACTACTGATTCTTTGCCATCAGCTCCCGATACACTTTCGTCAGACTGGTCATTTGGAGCCGATGTCTGGTACTTCATACTACCTGGTGAAACTGACATTCCCCTTCTTTTAGTGTTCGCTGAGTACAACGCTTTCTATGTACTGGCGCGATATAATTATGAAGATTTGAATACAGCCTCTTTATTCTTATCCAAAGTAAACCGTTATTTGAAGTAACTTACTTATTTCGCCGCAACTGACTGATTCACAGTACAACTTGTGATAATCTTCTTTTGATAATCATTGTTATCTGTTAACCAAGTGTAATTCAGCACTTGATTAACGATAACAAGCGATGGCAGAACAAGACATTCAATCCCTTATCAAGGCATGTGTCGCCTGGTTAAGGAAAGACGGTTATTCCGAAGCACGGATTCGGGATTACCTTAGGTTATGGGAGACCGGCATCGGGAAGTTCATGCGGGAACACTCCATATCGATTTACAGTCCCCTAGTGGGAGAAAACTTTATTAACTCGCCCCTTCCCTTTAATAGCCCCACCTATAGACGGGCTGTCCGGCGCAGTGTAGCCGTACTTTCGGATTTTCTCAACCATGGCAGGGTCAGCAGGCGAATCGTCCACCGAGTCCACTATGAACTTCCAGGGGAAATAGGTGATGCCGCGAAAGCTTTTATTGTGTCCCAGGCGGAGCTTCGACGGAACATGCTCACCCTCAGAGAACATCAGCGAGTACTGAGTTATTTTATCCAGCACCTGTTGCTGAAGTCGGTACATCAAGTATCCGGGATCAACGAAGAGCACGTACTTGCCTTCCTGGCCTCCTCGCAGAACTGCAAGGATAAATTCCTGAACACGACACGCCTATTCTGCCGCTACCTGTATGCGCATAAACTGGTGGATAGGAATATCGAGTACGTCATCGGCAGGGGCAACCTTACGAAGCGTGAAAAATTACCGTCTGTTTATGACCCCGATGAGGTCAAGCAGATAGAAAGCGCCGTGGACCGGTCCAGCCCAGTAGGCAAGCGTGATTACGCCATACTCCTGCTGGCCACTAGGCTGGGCTTCCGGTCATCTGATATCGCCGGACTGCAGTTTGTCAATCTGGACTGGGACAATAACCTGATCCGGCTTACTCAATCTAAGACCAAACGGGAAATTGACCTTCCCTTGCTTTCCGATGTCGGTGATGCCATTATCAATTACCTGCAACACGCACGGCCGGTATCGCTTGCGCCGAACGTATTCCTTTCCGCCAGCGCCCCGTATCGCCCGATCAACCGTCTGATAATCAATGGCGCCATTAGCCGGATCGTCAAGGCGTCAAAGGTGGATATAGGCAACCGGAAGTTCGGTCCCCATGCGATGCGGCACACCCTGGCAAGCCGGTTGCTGAGCAACGGTATCCCATTGCCCATTATCTCGGAAACCCTTGGCCACACGAACACACAGACCACGATGAAATACATCCGTATTGACATTAATAATCTGCAGCGCTGTGTACTTGAGGTTCCACTGGTAGGGAAAGACTTTTATGAGCAGAAGGGAGGTATGTTCTATGAGTAGGAGAATTATCTACAGGAGCGTTTTTGCTCCCTATTTCAACAGCTTCCTTGATATGAAGGAACGGATGGGCTTCGGCCTTGTCAAGTTCCAGGATGTATTTACGGAGCTCGACCGTTTTTTCCTGGCTACAGGTGCCACCGAAGTGCACATCACACGCGATCAAATCACCGCATGGAGTGAATCCCGAATCAACGACAAAGCCCGGACGCTATACGACAAGCACTCCATCATGCGGCAGTTCAGTCGTTACCTCTGCCACCTGGGGTACGAGTGCTACATACACCGACTCCCCAGGCAGAACTGGCCCCCGTTCATTCCCTATGTTTTCTCACACGAACAAATGGAACGTATCTTCGCGGCAAGCGATGGATTAACCCTGCCGTACAGGTGCATGACAAGTGTGCTTATCGCGGTGCCATCTTTGATCCGGTTGCTTTACTCCACGGGAATGCGCATCGGTGAAGCCGTTTCCCTGAAAAACGAAGACGTGGACATCCTGCGCAAACGCATACTGCTTAAACGAACAAAAAACCAGATGGAACGGCTGCTTCCAATATGCTCCTCGCTGCTTGAGGTACTCAACCAGTATAGGGCTTATCGTGATCGGATGCCCATCAAGGGAGTATCGGCCCCAACGGCTTTCTTTTTCGTGTCCACAGTGGGTAAACCGATAAGCCTAAGTTCCGTCCGCCTTTGGTTCAGGGAAATACTTGTGCAATGCGGAATTCCCCGCCGTGGGGACGGCCAGGGACCAAGGATTCACGACATCCGCCACACCACAGCGGTGCATTCCCTCATGAAAATGGTGCGGGATGGGGTGGATATGTATTGTGCTATGCCGATCCTGTCGGTCTTCCTGGGGCATAAATCACTCAAAGGCACAGAGACCTATGTACGGCTGACCCGCGAGATGTATCCCGATATCCTCGGAATGGAATACCCGGTAACCTCATTTGTATTCCCAAGCAACCCTTACATTGAAGTAGATCATGGAAACGACTGACTTTGCAAAGTACCTGACTAAGTTTTTTTCCGAATACCTCGTCGGAGAACGTGGCGCAAGCATCAACACGATCAGGTCGTACAGCAATACATTTACACATTTACTGGCCTTCATGGATGAAAAGGAACACATCAAGGCAGACACGTTGTTACTTGACCATCTTAACAGAAATGTGGTCCTGCGCTTCCTGGACTGGCTGCAAACCAGCAAACAATGCGGCAACGCCACCAGGAACCAACGCCTCGCTGCCCTGCACTCATTCTTCAAATACATGCAATACGAGGATGTCAAGCGTATGGGGCGTTGGCAGGAGATCCTGTCAATCAAAGTGAAACGGCAGGAAAGAAGAAGTGTTAACTACCTTACCGTCGATGCTGTCAAGTTCCTGTTGGCGCAGATCCCCACCGGTAACAGGACGGGACGGAGAAACTTGGCACTTATTGCGTTGATGTACGACAGCGGCGCCAGGGTACAGGAGATCATCGATCTTTCCCCCTCCGCTTTGCGTATGGACAAGCCTTCTTGTATCACACTTTACGGAAAAGGGAACAAAAAACGGGTCGTACCCTTACAAAACGGACTGATTGCATTGTTGCGGGCGTACATGAAGGAAAACTCACTTGACAGCCCTGCTAACAACCAACGCCCGCTGTTTACCAATAACCGTGGCGGGAGATTGAGTACTGCCGGCATAACCTACATACTGAATATTTATGCCGGCATCGCCCGTATGTTAGAGCCGGAACTAATCCCTAGGATATCACCACATACGCTTAGGCACAGTAAGGCAATGCATCTCCTACAAGCAGGAGTTAATCTTGTTTACATACGGGATTTGCTTGGACATGTATCCATACAGACAACAGAAATATACGCACGGGCGGACTCGAAACAAAAACGGGAAGCATTGGAAGCGGCTTATATCAACTTCATCCCAAATTCTGGTGACGAAGGATTGTGGGAAAAAGATTCCCGGCTTAAAACTTGGTTAAAGAACCTCTCCAAGTAATACCGGTTCAAATCGTTATCAAAAGTCGCATTAAAAAGTACGATGCATAAACAACTGGTAATCAGACCAAAGCGTATTGCACTTTTGATAACGGTTTACTTTGGATAAGAA